>CAJKFS010000076.1 GCA_905199225.1 uncultured Collinsella sp. | reverse complement strand
GGTGTACAGGTCGAGCAGGGCCTGCGTGGGGTGGTTGTGCTTGCCGTCGCCGGCGCAGATGACGCTCGCGGGCGAGTTCTGCGTGACGATGTAGGGAGCACCGGCGTGCTTATCGCGAACGACGATGCAATCAATCTTGTAGGCGTTGAGGGTCTCGACGGTGTCGACGAGGCTCTCGCCCTTGACCGTGGAGGTCGAGGAGCCGCCAAAGTTGAGGCTGTCGGCCGAAAGGCGCTTCTCGGCGAGCTCGAAGGAGCTGCGGGTGCGCGTCGAGGGCTCGTTGAACATGTTGACGATGGTCTTGCCCTTGAGCGTGGGGACCTTCTTGATCGCACGCTCGTTGACCTCAGAGAACGCCTTGGCGGTCTCGAGGATGAGTTTGATGTCCTCTTCGGAGTACTCGGTAATGTCAATCAGGTGCTTATGGTTGAACGCCACGGTACTACTCACCTCCCAGCGGCGCGGAGCCCACGTGGGAACCCGGCGCGACGTCGTTAATCTCGACGGCGGTGTGGCCGTCGACTTCCTTCATATATAGGTGCACGTTCTCCTCATGCGACGAGGGAACGTTCTTGCCGACAAAGTCCGGCGAGATGGGGAGCTCACGGTGACCGCGGTCAACGAGAACTGCCAGCTCGATGCGGCTCGGACGGCCCAGGTCCATGACGGCATCCAGAGCGGCGCGGATAGTACGGCCCGTATACAGGATGTCGTCCACCAGCACGACGCGCTTGCCGTCGACACTGAAGGGAATGTTGGTAGCGTGGATCGCGGGAGCAAAATTGGTCGCATAGTCATCGCGGTAGAAGCTGATGTCCAGGCTGCCGAGCGGAACATCGACGCCCTCGATCTCCTTGATCTCCTCAGCGAGCTTCTTTGCCAGAAGGTCGCCGCGCGTGACGATGCCGACCAGAGCGAGATCTTCACAGCCCTCGTTGCGCTCGAGAATCTCGTGCGCGATGCGGGTCATCGCTCGATTGACGGCGGTCTCGTCCATGATGACCGCCTTGGGGGAAGTCGTGCCCATCGATCTCCTTCCTCACATGTCTTGACTGCTGACACAGTCAAAAAAATAGATGCCCGACCGCTCAAAGCGGACCAGACACCCACAGGAAGTACTGCTCATTGACAGCTATGTAATTCCATGTGGGTATCTCGTACCCCTTTAATGGTCAAGGCATAGTGTAGCCAACCTCGGGCTCAAATGCGAGCATAAATACTAGTCAATCCGTAAACGGAGCCAATAGCTCCATAAACCTATATATATTTGTGGGACGCGCTTGAAAACCTTGTTGCGAGCTGGCATAATCCCCTCTGCCGCACGCAAATCGGATCTACGTCCAGGGCCGTGGCGTGGGCACTATCGCCAAAAGAGGAATATCTCTGTGTAGATTGCGCACAGAGACATGCTTCTGTGCTATAGTTCAGGCTTGTTTGTTAACGCGACATGTTCGTTTGTCGCCCAAGGAGGGTCAGTTATGTCCAAAGTTTGCGAAGTTTGCGGTAAGCACCCCGTTGCCGGTCGCTCCATCAGCCACTCTCACCGCGTCACCAACCGTAAGTTCCGCCCCAACATCCAGCGCGTCTACGTCGTCGTCGATGGTCACCGTCGCAAGATGAACGTTTGCTCCACCTGCCTCAAGTCCGGCAAGGTTGCGCGCTCCTAAATAAGGTCTTACCAACAAGTACCTCGGACTCTCCGGGTCAAAGACCTCGCGTTCACATAGAACTTACCAAAGGCG
>CAJKFS010000075.1 GCA_905199225.1 uncultured Collinsella sp. | reverse complement strand
GAAAAATCTTTTTTGATTTCAATGCTTATCGAATACGCATGCTATGTAACATAAATCAGTTAATAAATATTACTGACGCTGTTTGGGCTCTGTGACGATGGCTCGGACGATGCGGGGGCGATCGGTGAGATCGCGGACGATGCGCACGTCCGAGAGGCCCGCCTGGCGGCAGAGCTCGGCAGCGGCATCGAGGGTGCCCTCGTAGAGCTCGCAGGCAAAGAGGCCGCCGGCGCGCAGCATGTAGGGCGCCGCGTTGAGCAGGCGGCGGAAGATGTCCAGGCCGTCGGCACCACCCTCGAGCGCCAGGTCAGGTTCAAAGTCCTTGACCTCGTGCGGCAGCGAACGCATGACATCGGTGGGGATGTAGGGCGGGTTGGAGACGAGCACGTCAAAGGTGCCCCACTCTTCGCGGGGAATAGAACTTACCAGGTTGGTGAGGCTGAGGGCGACCTCGTCGGACGTGAGACCAAGGGCGTCGCGGTTTTTCGTTGCCAGGTCGATGGCGCGCGGCTCGATATCGGTGGCGGTGCAGGTGACGTGGCCGCGGCGCTCCCAGGCAAGCGAGAGCGAGATGCAGCCCGTGCCGCAGCCGACCTCGAGGACGCGGGCGGCGCGAGGCTCGGTCGGAGCGGGCTCGGCGGCCTCGAAGGCGTCTTGCGCGGGAGTCGCCTGCTGGTCAGCGCTCTCGATAGCGATGCCGTATTCGTCGAGCTCGGGCTCGGGGGCTTCCATGGCCTCGGCTTCTGCTGCTTCGCTTTCTGCTGCCCGCGCGGCGGCTTCCTCGGCCTCGCGATCGGCCAGCTCCTCGGCATAGGCGCGGCTGCCAAGTACGTCGCTGCCCAGCGCCGCCTCGTCGGCAGCCGTGAGGTTGGCGGCACGGCGCTCGGCAGTCGCGCGTTCATCGGCCAGTGCTGCCTCGGCCTTGCGGGCCTGCTCGACTTCATCGTTCCAGGGCAACTCCACGCGCTGACGGGCGGCGGCCTCGGGGCTCAGCACCTCGGCATCCAGATAGTTCAGAACTTCCTCGACGAGCATCTCGGTCTCGGGGCGCGGGATGAGCACGCCGGGGGCGCACGCTACGTCGATCATGCGGAACTGCGTGCTACCCGTGATGTACTGCAGCGGTTCGCCCTTGGCGCGGCGGACGACAGCCGCATGCATGGTCTCGAGCTGGGCCGCGTCGAGCGTCTCGTCCATGCGCATATACAAGTCGATGCGCGCCAGGCCCGTAGCCGCGCACAGCAGCCACTCGGCAGAAAGACGGGGATGTTCCTCGCCGCGCTCGGCCAGGTACTCCTTGGTCCACTCGAGACAACGCTTGATGGTCCAGATCTCGTTTGCCATGGGGTCCTCCCCTCTTGAGCGCCAGGCGGCGCGTGAATGTCGGAGCAGATTGTACGCGAGGGTGGCACGCGGTAAGGGACGATTGGAAGCGATTATCGAGAATCAGCCCAGATTTTTGCTCGCGGCGCAATCGAAGTGCTCATTTGTCGACGTCTAAATTTGCATCCGTCAAGCTTTTGGCAAGGTGGCCCCAAAACTGACCAATATCCAACCAAACACTTGCCGAATCGCTTGACGAGCGACACGTCAAAAAATGGCTTGCGACTTCTTGGACGATTTTTTGAGCATTAATTTTGATAGCAGAGGAATACTGATAATTACTTTGAGCAGGCAAGCAGCTTAATAACCAACAATATCGATTGAATAAACTCGCAAAGTAATATACACAACCTAGTCGTTGGGGACGTTCTTAAACGACTAGTCAAACACCCAATGACTACCCAAGGAGTGTCCCAAACTGCCGGCAAAAAAGGAACGTCCCTAACTGCCGCATGGAGCAAGACAACGCCGCAGGTTGAGCATAAGTCAGCGAAAACGCCCCTAAGCGAGCAAGGTGACGTGA
>CAJKFS010000074.1 GCA_905199225.1 uncultured Collinsella sp. | reverse complement strand
CTACCTTCCCTCAACGCGACCCTGCGAAGCCGTGAGCGAGGAGGGAAGGTAGTCCGGCCCTCCCGGCCCAGCTCACGCTAGCGCCAAGCGCTAGTAGTTCACCACCTGCTCCTCAAAGTACGCCTTCGGGTGGTTACACACCGGGCACACCTCAGGCGCCTCGGCACCAACGTGCAGGTGCCCGCAGTTCAGGCACTTCCACACCTTCACGCCCTCGCGCTCAAACACCTCGCCCGACTCGATGCGCTCGACGAGTTTGTTGTAGCGCTCCTCGTGGGCCTTCTCGACGGCGGCGACACCACGGAACTTTGCGGCAATCTCGGCAAAGCCCTCCTCCTCGGCGGTCTTGGCAAACTCATCGTACATCGTGGTCCACTCGTAGTTCTCTCCTGCGGCGGCATCGCGCAGATTGTCCAGGGTATCGGGGACGACGCCGTCGTGCAGATACTTAAACCACAGCTTGGCGTGCTCGGACTCGTTGCCTGCGGTCTCGGCAAAGATATTCGAAATCTGAACGTAGCCGTCTTTCTTGGCCTTAGATGCGTAGTAGCGATACTTGGTGTGTGCCTGGGACTCACCGGCAAAAGCGGTCTCGAGGTTCTTCTTGGTTTGGGAATTCTCAAAATCCATAGGTGTACTTCCCTTCAACACGTGCCGCCCATAGGCTTTGAGCGACCTTGTCTTTAGGATGCCCTCAAGCCGCGAATTTAAACCTTACAATCCCGTTCTTCAGATTTGAGCGGGCTACACACTCAACCAACGATCGTCCTCGGCTCGGCAAAAGCCCTCGCGCTCCAGGTCAGCTAGAATGCCCGCGATCAAGTCGCACTCGACCGGCCCGCGACCGGCTGCCGCTTCCATCTCGTTAACGCCCACCACGGCATCAGCAAGCGTAATCCCCGCCGGCTGCCCATCGCGCGCTGCCAACAACATACGCACGATATGCGCGCGCTTTTGGCGGCGCGAGCCCTCAAACTTGGACTGACGACTATAGCCCGCCGACCGCCTGGACGGATTGGGCAGTGTCTTTTTAAGATACGCGCCGTAATCCAGCAATGCGTAATACCACGCGCGCGGCGTGTCGGCATCGTCTTGAGGCGCGGCAAAGGGCGTAATCTCGTCCGCCGCCGCACCGGGGACCGCCGGACAGGCAGCTTGGATCAGCGGCACCAGCTCGCGATCGGGAACGGCCGGCACATCGGGAAAGAAATGATGCAAAAAGACCGTGCGCACGTTGGTCTCCAGATACACGCCCGGAAGATCAAACGCAAACGACCGGATACCCTGCGCCGTTGCCGGGCCAATACCAGGCAGAGTGACCAAGTCACGCGTCTCACGCGGAAACTCCCCGCCCCAGTCCTCTACAACGCGCTGAGCGGCCCCGTGAAGCGCCAGAGCGCGTCGGTTGTAGCCCATCCCCTGCCAAGCGTCCAAAACATCCGAAGGCGCGGCCTGGGCAAGCGCCTGCACGGTCGGAAAACGATTGAGCCACACCGGCATGCGCGCCTCCACACGCGGCACCTGTGTTTGCTGCAACATGACCTCAGAAAGCCAAATGATGTACGGGTCGCGCGTTCGGCGCCACGGAAGGTCGCGATAACGCAAGACCCCTTCCGAACGAATCATCGAACGAAAGGGGTCCTGAATCATGGCTATGCTCCTTATGCGGCGCTATTCCTCCCGGTAAGCGCACGCGCAGGTGGCGTACTCGGGAAACGCTTCGCGGTCGGCGAACTTGGGATCGACGGCTGGGAGCTGGCGGCGAGCGACGATGTCGCCGAGCGAAACGGAATCGAGGTAGTCGCGCATCAACGCCTGGGCTCCGGCCCACAGGGGATGATAGCAGCACGCGCCCATGCGCGCACAGTCACCATCGGGCGCGGTGCAATCGTTCATAACCATAGGACCCTGAACGGCCTCGACGACCTGGCGGATAGTGACGTCGTCCGGACTGACCTTGAGACGCATGCCACCGTGGACGCCGCGCAGGCTCTCCACAATACCGGCCTGGACCAAACCGTGCTGAATCGAGCGGGCAAACGAATACGGGACATTGACCTCTTCGGCAGCGGTGCGAACAGAAAGCAAACGCTCCGGATCCTCAGCAAGCATCGCCAGCATACGAAGGGCGTAATCAGTCTTCCTCGATATGTCCATTTTTCCCCTTTCAAGGAATACGAACAGCTCGAACGAGCTCCGGGGCCGAGCTTGTGTCGAGACGCTAAATGACCGCCAGGACATCCAAATGGTAAATCGGATATCCACTGAGTGCCGCGCTTGGAGCGAAATGCATCAGGTGCGGCGCACAGTGCAATTTAGTATAACCTAACCCCCTGTCTCGTAGAACAGGTGTTGCGCAACAAAGCTGTTGTTCAGACAGATATACTTATTAGATTTTACTTGCGTTCCCGAAGGCGCGGGGATTCTGGGCGAAGATGCACCGGGGCGATCGTTCTATCGAAACAAAGTGCATCAAACGCAAAAAGCCACGTCCGAAGACGTGGCTTTAATTGCGTTGGCGGGAAGTACGGGGCTCGAACCCGCGACCTCCGACGTGACAGGCCGGCGCTCTAACCAAACTGAGCTAACTCCCCAGGCAGGCGTTCGCGTTTGTTTCCGCTCGCGTGCGCTGCGGGGATTAGTATACACAGAAGTCTGTCCGGCGCGCAACAACTTTTTTGAAAAAATTTTTCAGGGCCATCCGGGAGGGTCTCCGGGGCTGAGGGCGGGGGTTAAGTTTGCTGCTCTACAGTCCTGCGCAAGACGGAAAGCACATTAAGTGCT
>CAJKFS010000073.1 GCA_905199225.1 uncultured Collinsella sp. | reverse complement strand
ACCGCACGGGCCGATACTCAAAGCCCATTGTGGCACCCCGAGCCCGCGGAAAGAAGCTGCGCCGCGGGGGAGGCGGCCCCAATGGCTTTCTCATATCGTCTTTTTGATAATTCCGAAAGGAGGTTCAATAATGCTTGCGATTAAAAAGCTCAACAACAATGCCGTTCTTTGCCGCGACGGGCAGGGGCGCGACGTGATCGCCATGGGCAGGGGCGTCGGGTTTGGGGGAGAATTTCCCCGCGAGCTGCCGCTCTCTAAGATTGAGCATACGTTTTATGACATCGACCCCAAAGGGCAGGACGTCATGCGCGACCTTCCTTCTGAGATCGTGATGTTCACGGCCAAGGTGATGGACATCGTCGCCAACGAACTGCCCTACGACCTCTCGACCAATGCGACGCTGTTCATGGCTGATCACCTGTCGTTTGCCGTTGCGCGAGCCCAAAAGGGGGTCCGCATCGCGATGCCTCTTGCCTATGAAGTGCGGGAGACGTATCCGAAGGAATACAAGGCTGCCCAGTTTATCGTCATGCGACTCGAGAAGGAGCTCGGAGAGCGGCTTCCCAAGGATGAGATTGCCAGTATTGCGATGAATCTCGTGAACGCACGGGTTGTTGAAGCCGTCAAAGCCACGGCCGAGCCCGCAAAGCAGTTCGACGATATGCTCGAGGACGTTATCGAGATTCTCGAAAGCGATTTCCGCATTATTGTCGACCGCGATTCCTTTGATTTCACCCGCTTCGCCACGCATCTGCGGTACCTGTTCAAGCGCATTCAAGCCGGCGAGTCGCTGAACAGCGCCAACATGCAGATGTACAAGAACTTTCGTGAGGAGTTTCCGCAGTTGGCAGAGTGCGTGAAGCATATCGGTTCCTATTGTCGTGAAACGTGGGACGCCACGCTCTCCGAGGAGGAGGAACTCTATCTGATGATCCATCTCAACCGGATCATCTCCAAAAAAGGATTGTAACCCGTAGCCATTCGGGGCATGACCTTTGCCGATTCGAACAGTAAGCCAAGATTGTGCAAAGGAGCCAATGATGGCAAATTACAAAAAGGTGGCAGAGCAGATTCTCTCCACTGTGGGCGGGGCGGAAAACGTGGCTTCGGTTACGCATTGCATGACGCGCCTGCGCTTCAACCTCAAGGATGAAAGCCTCTCGAATGATGAGAAGCTTGAGGACATCTCGTCTATCATCAGCGTCGTGCACGCCGGAGGGCAGGTGCAGCTGGTGGTCGGGCCCACGGTCGACAAGGTCTACGACGAGGTTTGTAAGCAGGGCGGATTCGAGGTCACGGTATCGATTGACGAGGAACTCGATGGCCCTCAGCTTAGCTGGAAGGAGCGCTTGGCGCCCAAGCACCTCTTCAATCAGCTGCTCGATGCCGTGAGCGGCGCTATCACCCCGATCCTTCCGATCTTTTGTGTCGCCGGTATCTTCAAGATGCTCGTTATTCTGTTTGGGCCCGAAGGCGCCGGTTTTATGTCCGAAACGAGCGACCTGTATCGGATCCTTTCCCTGGTGGGCGATGCGGCGTATTACTACTTCCCGGTGTTTGCCGCCTATAGCTCGGCTAAGAAGTTCAAAACGAGTCCTGTGCTGGCACTGCTCATCGCTGTTGTGATGATTTATCCCGACATGCTCGCTATTGTTGAGGACGGAAAGCCTTTCAGCGTCTTCGGCATCCCCATGCAGCTCGTCAACTACACCCAGGCTGTTCTTCCGGTCATCTTGATCACCTGGGCCCAGTCCTATGTTGAGCGCTTCTTTAAGAAGATCTCGCCTGATATGTTGCGCATTCTGATCGTACCCGTGGGTACGGTGCTCGTGATGTTGCCGGTCGCGCTGTGCCTCTGCGGCCCTGCCGTCCAATTTGTCATGGGCCTTGTGGCCGATTTCATCATTTGGCTCGCCTCTGTTGCCGGTCCCGCTGCGACCGCGGTTATCGGCACATTCTGGAATCTGATCATCGCCACCGGCATGCACGTGCCGATCTATACCGCCATATTGCCCGCCGCGCTCCAGAACGGTTACGACGCCATCTTATACCCCGGCACCGCGGTTGTAGCCTACACCACGCTTGCCATCGCGCTCGCCTATGGCCTGCGCGCTAAGGACAAGGAGAGTCGAGCCACGGGCTGGAACTTGTTCATCACCTATGCCTTCGGTCGCGTGAGTGAGCCCATCATCTACGGCATCCTGTTTCGCGACAAGAAGGCTCTTGCCTGGAACATGATTGGTGGTGCTGTCGGTGGTCTGCTGGTAAGCCTTCTTCATGCCAACGTCTATATCTTCACTGGCGTTGGTTTCCCATGGATGAACGTGCTCATGTTTGCTCAGGATATCATCCCTGGCACCATCGGGTGTCTTGCTGGCGGTGCCGTGACGTTTGCGTTGGCGATGATTTTTGGATTTGAAGGACAGGAGAAGATGCCGTTGAAGTCCAAGAGCGGCGATTCTGAGGCCGTTGAATCCGTCGAGGCATAAGAGGCTACTACACAAATATGCTCCCCAGCCGTTGCGCGGTCCGACCCCTTGGCCGCGCAACGGTACTGTGCTGTTGCGCGGCACTTGCCGAGTCCGTTGCGTTCGACAGTGTGGGCCGGGAATTTGATAGAAAGGACGACACCATAATGTTTAGAGAAGATTTTTTATGGGGCGGGGCTCTGGCTGCAAACCAGTGCGAGGGAGGATGGAACGAAGGCGGTCGCGGTTTAGCCAATTCCGACATGCTGCCGTTTGGCGATCAACGCATGGACGTCATGCGGGGAGACCTTGATCCGCGTGCGTTGGCACCCGACAGCTTCTATCCCGCTCGCAAGGGCATTGATTTTTACCATAGGTACAAGCAGGATATTGAACTGTTTGCCCAGATGGGTTTTAAATGCCTGCGCTTATCAATCGCCTGGAGCCGCATTTTTCCCAAAGGAGACGAAGCCGAGCCCAATGAAGAAGGCCTTGCCTTTTACGAGGATGTTTTTAGGACGTGTCGCGCGCATGACATTGAGCCTTTGGTGACGCTCAACCACTATGATGTCCCCATGCATCTCGTCGATGCGTATGGCGGATGGCGCGATCGCAGGTTGGTCGACCTGTTCGAGCGATATTCGCGTACCGTGTTCGAGCGCTATCGGGGATTGGTCAATTATTGGCTGACCTTGAATATCAACTTCATCCGAACACCTCCCATATTCATCCGTACATGTAC
>CAJKFS010000072.1 GCA_905199225.1 uncultured Collinsella sp. | reverse complement strand
CCCGAAAACGCCCAGATGTCCTTATCCGGATAGCGCTCGCGCACCCGGTGCAGAAACGGCACGAGCGCGCGCTGGTTCTCCGGCTCGAACGGGTCGCCGCCGAGCAGCGTCAGGCCGCGGATAAAGGGCTTTTCCAGCTCGTTGAAGATGATCTGCTCAGCCGCCGCGTCAAACGGCTGGCCGTAGTGAAAGTCCCATGTCTGCGGCTGGAAGCAGTTGTAGCAGTGATTCGTGCAGCCGGAGACGAACAGCGTCACGCGCACGCCGACGCCGTTGGCAATGTCGCAGGTCTTGATCTGACCGTAATTCATAGCAATTCCTCACAAACAGCGGGCGCGCCGCTTCAGACACGCCCGCCGGATATTTTTTTCTCCGCGCGCCGCCTTACAGGTGCAGCACGCGCTCCTTGATCTCCTGCGTGCGGCCCTGGTTCCAGAACTGCGTGCCGATGTAGCCGCAGGTGCGGCGGGCGACGTTCATCTTGTCCTGATCCGTGTTGCCGCAGTTCGGGCAGCGCCAGATGAGCTTGCCGTCGTGCTCGACGATCTCGATCTCGCCGTCAAAGCCGCAGACCTGGCAGTAGTCGCTCTTGGTGTTGAGCTCGGCGTACATGATGTTGTCGTAGATGTACTGCATCACGCGAATGACAGCCTTGAGGTTGTCCTGCATGTTGGGAACCTCGACGTAGGAGATAGCACCGCCCGGCGAAAGCTGCTGGAACATGCCCTCGAACTTAAGCTTATCGAAGGCATCGATCTCCTCGGACACGTGGACATGATAGCTGTTGGTAATGTAGCCCTTGTCCGTCACACCCGGGATAATGCCAAAACGACGCTGCAGGCACTTGGCAAACTTGTAGGTCGTCGACTCAAGCGGAGTGCCGTACAGCGAGAAGTCGATATCGCTTTCGGCCTTCCACTCGGCGCACTTGTCGTTCATGCGCTGCATGACGGCCATGGCAAACGGCGTGCCCTCCTTCTCGGTGTGGCTGTGGCCCGTCATGTACTTAACGCACTCATACAGGCCGGCATAGCCCAGGCTGATGGTGGAGTATCCGCCCACGAGCAGCTTGTCGATCGTCTCGCCCTTCTTCAGACGAGCAAGGGCGCCGTACTGCCAAAGAATCGGCGCGGCGTCAGAAAGTGTACCCATCAGGCGCTCATGACGGCACAGCAGGGCACGATGGCACAGCTCAAGGCGCTCGTCGAAGATCTTCCAGAACTTGTCCATGTCCTGATGCGAGCTCAGCGCGACATCGGGCAGGTTGATGGTCACAACACCCTGGTTAAAGCGACCATAGTACTTAGGCTTAGTCGGGTCATAGTTCAGTGCGTTGGCAACATTGTTAAAGCCGTTGCCCGAACGGTCGGGCGTCAGGAAGCTGCGGCAACCCATGCAGGTGTAGCAGTCGCCGTTGCCGGCGGTCTCGCCCTTCGACAGCTTGAGCTCGCGCATCTTCTTCTCAGAGATGTAATCGGGCACCATGCGCTTGGCGGTGCACTTGGCAGCCAGCTGGGTCAGGTAGAAGTACGGGGAATTCTCGTGAACGTTATCGTCCTCGAGTACATAGATAAGCTTGGGGAATGCCGGGGTGATCCAAACGCCGGCCTCATTCTTAACGCCCTCGTAGCGCTGGCGAAGCGTCTCCTCCACGATCATGGCAAGGTCGTGCTTCTCCTGAGGCGTACGAGCCTCGTTAAGATACATAAAGACCGTCACGAACGGCGCCTGGCCATTCGTGGTCATAAGGGTCACGACCTGATACTGAATCGTCTGGACGCCGCGACGGATCTCGTCACGCAGGCGATCCTCAACAACCTCACGGACCTTCTCGGCAGACGCAGAGACGCCAAGCTCATCGAGCTCGCGAGCGACCTCGCCGCGAATCTTTTGACGGCTCACCTCAACAAAGGGGGCAAGATGGGTCAGCGAAATAGACTGGCCGCCGTACTGGGAGGAAGCAACCTGGGCGATGATCTGCGTCGCGATATTGCAGGCAGTCGAGAAGCTGTGCGGCTTCTCGATCAGCGTGCCCGAAATAACAGTGCCGTTCTGGAGCATGTCCTCCAGGTTCACCAGATCGCAGTTGTGCATGTGCTGGGCAAAGTAATCCGAATCGTGGAAGTGGATCAGGCCCTCATTATGGGCGTCCACGATCTCCTGGGGCAGCAGCACGCGCTGGGTCAGGTCCTTGGAAATCTCGCCGGCCATATAGTCGCGCTGAACGGAGTTGACGGTCGGGTTCTTGTTGGAGTTCTCCTGCTTGACCTCTTCGTTATTGCACTCGATCAGCGACAGAATCTTGTCGTCGGTCGTGTTCTTCTGGCGCTTCAGGCTCTGAACATAGCGATAGATGATGTAGTGGCGGGCAACCTCGTAGCAGTCGAGACGCATAATCTCGTCCTCGACCAAATCCTGGATCTCCTCGACCGAAACGGTGTGCCCCGCGTTCTCGCATGCCTCGGCGACGTTTTGCGCCGCATAAACCACCTGGCGGTCGGTTAGACGAGAGCTCTCCTCGACCTCCAAGTTGGCGGCGCGGATGGCATTGACGATCTTATCGATGTCAAAGACAACCTCGGTGCCGCTGCGCTTGATGATCTTCATCCTCTTGCCTCTTTCGCGTCGTAGCCTCATTGCGCTTCAGAGCCAAACGATGCCCGGCAGGGCTTGCCCCTGTCTTGCGGCGCCGTCGCGCAATCTGTGTTCTCGATAAACCATAAGTCCTCATGCGGACAATCCTCGCGGCCGATCAGGCGGCTCAAAGGCGTGTCCAAATGGGACGAATAAGGTCTTCGTTCTCTGTCCGCCATCTATCATACGACAAAGACGCATCTATATCCTGTATTCTTTTTTTAGTTCAAACACAACATATAGTGTTTCAGCAGGTCAAAGCAATTAGTCATTTTGCAGACGCATTATAAATGAGGGGTGTTTGACAAGTCGGTAAAACGTTACCAACACGGCTACCTGCATGGCAGTTATAAAACCCCCTTAGTCAAGCCGCTGACAAATCCTACCAAAACCAAGCCGCTCGCGCCAAAATAATCCAAAAGATTGCGCTTGACCAACATGTTGCGGTCGAGCTGATATCAAGTCCGGCACAAGCGATCCTTCAAACTCAAAAGTCATCCATCAGCCACGGCCGAAGCATTTTGACTGAATTGCTCAAGAAAATCAGAACCACCCTTAAAAAGGGTGGTTTGCTCTTAGGGTATAACCCACGGG
>CAJKFS010000071.1 GCA_905199225.1 uncultured Collinsella sp. | reverse complement strand
GCTGCGGGAACGTCCTATCCGCTCAATGTGTTCGGCTGAGATCGGAAATCAACCACTATCTGAGCTGGGAGCGGTTCTTCACCGATGTGTTGATCAAATACTCGGCAGACACTCGCTACGCCTACAGAAAGGCAAAGCTCAATGAGCAGTACCTGAGGCCGCAGGCGATGAATGCAGTTGCAAACGTCTTGCCCGAGTGCCTGAAGGCAGACTAGATACAGCGGGGAGGGCCAAGTTGGTCCTCCCCGCTTTTGTTACGCCTTCTTGATCACGTACGCCAATCCAATATCGCAGGCACAGCGTACGATTGACGCGAAGAACCACGATGCTGGCAGCGTCATAAGCAGAGGCTTGCTCACGCTCGGCTCCAGCCCCCTTTGGCGCGCCGTATAACCAATCCACATCAGCAGCACAATAGCAGCTCACGCCACGGCTTCGGCCTAAACGTATACCCGGCAAGAACAAAGAACACCGGCATGTGAAAAAGCCCAGACCACCAAGCGGTCCGGGCTTAATAAACGATGGTGCTCCATGGCGGATTCGAACCGTCGACCTTGGGATTAGAAGTCCCCTGCTCTATCCAACTGAGCTAATGGAGCAAATAACCGCACGCCCAAGCAAGCGCAAGCCTGTCAGGCGCAAGTAATTATAACCTAGTTGAACTGCTCGCGGTACGCCTTGCAGACCTCATCGACCGGGCCGTCCATGCGAAGGTCACCCTTCTCAATCCAAACGGCACGCTGGCAGATGCGCTCAACCTGCTCCATGGAGTGCGAAACGAACAGAACCGTCACATCACCGCTCTGAATAAAGTGCCGGATGCGGGCCTCACACTTTTGCTGGAAGAACACATCACCGACGGACAGCGTCTCGTCAACGATCAGAATATCGGGCTCGGTAATCGTCGCGATTGCAAAGGCGATACGCGCCACCATGCCCGAGGAGAAGTTCTTAAGCGGCATATCGACAAAGTTCTGCAGCTCTGCGAACTCGATAATGCCGTCAAAGTTGGCATCGATGAACTCCTTGGTATAGCCGAGTAGAGCGCCGTTCAGGTAGATGTTCTCACGGGCGGTCAACTCGGGGTCAAAGCCGGCACCAAGCTCAATCAACGGTGCGATATTGCCATGAACCTTAACGCTGCCCTCGCTTGGCTCAAGCACGCCAGCGATAATCTTAAGCATCGTAGACTTGCCGGAGCCATTGGTGCCGACCAGACCCACGACCTCGCCACGATGAATATCAAACGAGATATGCTTAAGCGCCCTAAACTCCTCAAAGAACAACTCATGCTTGGCAAGCTTGATGAAGTACTCCTTGAGGTTGGTCAGCGACTCGGACGCCATGTTAAAGATCATGGTGACGTCGTCGACCTCGACAGCCAGAGGCTGCTCGCTGTAATCAACAACAGATTCAGTCATCACAGCACTCCTTAGATGTAGAGGATGAACTTGCGCTCGGACTTATGGAACACGGTGTAGCCAATAACAAGCGCAAGGACCGCCCAAGCGACGCACATACCAAACGTCAAAAGCGAGGGCGTAGTCTGGAACAGGAAGATATCACGCATAAACTGCAGGTAGTTGTACATGGGGTTCGCATACACCAAGATCCGAACGATATGCGGCATCTGAGCAACAAAGTCGGTCGTCCAGAAAATAGGCGTGATATAGGTCCAAGCCGTGATGACAACACTCCACAGATGCATAACGTCGCGGAAAAAGACCGTGAGGGCCGAGAGCATCATACCCAGGCCCATGCAGAAGCACATAAGCAGCAGCAGGCAGACCGGCAGCAGAATCAGGTGCCAAGAAGGCATAACGCGGAACCACAGCATAACGATGGCAACGGCGACCAGCGAGAAGGCAAAGTTAACCAGCGAGAAGAGCACCTTCTGCACCGGGAAAACCCAGCGGTGCACCTTAACCTTCTTGAGCAGAGGGGCAGCGCCCACGATCGACGTCAGGGCCTGGTTAGTAGACTCAGACATGACGGCAAAGGTGATGTTACCCACGATCAAGTACAGCGGGTACATCTCGGGCGTCATTGAGCCATTGCGGCCCTGGCCAAAAATCGTCGAGAACACGATGGCCATGACGATCATCATCAGCAGCGGGTTGAGCACCGACCATGCGACGCCCAGAACGCTACGGCGATACTTGATCTTAAAATCCTTGGTAACCAGCTGACGAAGGATAAACGCGTCCTTCTCAAATTCGTTCTTAGCAAACGTCGCAGGCAGACTGCGAGTTTCTTGTTGCTTTGTCTGATCCGACACGGATGCAACTCCTTTACTCGTAATCGTTGACAAACGAACAGTATAGACCCGACGGCCATGCAAACGATTCGCGCAACAAAACTGGAGAACTAACCCACATCTTAGGATGCCAGGCCCAAACGGCTATACTTTCTAGGATTGAATGTATAAGGAGCATTAAGTGAATTCTGAATCCATCGCCGTCATCATCCCTTGCTACAACGAAGCGCTCACGATCGGCAAAGTCATCGACGACTTTCACCGCGAGCTTCCGCAGGCGACGGTCTATGTCTATGACAACAACTCGTCGGACGATACCTCACGCATTGCCACCGAGCACGGCGCCACAGTCCGCTTTGAGCCCCGTCAGGGAAAGGGCAACGTGTGCCGCCAGATGTTTCGCGATATCGACGCCGATTGCTACCTGATGGTCGACGGAGACGACACCTACCCCGCCGAGGCGGCCAAGGCCCTCTGCGAGCCCATCCTTAACGGCACGGCCGACATGACCGTAGGCGATCGCCTTTCCAACGGCACCTACGCCGAGGAGAACAAGCGTGCCTTCCACGGCTTTGGCAATAATCTGGTCCGCGCCATGATCAAGTGGATCTATGGCTACAGCTTCGATGACGTCATGACAGGCTACCGCGCCATGAGCCGCCCGTTCGTTAAAACCTTCCCAGTGCTTTCCGAGGGCTTTCAGATCGAAACCGAGCTCTCGATCCACGCCGTCGACCACCGCTGGCGCATCAAAGATGTGCCCATCGAGTACCGCGACCGTCCCGAGGGTTCCGAGTCCAAACTCAACACCGTGAGCGACGGCATTAAAGTCGTTGCGATGATCGGCACGCTGTTCAAGGACTACCGCCCGCTGAAGTTCTTCAGCCTCGTTGCGCTTCTGTTCGCGGTATTCGGCCTCGCCCTGGGCATGCCCATCGTTGTCGAATATTTCCAGACCGGCCTCGTCCCGCGCTTCCCCACCGCTATGCTCGCCGCCTCGTTTATGTTCCTGTGCGGCCTGAGCCTTGCGACCGGCTTCATCCTAGATTCTGTAACAAAGGTCGAAAAAAAGCAGTGGGAGGTCAACGTGTACAGCAAATACGCCTACGACGACCAGCCCGGCCACCCTACTTCCATGCCAAGCGAGAGGTAGATCTTCCGCAAAATACTATTGGCACCACTGCGCAGATAGCCACCAACAAGAAAAGCCGCCGTTAAAGAACGGCGGCTTTTACTCTCGAAAAGTTAATAGCGGCTAGAGCGTCTTGATGTACTCCCCCAGCTCTTCCTCCCAGTCGGGCATGTGGAAGCCGGCAGCCTCGAGCTTGGACAGGTCGAGCGCGGAGTGGACCGGGCGCGGGGCGATGGGGCCCGCGGCGCCGGCGT
>CAJKFS010000070.1 GCA_905199225.1 uncultured Collinsella sp. | reverse complement strand
CCGGCGGGATCGCCGCCTATAAGTCGTGCAATATCGTGCGCCTGCTGCAAAAGCGCGGCGCACGCGTCAAGGTCGTTATGAGCGAGCATGCCACCGAGTTTGTGGGGCCGCTCACATTCCGCGCGCTCACCAATGAGCCGGTCGCGGTGGGCCTGTTCGACGACCCTTCCGACCCCATCCACCACATTTCGCTCGCGCAGGAGCCCGACCTGGTTGTCGTGGCGCCCGCGACGGCCAATATCATCGCCAAGATGGCCAACGGCGTCGCCGATGACCTCATCTCCACCACGCTGCTTGCCACGCCGCGACCCATCGTGATCGCCCCCGCCATGAACAATGGCATGTGGAAGGCGCCGGCAACCCAGGCCAACATGGCCACGCTGCGCGAGCGCGGCGTTCACGTGGTGGGACCCGGCAGCGGCTACCTTGCCTGCGGCGACGTGGACACGGGGCGCATGAGCGAGCCCGAGGACATCGTCGAGGCCATCTGCGAGGTGCTCAATCCCTCGCCCCAGGACCTTACAGGCAAGCGCATCGTGATCACCGCCGGTCCTACGCACGAACCGATCGATCCGGTGCGCTTTATCGGCAATCGGTCGTCGGGCAAGATGGGCATCGCACTGGCAGGGGAGGCCGTACGCCGCGGCGCTGCGGTCACGCTCGTGCTGGGGCCGACGTCACTCGACGTGGGTCGCGGCGTGGAGTGCGTGCGCGTGCAGACCGCCGCAGAGATGCTGCAGGCGGCGCTGGGCGCCTTCCAGACGGCCGATGCGGCCATTTGTGCGGCGGCTGTCGCCGACTACACGCCCGCGGCCCCTGCCGACCATAAGTTAAAAAAGGCCAACGAGCGCCTGGATCGCATCGAGCTGGTCGAGACAGTCGATATTTTGGCCGAGCTCTCGCGCCAAAAGGGAGAGCGCCGTGTGATCGGATTTGCAGCCGAGACCGATAACGTCGTAGAGTACGCTGAGCGTAAATTGGCCCGCAAGGGCTGCGATGCGATCATCGCCAACGATGTCTCGCGCGCCGATTCGGGCTTTGGCACCGACACCAATAAGGCCTGGATCGTGAGTACGGCGGGTACGCAAGAACTTCCCGTGCTAACAAAACCCCAGCTCGCAGATACAATTTTGGACTTGCTCAAAAATAATTAAAAAAGTTCTTGCACAAGTCCAAAGTTTCGGGTTAATATACTCCCTGTTGCGAGCGAGAGCAGAGCAACAAACAAAAGCTTCGGGACGTGGCGCAGCTTGGTAGCGCACTTGACTGGGGGTCAAGGGGTCGCTGGTTCGAATCCAGTCGTCCCGACCAGAAGTTTGCAGGTCAGGCACCTAGTGCCTGACCTTTTTTGTTTTAAGCAATTGCTTAATTTTGATTAATCAACAGGGTGCCAAAAATCACCCTGCGCGATAATCGCCTTTTGCGGCTACTTGCGCGTTTTGCACACGCTTGGGCCGATTTATTAACGCGATATGAATCTACATACGCGTAGCTGGTATACAGTCGAGTACAGACTGTATTTATCGCGGCGATTTACACAGATATAGCGACTGTAACGAACAAGCGTGTCGCTGTATTTATTCCAGTAGCTCACTTGACCGGTGGACAAGTGAGCGATTGCAACGATATGCCAACCAGGATGGGCTCCATACGAGGACGCCGCAGGGGTAATGGCGGGGGAGTGCAGCAGGCGCTCTGAGAGCCGCTGTATGACCCCATGTCTCCTTAACTCGATAATTTGTGTTTCAAGCCACGAATCGGTCGAGCAATTGCCAAAAGAAAGGCCCATGCAGGATTGCACGGGCCTTACATCAGATCAAATTTGAGCTAGAAGCACCAAACGGGGCAAACGCAATACGAGTACCCCGCGTAGTCGGCGTACGTCGGGTCGCCGCTGCTGTCGACATTGAGGAAGTAGTAGGAGTTGCTCGGATTCACCGAGCGCTCCCACCAACTGCTGCCAATCTTCAGACAGGCATTAACAGAATAGTTCTCCGTCACCTTGCCTTTGAAGGCCTCGTACTGGGTGCCCTCGGAGGAAGTCCAGGGATAGGATGCCCAATAGGAGGTGGGGGGCGATCTCAGAGTAGCTGAGCAGGAACAGCTTGTCCGAGGTAGCCGTCACGGCGGCGTTCTTGTTCTCATCACCGCCCCCGACATTGTTCGATAGCTTTTTGACGGCCTTCACCTTGGACTGGAAATCGGAGGGCATCAGATTCCAGATCTTGCCGGAGTTCATTTTCTGACGGAGTTCAGACTTCTCCCAACCGCCGGCGTTGGTGTCAATCGCGTTCATGGGGGACCAAATGCCCGTCGTGGTGGTGAGGAACGTGAGGCCCGCCTTGCCGGATCCGCCTGCAGGGTCATCATGATTGATGCCGATAATGCGGTAAGTCAGCGTCTTGCCATCGGTGAGCTTCATCGAGAACTCGGTGCCGGCATCCATCGCGGCCTTCGCCTTGGCGTAGGCGGGCGACGCCTCGCCCTTGGCGGCGATGTCCTCGGCAACTGCCTTCTGCTCACCGAGGGTCCAGTCCTTCGCGTGTCCTTCGCGTCCTTGGCGAGCGCCGCCTGGACGGTCGCGGAACCCGCGCCGTTACCGCTGCCGGAACCGCTCGGTTCCCAAGTCCCACCTGCTGTCCCGTTTACCAATACTCCCGCCACCGTGTTGAACTGGTTCCTGATTGCCGACGAGACCCAAGGGCCGGCTATCATCACAACCAGGACGATAATCGCGATGACCAGAACGTACTCGATGGCTCCTTGGCCTCGGAGGCGGGTATTCCTAGGAGATACCCACCCCCCGAAGGTTAATTGCCGCTGCATGCATATGCGACACTCCCTTCGCATGGGGATTGATATTGCATGCAGAGCGTACGTTAAATCGAACCGACTAGCCCGTAACGTGCCGCTGAGGCAACGGCGGCACGGGTGCCCGCGCCACATAAACTGCTTGCCGTTTTGTTTCTTCAGACCTACTGCCACGCCTTCGGGAGGATAACGCCGGGGGCGCAGTGATTGAAGTCACTATGATTGGCATAGGTTGGGACATTCCAATCGGAACAGTCGAGGTTTAGATTTTTGCAATAGCTAAACATGCCGAGCATATCCATAACATCTGAAGTCTTCCACCCTGGTCCAAATTTCACGCTTTTCAGCGAACTGTCGGTGGAAAAAAGGAGACGTAAATCGCCGGCTTTCCGCGTCGACCATCCGGAGATGTCAATCTCCTCGACCTTGTAAAGGTTTTTGAGCGCCGAGTCGAATTCGACGACCGAGGACGTATCCCAGCTTGAAATACTGAAGGAAGTCGCATTGCCGCAATACGCGAATGCGTGCTGCAGATTTGTGCAGTTCGACATGTCGAACTTTGCCAGATCAAAGCTCTTGCAGTTCTCCATGTACTGAAAGCAAAATGCCAACGAGTGGATTTCTATGCCATCGTCAATGGCCTTTACGGCCACGATATTATTTCTGTTAGGCCACCAGGGGGCAGTCGTCTTGCCGTCGTTTCCCACGGTCGCGGTGGCGTATCCATTTTCGAACCCCGTATACACCGCCGTCACGCGGCGGCTGTTGAGCATGTCACCGACTCTGGGGACCCCGCGGCGCTTGTAGAACATGAGGCTGTGGTCGTCCTCCGAGTACACGGCGAACGCTATCCCGTGAACGGGGTCCACGATGTCGGCGTCGGTCAACGACCCGTTGCCGCCGCCCGTGCCGCCCGACTCCCAGCTCCCCTTTGAGATTCCGTTGCCGAGCGTCCCCGCCACCGTGTTGAACTGGTTTGTGATCGCCGACGAGACCCACGGTCCCGCGATCAGCACCACCAGGACGATGATCGCGATGATCAGTACGTACTCGACTGTCGACTGCCCCTTCGGGCGTCGGGTAAATCTGGGAGATACCCCATTACAGTCTGAAGTGGGCCACCGATAAATTTCGATGGCGAGCATTCGGCG
>CAJKFS010000069.1 GCA_905199225.1 uncultured Collinsella sp. | reverse complement strand
GAAAGAAGCTGCGCCGCGGGGGAGGCGGCCCCAATGGCTTTCTCATATCGTCTTTCTTATCTAACGATTGACGCCATGTGTTGGTTGGGTGGCATCTTGGCGACATACCCATTGTTAATTACGAATATGAATGTTAAAAACTTTACATCTCTGGATGGCAAAGCTAGTTTGCAGCGCTAATAACAAAGAGGCCGGGCGTAATGCCCAGCCTCAAAATACTCTGGTGGGCCCTCCGGGATTCGAACCCAGAACCCAGGGATTATGAGTCCCCTGCGCTAACCGTTGCGCCAAGAGCCCTTATGAACGGTGAATGCAATTCTAATAAAGCAACTTAGGCCTAATTTCTTCGCTTCACGTCGTGAAATACTACCATGCACGAGCAAGTCGCACAACGCAAGATCAATTCCAATGCTAAACAACAACCAATCTGGGCGCGTCGCAGAAAAGACGTGTTTTAGAAAAAATTAAGGTCATTAATTCAGGGCTCCAACACATTTATTCGTGAAATCGAGCTGATGCCATTTCAAAACATTGCCGGTTTACTACGACTGATCGGCGAGTCCCGAGCACCGCGTGTTCTCCGTTTGCAAAACCGCAGGTAGGGAGCCCGACGGTTGCGCGAAAAGGCGTGCGTGGTCGAACATCCCTGATTCATCGTAGTAAACCGGCATAGTTCTGAGGCGCAGAGGAGGGGCGGTTCGCAATCGGACCCGATAATGGGACTGGCGGCGCACAGGAAACCCGGTTGCGCGGGGCGGGTCGTGTTTCGCCCTAGCCGGCGCGGGCGAAAGTTTTTCCAAAATTGTCCTTGCATCGGCGGGGGAGTTCCCGTATAGTACTTCTTCGCACGGGGGCGTAGCTCAGCTGGGAGAGCGCTTGACTGGCAGTCAAGAGGTCAGGGGTTCGATCCCCCTCGTCTCCACCCGAGCATTGAAGGAGGCTCCAACGCAAGTTGGGGCCTTTTTTCATATAGGCACACAAGGTCAAAGGCGGCACCATGATCCTCCTGGTCGACAAGATCGAAAAAAGCTTCGGCGTGCGCGTCCTCTTTAGCGGCGCGTCCTTCCAGATCAACCCCGGCGAACGCTTTGCGCTCGTGGGACCCAACGGCGCCGGCAAAACCACCATGCTCAAGATCATCATGGGTATCGACAGCCCCGACGCCGGCCAGGTCCAGTACGCCAAGGACTGCCAGGTGGGCTACCTCGAGCAGGAAACCAACCTGGAGCAAAAGGACACCACCATCCTCGCCGAGGTCATGGCGGCGGCCAAGGAAATCCGCCGCATGGGCGAGCGCGCTAACGAGCTGCAGGCCCAAATCACCGAGCTCTCTGAACAGGGTAAGGATGTCGACGCGCTCCTTAACGAGTACGGCCAGGTCCAGGACCGCTTTGAGCACTTGGGCGGCTACGAGCTCGAGAGCAACGCGCGCAAAATCCTGTCCGGCCTGGGCTTTAAGGTCACTGACTTTGAGCGCCCGTGTTCGGAGTTCTCGGGCGGCTGGCAGATGCGCATCGCGCTCGCCAAACTCTTCCTGCGCCATCCCGACTTGCTGCTTCTGGACGAGCCAACCAACCACCTGGACCTCGAGAGCGTCCAGTGGCTGCGTGGCTTTATCGCGAATTACGACGGCGCCGTCCTCATCGTCAGCCACGACCGCGCCTTCATGGACGCCTGCGTCGACCACGTCGCCGCCCTCGAAAACCGTCGCGTAACCACCTACACCGGCAACTACAGCAGCTACCTCAAGCAGCGCGAGGACAATCTGGAACAGATGCGCGCCAAGCGTGCTGCCCAGGAGCGCGATATCGCCCACATGCAGGTCTTCGTCGACAAGTTCCGCTACAAGCCCACCAAGGCCGCCCAGGCGCAGGAGCGCATCCGCAAAATCGAGCAGATCAAAAAGGAGCTCGTCATCCTGCCCGAGGGCCACAAGCACATCGACTTTAAGTTCCCCGACCCGCCGCGCTCAGGCGACATGGTCGTGGGCCTGGAGGGCGTGTCCAAGTCCTACGGCGACAAGCACATCTACAGCGATATCGACCTCAAGCTCTACCGCGGCGAGCACGTGGCACTTGTCGGACCCAACGGCGCCGGCAAGTCCACGCTCATGAAGATCCTCGCCGGCCTGGAGCCGCCCACCACCGGCACCCGCGATCTGGGCACCAACGTGGGTGTAGCCTACTACGCCCAGCACGCACTCGAGGGTATGACCGAGTCCAATACCGTCCTGCAAGAGATCGACACCGTTACGCCCAAGTGGACCGTGCCGCAGCAGCGCAGCCTGCTGGGCGCCTTCCTGTTTAGCGACAACGATTCCATCGAGAAGCAGGTCCGCGTCCTCTCCGGCGGTGAAAAGGCGCGTCTGGCACTGGCCAAGATGCTTGTGGCCCCCGAGGCGCTCCTGTGCCTGGACGAGCCCACCAACCACCTGGACATCGACTCGGTGGATATGCTCGAGAACGCCCTGCAAAACTTCCCCGGCACCATCGTGCTGATCAGCCACGACGAGCACCTGGTGCGCGCCGTTGCCAACCGCATCATTGACATCCGCGATGGCAAGATCACGGTCTACGACGGCGACTACGACTACTACCTCTACAAGCGCGAGGACCTCGCGGCCCGCGCCGCCGCCGAGGCGGCAGGGGAGAGTGCGCCGGCCACGGCCAAGTCCGCCAAGGTCACCGCGGCCCAGCCCGATGCGCCCGCCGCCGCTTCCAAGCCTACCGAGGGCAAAAAGACCAAGGAGCAAAAGCGCGCCGAGGCCCAGGCCCGCGCCGCGCTCAACAAAAAGCTCAAGGGCGTGCGCAACCAGCTCAAGAAGATCGAGGCTGAGCTCGACAAAAAACGCGCCCGCTATGACGAGCTTATGGAATTGATGGCCAGCGAAGAGCTTTATGCCGATCAGGACAAGTTCAACGCCGCGCTGGGGGAATATAACGGCCTTAAGCAAGAGCTGCCCAAGCTCGAGGACGAATGGCTGGAGCTTTCCACCCAGATCGAAGAGGAGACCGCGCGTGAACTCTCGTAAGGCCGCTGCCGTGGCGATGAGCATCATCGCCATCGCCTGTCGCATCTGCGGCATTTTTATGAGCGCGATGACCGTGCTGCTGTGCTTTAGCGGCCTGACCGCCAAGCTGCAGATCGTCGGCTTTGTCGTTGAGCTTTCGCGCGCACTGCCGAGTGCCATCGCCGGCTACGGCGTCATCACCTCGCCCTTTGGCGGCGTGTTCCGCTTAGATTACGCCATCGTGGCCGTCATCCTGTTTGTGGCCGACTACCTGCTCACGCGCGCCTCGCGCCGCGTCCGCTAGGGGATTGTTATGTCCAGCAGCTACTTCATGAACCTGCTCGCCAGCGCGGTCGCCGTCATCGTCGGCATCGTCATCCACGAGAGTGCGCACGCCGCCGCAGCTTGGGCACTCGGCGATAAGACGGCCCGTTCGCGCGGACGCGTCTCGCTCAACCCGCTCAACCATATCGACCCGTTTGGCACCATCATCCTGCCGCTGCTTATGCTTGCCGCCGGCGGTCCTGTATTCGCCTTTGCCAAACCCGTGCCCGTCTACCTCAACAACCTCAAGCACCCCAAACGCGACGAGGTCCTGGTGAGTGCGGCCGGCCCCGCATCGAACATCGCCCTCGCGTGCCTTGCCGCGGTCCTCATGCACGCGGCATACGGCAACCTATACACCAGCATGTCCTTTGCCGTTGCATCACAGATCATGAACTTCGGCGCCACGTTTATCGTGGTCAACCTGTCACTCGCGTTCTTCAACCTCATCCCGATCCCGCCGCTCGACGGCTCGTCGATCATTGTGCCGTTCCTTAAAGGCAAGGCTCTTAACAACTATTATCGTCTGCAGCAATACGCTATGCCCATCCTCATCCTAGTGCTGTACCTGCTGCCCATGTGGACCGGCATCGACGTGATCGGCCGCTATTTCGACGTTACCGTGTATCCGCTCGCTGAGCAGCTGCTCAACTTCGCAATGGTTGATTTCCGATCTCAGCCGAACACATTGAGCGGATAGGACGTTCC
>CAJKFS010000068.1 GCA_905199225.1 uncultured Collinsella sp. | reverse complement strand
TATCGGCGGTGCTGTTTCGCGATATTCAACAGTGCTCAAGCGAGCAAATACTCACCCAACCGAACGTTGTCGAAATCGCGCCCGAATCAATTGCACGCGAAAGCTCCGCCTCAAGTGCCGCCGGCAGGGCACACACCGCAAACAAGCCACACATCTCCGCCAATACCAAAAGAAGCTGAAGATCCGTCAGATGCCGCAACATGATGAATGCCGTCAGTAGAGGAGACGTAATCAAAACCCCATGCTCCGTTTCCAGCACGGATTCCCTGGGAAGCTCACCAAGAAACAGCCGCTGCCTAATGCTGGCAGGACAAGTCCGTTTGTTTCTCGACCGAACCAATGTATACAACGGAAAACCGAGCGCGACCGCAGCCGTCGGGTTGCGGGCGAGATCATATCGCTGCCGGTCTTCTTCCGGTCGTGGAAGCGGCGGACACAAAGCGCGGACTTGAGGAGGCAAACGCCAGTACCTAAAAGCTGATATGTCACAAAGTAAATCCTTCATAGGCACAGGAAAACACGAATTTCAACCCAGTCAGTCACGCATTGGCGCGAACGCACCAAAAATGGCGCCGAACGGACTGCCAAGTTTTCAACAGCCCTCCCCAACTGGCCAAAAGCTTGCCGAGAGCTGGACGAAGCCCTGTTGAAAACCCCATTTTTTCTCATGCAGGAGCTTTGCGCGGCAAGTGAGTAGACTTTTTTGAACATCCCGAGCAGGCCGGTCATCCTGCTTTTCAAAACCGCAGGTAGATAGCTTGTTACAAAACTGCCTGGTCGCCAAACTGCTAAAAGTCTACTCACTTAGGTTGCAGAATGCCCCCCATTAGCTGCAATTCCAAGGTAGTTAGTACTTTTGGACTCAGATCGTCATACTGAACAAGAATTTGAGTTGAGTTTTCAGGGACAGATGCGCCATCGGCACACCAAAAACAGTCACCGATATCGATAAAAGGGATGCTCGAGCGCGTGAGGGCCCGTGCAAAAGAGCTTCCGCCCGCGTCACGCTCCACGGCCACGACGCAGTAAAGGCCGGCGTCCGCGTACTCGATCGAGACTTCCCCTGCCGGAAACGTTTTCCGTACAAGCGCCGCCAGGCCATCACGCGCCCCACGAGCACGAACGCGCACGCGGTTCACATGTCGCTCGTAATCACCCGATTCCAGCAAACGCGCCAAGGCAACCTGATCAACAGAACTTACCGACGAGGCGTAGAAACCAAGGTTGCGTTTAAACCTCTCCATTAGTTCATCGGGCAGCACCATGTACGCCAAACGTAACGCCGATGAAAGGCTCTTCGAAAACGTGTTGGTGTAGATAACCGACTGGGCGGCATCGATCGACGCGAGCGCGGGAATCGGCTTGCCGGCAAGGCGAAACTCACAATCAAAGTCGTCTTCGATGAGATACCGACCTGGCCGCTCGGCGGCCCAGCTCAGCAACGCATAGCGACGTGCAATGCTCGTCACAAGACCGGTCGGATACTGATGAGACGGCATCAGGTGAAGGACATCGGTCCCGGTTTTCTGCAGCGCGCTCAAGTCCACGCCCTCAGCATCCAACGGGACATGCCGCACTTCGCAACCCATGGCCTGATAGATGCGCGTCAAGCGCAAATAGCCTGGATCCTCGACGGCATACACCTTGTCCGCGCCAAGCAACTGAACCAACATGGTATCGAGCAGCTGGGCGCCCGCACCGATAACGATGTTGTCGGGGTCGACATTCATGCCCCTTGTCCCGCGCAGATGGTGCGCAATCGCACGTCGCAGTCGAGCGGTGCCCTGCGCCGGTGCGGGCGAAAAGATTTCACGTTCGTCTTCGGACGTCAGCGTCGCCCGTAGCGCACTTTGCCAAAGCCGCGCCGCCTCCAATGCGGAAGGAGAAAGTGCGTCGAATCGCTCTGCCTGTCCCATGGCATCATGCGCGCTGGGACCAACAGGGACAGCATCTCGGTCGATATCCCCCGCAGCCAAAGCCAAAACCGGCGCATCCGGAAGCTCGCACGCGTAGTAGCCACGACGCGGCATTGAGCAAATATAGCCCTCGGCAAGCAACTGGCTATATGCATTCTCGATGGTAATGACACTGATACCCAGATGACTCGCAAAGGCGCGCTTAGACGGCAGATGCTCCCCCGCCGCAATACGGCCAGCAACAATATCATCGCGAATTTGCTGGTAAACATACTCATAAAGCGATGCTTCGCCGCGATTTTCCAAATTGTAGTCAAGCATGGGTCTATCACCTGACCTTATCGAAACATTCAATCTGGCATTAGTCTGACCTTATTATTATCTCGAAAACTGAGTATTTCGCCATACCCAGCCCCCCGATAGGATGTTCCGTCAAGCAATGTACATGCGAACCAAGGGAGCAACCATGGCAGAACAGACCAGCAAGGCCGATCGCGTCAAACTCAATCGCGAGCTCGCGCAGATGCTCAAGGGCGGCGTCATCATGGACGTCACCACGCCCGAGCAAGCACGCATCGCCGAGGAGGCGGGCGCCTGCGCCGTCATGGCGCTCGAGCGCATCCCGGCCGACATCCGCGCCGCAGGCGGCGTCTCGCGCATGAGCGACCCCAAGATGATCAAGGGCATCCAAGAGGCCGTCTCCATCCCCGTTATGGCCAAGTGCCGCATCGGCCACATTGTCGAGGCGCAGATCCTGCAGGCCATCGAAATCGACTACATCGACGAATCCGAGGTCCTCTCCCCCGCCGATGATGTCTATCACATCGACAAGACCCAGTTTGACGTGCCGTTTGTCTGCGGCGCCCGCGATCTGGGCGAAGCGTTGCGCCGTGTTGCTGAGGGCGCCACGATGATTCGTACCAAGGGCGAGCCGGGCACGGGCGACGTCGTTCAGGCCGTGCGTCACATGCGCAAGATCCAAAAGCAGATCCGCGACGTTGTTGCCCTGCGCGACGACGAGCTCTTTGAGGCAGCCAAGCAGCTGCAGGTTCCGGTCGAGCTGGTGCGCGAGGTCCATGCCACGGGCAAGCTCCCCGTCGTAAACTTTGCGGCCGGCGGAGTCGCGACCCCCGCCGACGCCGCGCTGATGATGCAGCTGGGCGCCGAGGGCGTCTTTGTTGGCTCGGGCATCTTTAAGAGCGGCGACCCCGCCAAGCGCGCCGCCGCCATCGTCAAGGCCGTGGCAAACTTCACCGACGCCAAGCTCATCGCCGAGCTTTCGGAGGACCTGGGCGAGGCCATGGTGGGCATCAACGCCGACGAAATCGAGATCATCATGGAGGAGCGCGGGCGCTAGTCCAGCAGAAAGGATCGCACATGAGCGATTATGCAGACCAAACGGTCGCCGTGCTGGCGGTCCAGGGCGCTTTTGCCGAGCACGAGGCAAGACTGTCCGAGCTGGGCGCACGTTGTATCGAGATGAGGCAGGCAGCCGATTTGCAGCAGAACTTTGACCGCCTGGTCCTCCCCGGCGGCGAGTCCACCGTTCAGGGCAAGTTACTTGCCGAGCTTGGTATGCTCGATGAGCTTCGCACCCGCATTGTTGAGGGCATGCCCGTCCTGGGCACCTGCGCCGGCTTGATTCTGTTGGCGCGCGATCTTGCCTCCCACGACGATAAGGGGACGCCGCGCTTGGCAACCATGGATGTGCTCGTTGAGCGCAATGCTTACGGCAGACAGCTCGGCAGCTTTCGCACCAAGGGGCAGGTAGGCGGTATCGACGGTGAAGTGCCGCTGACATTTATCCGCGCGCCCCGCATCGTCGAGGTCCACGGCGACGCCAAGGCCTTGGCAGAGGTCGATGGCCGCATCGTCGCCGCCCGCCAGGGCAACCAGCTCGGCGTAACCTTCCACCCCGAACTCGATGAAGACACCCGCCTCCACGAACTGTTCCTACAAATGTAGGCAAAGTAGAACGAGCGTGGATTTTCGGACACATAACAAATGAGAGTGGATAATCTCCCACTTTGAACTTGGATGCAGGCTCAAACCGGGAGATTATCCACTCTCATGCTATGTAGTCGTTGGGGACGCTCTTAAACGACTAGACAAAACTATAGGAACACCCAATGACTACTTTGGACCATGACGGCGCCGCAGGTAGAGGACGAACAGCGAGCGCCCGTCAGAGCGAACAAATTGGCATGAAAAGAGGACGGCATAGACCTTCTGGTCATGCCG
>CAJKFS010000067.1 GCA_905199225.1 uncultured Collinsella sp. | reverse complement strand
AGAGCACATTAAGTGCTCTCCGGCTCGTGCGGAACTCGCGATCGACCTTATGCCCCGCCCCTCGGGACTAAGGATACATGGTTGGAGCTGCTAGATGGCAAAATTCATTAGCTAGGGACGTGTCTTACCTTGCATATCGAAACATCTTCATCTCCGGATTAAAAAAAAAGAAGTACCGGTTGGAGCCGGTACCTCTTTTGGTGCGTTGTTTCTTGGCTGTAGCTTTTGCCGTTAGCTTACAGGCCGCAGGCTGCTTTGAGTTCTTCGACTCGATTGGTCTTCTCCCAGGTGAAGTCGGGGTCTTCGCGGCCAAAGTGACCGTAGGCTGCCGTCTTTTCGTAGATGGGGCGACGCAGGTCCAGGTCGCGGATGATTGCGCCCGGGCGCAGGTCGAAGGTCTTCTCTACAGCCTCGACGATCTTGTTCTCGGCTACATGTGCGGTACCGAAGGTGTCAACCATGATTGAGAGGGGCTTGGACACGCCGATGGCGTAAGCCAGCTCGACTTCGCAGCGGTCGGCCAGACCGGCGGCGACGACGTTCTTGGCGACCCAGCGCGCGGCATACGCGGCGGAGCGGTCGACCTTGGTGCAGTCCTTGCCGCTAAAGGCACCGCCGCCGTGACGGCCGTAGCCGCCGTAGGTGTCGACGATGATCTTGCGGCCGGTCAGGCCCGTGTCGCCCATGGGGCCGCCCACAACGAAGCGACCGGTGGGGTTGACGTAAATGTCGGCGTTGTCCCACGGCATATTCTCGGCAGCCATGACCGGGGTGATGACGTGCTCGATGAGGTCGGCCTTGATCTTGCTCATGTCCTCGATCTCGGCGGCGTGCTGCGTGGAGATGACGATGGTCGTGACCTCGACGGGCTTGCCGTTCTCGTAGCGCACGGTGACCTGGGTCTTGCCGTCGGGACGCAGATAGGGCAGGGTGCCATCATGACGTACGGCAGCCAGGCGCTCTGCCAGGCGGCTTGCCAGGTAGTGCGGCATGGGCATGAGGGTCTTGGTCTCGTTGGAAGCGTAGCCAAACATCATGCCCTGGTCGCCGGCGCCGATCAGGTCGATCGGGTCGGTAGTAGCGCCGGTCTGGGTCTCGAAGGACTCGTCGACGCCCTGGGCGATATCGGGCGACTGCTCGTGGATGAGGCTCATAACGCCGCAGGTATCGCAGTCAAAACCGAACTTGGCGCGGTTGTAGCCAATGCGGCGGATAACGCCACGGGCGATCTCCTGCACGTCTACGTAGGCCTGGGTGCGGATCTCGCCGGCGACGATGACGGTGCCGGTGGTCACGAGGGTCTCGCAGGCGCAGCGGACGTTCTCGACGTTAGCGGGCACGCCGTTGGGCGCGATGTAGCCCTGCTCCTGCAGCTCTATTTCTTTGGCGAGGATTGCGTCGAGGACGGCGTCGCTGATCTGGTCAGCGATCTTATCGGGATGGCCTTCGGTCACCGACTCCGACGTAAATACAAAGGACCCGTGTTGGGGTGGGATGGAACGAAGTTCTTCTGGCATGATAGCCCCTTTCAAAAACGTGTCCCGGCGACCGTTACCATTCCGCCGGGCTCTCTATGCAAGGGCACATCATAGCGCGTAAATCAAACATTCACACCCTTTCCGCACCTACTCATTGGGGACACACCTACTCATTGGGGACAGACTTAATTCACCAGCCGGGTACTCATTGGGTACTGGTCATTTAAGTCTGTCCCCAATGAGTAGGTCGGTGCCCTTTGTGCGGAGGTTGCTTTGATGCTTTATACTGATGCGGTTAGACATCCATCCTGCAATCGAGGAGATTTCCATGGCATCAGACGTTCGCGTCCGCTTTGCACCCTCACCGACGGGCAAGCTGCACATCGGCGGCGCCCGCACCGCTATCTATAACTGGGCTTTCGCCCGTGCTAACGGCGGCACGTTCATCCTGCGCATCGACGACACCGATCCCACCCGCTCCACCGACGAGAACACGCAGATCATCCTGCGCGCCATGCGTTGGCTGGGCCTGGACTGGGACGAGGGTCCCGAGGTAGGCGGCGACTTTGGCCCCTACGCCCAGACTGAGCGCCTGGACCTGTACAAGCAGGCCGCCCAGAAACTTTGGGACGAGGGCAAGGCCTATCCCTGCTTCTGCACCAAGGAGCAGCTCGACGCCGACCGCAAGGCCGCGCAGGAGCGCAAGGACCCCTTCCAGGGCTATCAGCGTCGTTGCCGCGATCTTGATCCCGAGGATGCCCGCCGCCGCATCGAGGCCGGCGAGTCCTACGTCCTGCGCATCAAGGTGCCCGAGGACCGCGGCGACGTCGTCATCCACGACGCCGTTCACGGCGAGGTGACCTTCGACGCCAAGGAGCTCGACGACTTTGTCATCTTCCGCTCCGACGGCACGCCCACGTACAACTTCGCGACCGTCGTCGACGACGCCATGATGAAGATCACCCACGTCATCCGAGGCGACGACCACCTGTCCAATACTCCGCGCCAGGTCATGGTGTACGAGGCCCTCGGCGCGCCCGTGCCCACGTTCGCCCACATCTCCATGATCCTGGGTGCCGACGGCAAGAAGCTCTCCAAGCGCCACGGCGCCACCTCGGTGGAGGAGTACCGCGACGCCGGCTACCTGTCCGACGCCTTCGTCAACTACCTGGCGCTGCTCGGCTGGTCCCTCGACGGCGAGACCACGATCATCCCGCGCGACGTCCTGGCCAGCAAGTTCTCGCTCGACCGCATCTCCAAGAATCCGGCGACCTTCGACCCCAAGAAGCTCGACTGGGTCAATGCCGAGTACATCAACGGCATGTCCGACGCTCAGTTTGCCGACGAGGTCATGGTCCCCGAGCTGCATGAGGCGGGTCTCATTGAGGGCAATGTTGAGTACGGCGAGGATTGGATCGACGCACTTGCCGCCATCGTCAAGCCGCGCACCAAGATGCCGGCCGACGCCGTGACCGTCGCTGCTCCCATCTTCGCTACGGCCGAGACGCTCGAGTATGACGAGAAGTCCGTCAACAAGGGCCTGGCCAAGGAGGGCATGGGTGTCATTCTGGACGCCGCCAAGGCCGCGCTTGAGGGTGTGGACGAGTGGACCGCCGCCAACATCGACGCCGCGCTTGAGCCGCTGCCCGAGCAGATGGACCTTAAGAAGCGCGTGGTGTTCCAGGCTGTGCGCGTCGCCGTCTGCGGCAACATGGTGAGCCCTCCGCTGGGCGAGACCATGGCGCTCGTCGGTCGCGACGACTGCCTGGCGCGCATCGACCGCGCCCGCACGATGGCGTTGTAGCAGCTGCGCAAACGTATGTATATGAGCCCCGTTCACCCCGAGCGGGGCTCTTGTTTCTGTACCGATGAGTGGGTTGCTGGGACAAAATAATCAGTAGTGTTTGTCCCATGTTCGAGTGACGCAACAAGCTCGACACTCGTTTCGGCCATGGGACAAACTCTTCTGATTATTTTGTCCCAGCCCTTTCAGGTCCGTTCGCTAGAGGTGGTGTATGGCTCAACAACTGTCGCTGTTTGGTTCGCCGGAACCGGAGGAGACTCCGGCCAAGCCCGAGCATACACCTGACCCCATCGCCGCCTACGCAAGCGTGGTCCTGGACATTCCCACCCGCGCGCTGTCCGAGCCGTTTGCTTACGGCATTGCGCAGTCCCTTGCTAATGAGGCGCAGATCGGGTCTACGGTCCTGGTCCACTTTGGTAACCGTGCCGCCGCGGGCTATATTGTCGACATTGCGCCTGGGCTGGGCGACCTGCAGGGCAACAACGTCCTCGACCCTTCGCGCATTAAGCCCGTCGAAGCTATTCTTAGCAAACCGCTCTTTACCGCCGAGGCTGCCCGCATCGCACGCTGGATGAGCCACGAGTATGTCGCGACGCTTTCCGAGTGCCTGCGCCTGTTTTTGCCCCCGGGCGGCAGCCCGCGTGTGGTCAAGGGCGACGACGGCGCATGGTCGGTTGAGCGCCCCGCCGTCAAACCCATCCAAAACCGCTGGGTGATGCTTACGCCCGAAGGCTTTGACTATACGCCGCCCAAGACCGCGGTCCGCCAGCGCCAACTCATCGAGGCACTCCAGTGCGGCCCGGTCACGACGCGCGACCTCAACCTTCTCTATAACAGCATGTCGGCGACCATCAAGGCGCTCGAAAAACGCGGCGTCGTGGTGGTGGAGGAGCGACGTGCGTGGCGTGGATGCAGCGAGCAGACCACGCTGTCCTCGGCAAGCGGCAAGGCGCCGGTCGCACTTACCAACGGCCAGCAGCAGGCGCTCGCGCAGATTGAGCGCGCCCGTCTTGACGCCCACGGAGACGTGGTCCTTGTCGACGGCGTCACCGGCTCCGGCAAAACCGAGGTTTACCTTTCGGCGATTGAGCGCGTGCTGGCGGCCGGCCGTTCGGCCTGCGTGCTGGTGCCCGAGATCTCGCTGACGCCGCAGATGATCGAGGCGTTTTCTGCGTACTTCGGTGATGCGGTCGCTGTCCTGCACAGCGGCCTTCCGCTCTCGGAGCGTTATGATGAGTGGAAGCGCATTCGCGCCGGTCTTGCGCGCGTCGTCGTCGGCACGCGCAGCGCCGTCTTTGCGCCCATGGAGAACCTCGGCCTGCTCATTATCGACGAGGAGCAGGAGGACACCTACAAATCCGAGAGCACGCCACGCTACCACGCGCGCGACGTGGCAAAATTTCGCTGTGCGCAGCATCGTGCGCTGCTCTTGCTCGGCTCGGCGACGCCGGACGTTGTCAGCCGCTATTACGCCGAGACCGGCCGCTATCACTATTTCACGCTGCCGGATCGCTTCAACGCGCGCAAGCTCCCCGATGTCATCATTGCCGACATGAAGCAGGAGCTGCGAAACGGGAATTCCGGCTCGATCAGCTCCGTGCTCTATGCCGAGCTGGAGGAAAACCTCCGCCGCGGTGAACAGAGCATCCTGTTTCTTAACCGGCGCGG
>CAJKFS010000066.1 GCA_905199225.1 uncultured Collinsella sp. | reverse complement strand
GGGCGGGCCCCTTTGTAGTTTTAGACATAAAAAGAGCGCCGCGGATGGAGTCCCGCGGCGCTCAAGCCACACGCTAACAGCTTTAAGGAGTCAAAGCTGGTTTAGCCAAAGAAGCGCTTGATCTCGATCTCGGCGTTCTCCAGGCAGTCGGAGCCGTGAATCACGTTGGCGTTGACATCGACGGCGAAGTCACCGCGGATGGTGCCGGGGGCAGCATCAAGCGGGTTGGTGGCGCCCATAAGGGTGCGCATCTTGGAGACGGCGGAAAGACCGGAAACAACCATCTTGACGACCGGACCGCTCGTCATAAAGTCGCACAGACCGCCAAAGAAGGGTTTGTCGGCCAGATGGGCGTAGTGCTCCTCGACGGTAGCGCGCTCGAGCGTGGTCATCTCCATGCGCTCGATGACAAGGCCGCTGCGCTCGATACGAGCAACGATCTCGCCGATCTTGCGATCGCGCACAGCGTCGGGCTTAATCATGATGAAGGTCTTCTCGATAGCCATAAGGTAGCCTTTCAAGTAGGTTCGCGCGTGCCCAAGTCCCATTCCGGCACCCGCCTGAACTGCATCGTAACAGAGTTTTAGCTGCAGTTAAACAAAAAGCTGTTTATTGAAGCGCTGTAATTTATTGAAGCGTTCCATATGTGTCACTTCTGTTTCGAAGCCCGATTAGAGTACCATCCGCTCCGCCACCAACTGCACCGAACCGAGCAGACGGTCGGTTGCCGCCCGTGAACGCACCCCCTTCACAACCTGCCCAAAGGTCCTACAGAAGTTCTCGACAAGCTCCTCCCTTCCCTATAACAAAACGGGCGCCCACCGTAGCGAGCACCCGTAAAGGCAAGATATGATGAACGCACCAGACAGACGCATCCTATAAGCTAATTAGCTCCGTGGCCCATCTCGACGACCTTGGTCAACGAGCCAAACACACCTTCGTCGGCAACGAGTTGTGCCTCGGCACGCTGCAGCTGCACGGCAACAGCGGCAGGGGCGGTACCGCCCTCGGTCGTGCGCGCGGCGACAATCGACGGGATGTCGAGCGCCTCGGTAATATCGCGCTCAAAGAGCGGGCTTGCCTCCTGGAACACCTCAAACGGCAGGTCCTCAAGATTGCAGCCGCGCTTCTCACACATCAGGACCAGATGGCCCACCACGGCATGCGCCTCACGGAACGGCAGGCCGCGCTTGGCCAGGTAATCGGCAACATCGGTAGCGGCAAGGTGCCCCACGCCGCACTCGCGCGCCATGGCATCCTCGTTGACGGTCCAAGTCGAAATCATACCGGCCATAACCGACAGACACTGCATGAGCGTGTGGGCGGTATCGAGCGCGCCCTCCTTGTCCTCCTGCAAGTCCTTGTTATAGGCCAGCGGCAGGCCCTTCATGGTCACAAGCAGCTGCACCAGGTTGCCATAGACTCGGCCGCTCTTGCCGCGGATAAGCTCGGCAAAGTCGGGATTCTTCTTCTGCGGCATGATGGACGAGCCGGTGGAGTACGAGTCGGAAAGCGTGATGAAGCCAAATTCGGAGCTCGACCACAGCACGATCTCCTCGGAAAGACGCGACAGGTGCATGGCCATGACGGAGCCGGCGTAATGCAGATCGAGCAGGAAATCACGGTCGGAAACCGCATCGAGCGAGTTGGGAATCACACCCGCAAAGCCAAGCTCGGCAGCCGTCATCTGACGATCGAGTGGATAGCTCGTACCGGCAAGCGCGGCAGCACCCAGCGGGCAGTTGTCGGCGGCATCAAAGGCGGCCTTCAGGCGTGTAAAGTCGCGCGCGAACATCCAGGAATACGCCAGCAGATGATGTGACAGCAGCACGGGCTGAGCATGCTGCATGTGCGTGTAGCCCGGCAGAATCACCTTGTCGTACTTCTTGGCCGCATCCACCAGCACATGGCGCAACTCAAGATTGGCCTCCATGAGCTCCTTGGCCAACGCCTTGACGCCCAGGCGCGTATCGGTCGCCACCTGGTCGTTGCGCGAACGCCCGGTATGCAAGCGCTTACCGGCCTCGCCGATACGGCGCGTCAGCTCGCTCTCGATGGACATATGAATGTCCTCATCGTTGATATCGAAGGTGAAGTTGCCGGCATCGATATCCTGTTCGATTCCGGTCAGGCCCTCGGCAATCGCCTGCTCGTCCTCTGCGCTGATGATGCCCTGTGCGGCCAGCATCTTGGCATGTGCCTTGGAACCGGCGATATCCTGCTTATAGAGATGCTTATCGACCGGCAGCGATGCGCCAAACTCCTGCGTGACCTCGGCCACGCCCGCCTCAAAACGACCACCCCAAAGAGCCATGGGACCGTCCCCTTTCATCAAATACCAAAACATCGGCGCACAAAGCGCTACGCCATGCCGCTAAAGCGATTTATCAACTGTTAGTTTTGCACATCCCCCGCCACGTGCGGGGCTGACAGGCTAAATAGCAAAGAAGTGACGGGTCAGGCACTTGGCGCCCATCGACTCCCTCCTGAAGTTGCCCTGCGAACCGTCAATCCAAGCCTTCAGGCCCATGGGAACATCCTCGACCTTGGCAGTATCGAGCTCAGGGGCAAGAGAAAGCAAAGCGTGTGCAATAGCATCAAACATAATAGGTACTCCTCGGATATAGATAGGCACAAGGCCGTCAAATTGATAGCAAGAGCCCCGCCGGACAACCCCGGCGGGGCTCGGACTCAGCCGCAGACGCGGCATCATATATGCGGGCGGAACGTAGGGGCCACCGATGTTAAGAAGTGTCAGCAAGCATAACGAAAGGTAGGGACCCCGTGCGCCCGTTTTGTATCACGCGGATGGGCCGCGCGGATACCAAGGGAAGGAGGCGCTAGGCCTGGGCGGCAGCAGAGCTGGGCCCCTGGACCTTAGCCCACGTCTTGAGCGACAGCGTATCGATCTCGATAAAGCCGGCGCTGGCCTTCTCGTCAAACGTGGTGTCGCGGTCGTAGGTAGCCAGACCGTAGTCGTAGAGGCTGAAGGGGCTCTTGCGGCCGACGACATGGCAGTTGCCCTTAAAGAACTTCAGACGGACGGTGCCGGTCACGAACTTCTGAGTATCGGCCATAAAGGCGTCGAGCGCGTTCTTGAGCGGGCTGTACCACTGGCCGTTATACACGGCGGTGGCCCAATCCTGCTCGAGCTTGATCTTGGTCTTGAGCAGGTCACCCTCGACGCAGATGTCCTCGAGTGCCTTGTGGGCGGTGATGAGCGTCAGGGCGCCGGGAACCTCGTAGCACTCGCGGCTCTTGAGGCCCACCAGACGATCCTCGACCAGGTCGAGACGACCAAAGCCGTTGTCTCCGGAGATCTTGTTGAGCTCGATGACGATCTCGGAGAGCTTCATCTTCTTGCCGTCAACCGCAACGGGCTTGCCGGCCTCGAACTCGATCTCGGTGTAGGTCGGGGTGTCGGGCGTGTCCTCGGGGTTCTTGGTCATAACCCAAGCGTCATCGAGCGGCTCGTTCCAGGGATCCTCCAGGTGACCGCACTCGATGGCGCGACCCCACAGATTGTCATCGATGGAATAGGGGTTGTCGTTGGCACCCTCGGGAACCGGCACGTTGTGGGCGTGGGCGTAGGCAACCTCGTCCGGACGGCACTTCAGATCCCACTCACGAACCGGGGCGATAACCTTGAGCTCGGGGTCGAGGGCCTTGACGGCAGCCTCAAAACGGACCTGGTCGTTGCCCTTGCCGGTGCAGCCGTGGGCGACATAGGTGGCGCCGAACTCGTGAGCAACCTCGACAAGTTTCTTGGCAAGCAGCGGACGGGAAAGAGCGGAGAGCAGCGGGTACTTGTTCTCGTACATGGAGTTGGCGGCGATGGCCTTGGTCAGGAACTCATCAGAGAACTCATCGCGCAGGTCGAGCACCTGGCAATCCAGAACGCCCAGGTCGAGAGCCTTCTGCTTCTTGGCATCCAGACCGGTCTCCTCCTGGCCCACATTGCCGCAGACACAAACGACATCGAGATTCTTCTCATCCTGGAGCCACTTGACACATACGGATGTATCAAGACCACCGGAATATGCGAGAACGACTTTTTCCTTGCTCATGGCTGTTTCCTTTCGCCCTTGGTAGCTAGTTAGAACATCGGTCAGTTGCAAGTCACCTTGAGGTCAAATACCGTGCAATATCAGGTTAAATAGCAAAAATCAGCACATACATGCCCTAGAAACATGCAGCAATGTCGTGCTAAAACCCAACGACCTCAAAATGACTCTGTTGGAGCTTTTCGCCCCATGCGGACAGAGACGATCGTTATCGTCGTCGGGAAATTGCGCGCTGGCGTCGGATGGCATTGTCTGCAGTGGTGATGATCTGTACGAACTGCATCTGCCTCTCCTTTCGCTTATCGCCGGGCGCAATTCATATATCGTAAACGGTACCTATTCCTCGGTAAACGGCTGTTTTTCCGCCTCCGTTTTCGATGGTCGCTATATTACGCTAAAGTGCCCGCTTCACAAGCGACAAATTCAAATTTCTGAAAAGTTTTTTCATTACTTTGTGAATCATGGTGCAAATACGCGCCAATCCTGCGAAAATACGCCCGACTACCAGTTGATGGTTATAACGTCTGAAACAATTTCGAAACGAAAGGCGCGTTTTTATGCAAACTTACGAATCGGATGCCAATATCGGCAACATTAAGATTCTCGCCGTCGATATGGACAAGACGCTTCTCACTGACGAGCGCGTGCTGCCCCAGGGCCTCGATGAGCGTCTGGACAAGCTCGCCGATGCCGGTATCGTATTCTGCCCCGCCAGCGGACGCCCCGCCCCCAAACTCGAGGAAATGTTCGAGGGCATCAAGAACCGACTCGCGTTTTGTCCCGACAACGGTGCCTGCGTCATCTATCGCGGCAACTATATCTATAAGAGCAACATCGACGTGGAGCTGTATCAGCAGGTGCTTGCCCGTGCCTCGGAGGACTCGCGCGCCGTTCCCGTCCTGTGCTGCTACGACGAGTTCTATGTGCTCGCCCGCGACCACCAGTATCACGACGAGATCAGCGTCTACTACAACACGATCAACTACGTCGACACCTTTGAGGGCCTCGATCTCGAGTCCAACAAGATCTCGATCTTCTTCCCTGCCTACGATGCCGAGCCCGCGTTCCGCGAGACCTATAACCCCGCGTTCTCCGACCAGCTCTATGTCACCAATGCCGGTCGCGAGTGGATCGACTTTATGAACCTAGGCGTCGACAAGGGCGCCGGCGTGGCGCATCTGTGCGACCAACTGGGCATCGACATCGCCGATGCCGCCGCCGTGGGCGACACCTACAACGATATCCCCATGCTGAAGCGTGTCGGTCACAGCTTTATCGTGGACAATGCCGAGGAGCATATGAACGCGCATGCCAAGTGGCGCATTCCGAGCAACAACGACGGGGGCGTACTGACGCTCATCGACGCCATCCTGGCGGCTCGGTAACGTTGCTCGTCGGACCTGGCCGGGCGAGGCGGGTAAGTTTTTCGTTCGGTCAGGTCCTGGGCTCGCTCGGAAAGCACATTAAGTGCTTTCCGGCTCGTGCGGAATCTACGAAAAACTTAC
>CAJKFS010000065.1 GCA_905199225.1 uncultured Collinsella sp. | reverse complement strand
CACTTAATGTGCTTTCCGTCTTGCGCAGGACTGTAGAGCAGCAAACTTAACCCGCGCCCGCCCGGCGAGCAAGCGGACGACAAACACATCTGTCCAACAATTCGCCCGAAACATAATGAAAAACCGTTTGATGTGAGTTAATATAAACAACGTCGTGAATCTGACTCCTGCCACATACATGACAGGGGTTAAACACAAAAAAGGAGTCAACTATGGTTTCTGAGAAGGCTACCCTCGTTAATCCTCAGGGTCTGCACATGCGTCCGGCTGGTCTGTTCGCCTCCACCATGGGCAAGTACGCCTGTGACGTGACGGTCGTCACCCCCGAGAAGGAGGTCAACGGCAAGTCCCCGATGGCCCTCATGGCTGCTGGTATCCCCTGCGGCACCGAGGTCGAGGTCAAGTGCGACGGCGCCGACGAGGCCGAGGCTCTGGCTGCTGCCATCGAGCTCATCAAGAGCGGTCTTGGCGAGTAGAACTCAAACGGGTCGCATGTTGAACAACTAAGTTCATATTTGGGGGCGCAGTGACCTGTCTTAAGGTAGCTGCGCTCTTTTGTCATGGATATGGCAAAACGCTTTATCACATGACACGGAGAGAGGAATGGGAATGTATCAGGGAGTCAACGCTTCCGAGGGCATCGGTATCGGCACCGTCATGGTCGCCGTCGATCCCGACTTGACGTTTGAGCCGCACGAGGTTGCTGATTCGGCAGCAGAGAAGGAGCGCTATCAGACCGCTCTTTCGGTCTTCTGCGAGAAGACCCAGGCTCAGGCCGACCACATGAAGGAGACGGTGGGCGAGGCCGAGGCCGAGATCATGAGCGGACACATTGTCCTGGCTCAGGATCCGGGCATGACCGACGCCATCAACGCCGCCATTGACGGCGGCACCTGCGCCGAGCAGGCGCTCATGGACACCTCGACCATGTTCGAGAACATGTTCCTGTCCATGGACGATGAGATGTTCCGTCTGCGCGCGGCCGACATCGCCGACATCCGCACCGGTATTCTGGCCGAGCTGCTGGGCAAGGAGGTCGTCGACCTTTCCGTCCTGCCCGAGAACACCGTCGTTGTCGTGCACGACCTCACGCCGTCCATGACCGCCACGATCGATAAGGCCCACGTTGCCGGTATCGTCACCGAGACTGGTGGCCGCACGTCGCACTCCGCAATCATTGCGCGCGCCCTCGAGATCCCGGCTGTCCTTTCGGTTTCCAACAGCTGCACCGCACTGCGCAACGGCATGACCGTTGTCGTCGACGGTGGCAAGGGTATCGTCGAGGCCGATCCCGATGAGGAGACGCTCGCCGCTTACACTGCCAAGGCCGAGGCTTTCGCTGCCGAGAAGGCGGCTCTCGAGGCCTTCCGCGGCAAGCCGTCCGTGACTGCCGACGGCATCAAGAAGATTATTGCCTGCAACATCGGCAACCCCGATGACGTGCCCAACGCGCTCGATCACGATGCCGAGGCTATCGGCCTGTTCCGTTCCGAGTTCCTGTTCATGGATTCTGCTGAGCTTCCTTCCGAGGAGGAGCAGTTCAACGCCTACCGTAAGGTCGCCAGCGCGCTCAAGGGTGCTCCGGTCATCATCCGCACGCTCGATGTTGGCGGCGACAAGGAGATTCCGTATCTGCACATGGTCAAGGAAGATAACCCCTTCATGGGCTTCCGCGCCGTGCGTTACTGCCTGGCCAATCCCGACCAGTACAAGGTCCAGCTCCGCGCTCTGCTGCGCGCTAGCGCCTTCGGTGACGTCAAGATCATGATCCCGCTCGTCACCTGCGTCGAGGAGGTCTTGGCTGTCAAGGAGCTCGTCGAGCAGTGCAAGGCCGAGCTGACCGAAGAGGGTCGCAAGTTCAACGAGAACATCGAGGTCGGCATCATGGTCGAGACGCCCGCCGCTTCGCTGCTCGCAGACCGTCTTGCCGAGGTCGCCGACTTCTTCTCCATCGGCACCAACGACCTGATCGGCTACACCATGTGCGCCGACCGTGGTAACGACACCATCTCCAACCTGTACCAGGTTTACTATCCCGCCGTGCTCCGCTCGCTCAAGAACATCATCGAGAGCGGCGTGAAGGCCGGCATCATGGTCGGTATGTGCGGCGAAGCCGCTGCCGATCCGCTGCTCGAGCCGCTGCTGATCAGCTGGGGCCTGGAGGAGTTCTCGATGAGCGCTCCTTCTATCCTGCGCGCCCGCAAGACCATCAGCCAGTGGACCAAGGCCGAGTGCGACGAGCTCGCCGAGAAGGCGCTCGCCTGCAACACCGCAGCCGAGGTCAAGGCACTGCTCGAGTCCGCAGCTCGCTAATTTGGTATCAGAGGTAACCGCGTGGTTGGAATGGGCCGGCCACGCGGCCCTCACATATACAGGGGGTACTGTAAATGTTCTACACGCTAACCGCTAACCCGGCTGTCGACATGACGGTTTCGAGCTCTCCGCTCGAGCCCGACGAGAACGTCCGCACCGGCTCGGCCAGCTACACGGCTAACGGCAAGGGCCTCGACGTGTCCTTCGCCTTTAAGAAGATGGGCGTCGACACCGTCGCGCTCGGCTTCTTCGCTGGCTTCACGGGCAAGTTCATCGTCGAGGAGGTCATGAACCTGGGTTGCCTCTGCCGCCCGGTCTGGACCGACGGTATCACGCGCATTAACACCTACGTCAACGATGGCCAGCACGAGTACGGCATCCTGAACCCGGGTGCTCCGATCACGCCGCAGCACCAGGAGGAGCTCTATAACATCCTGGACACCGCGGGCGATCTCGAGTGCCTGATCGTTTCCGGCTCCGTGCCTCCCAAAGCTACGCCCGACTTCCTGGCTCAGGTCATGGAGCACGCTCAGGCTCGTGGCGCCGACGTCGTCCTGGACCTGTCCTCCGACAAGCTCAAGGAGCTCGCTCACAAGAAGCCGCTGCTCATCAAGCCGAACCATCACGAGATGAAGGCCATCTTCGGCGTGCCGGTCGACACCGACGACGAGGTTCGCGTTGCTATGAAGATGGCTCACGACGCTGGCGTTCAGAACGTGCTGCTCACCCGTGGTAGCCGCGGCGACGCTTACTTCTCCAACGGCGAGGACATCTGGTACGCCAAGCGTGAGTTCAACATCAAGCTGGTTTCTTCCGTCTGCGCTGGCGACTGCACCCTCGCTGCGTTCCTGCACAAGTGGTACAGGGATCGCGACAACGTCGAGGAGGCCATGAAGCTCGCTATGGCCACCGGCGCCAACGTTGCCGAGTCCGTCGGCATCGGCGACTTCGGTCACGTCGACGAGTACAGCAAGCGCGTTGCTGTCCGCAAGCTCGATCGTCAGTAATCGAAACGCGACATATTCGTGCGCATGCGGCGCCCCGGTTTCGGCTGGGGCGCCTTTTTTGTTCCGTCATTGGAGAGAGATGTTCTGCCGTACTTCATCGCTTCCACACCGTTCACCGAGTTGTCCTAGCCTTTTACCGATGCGTGGAATATACTTTCATTAACACGTTGCTTCGTGAAAGGAACATTCATGATTTACACGCTCACTGCTAATCCCGCCATTGATTACAACATCGCCTGCGACGGCCTTACTGCCAATACCGTCACGCGTACCCGCAATGCCGTCTACACGGCCAACGGCAAAGGCCTCAACGTCTCGTTTACGCTTGACCACTATGGTGTCGACACCACGATCCTGGGTTTCTTCGCCGGCTTCTCGGGTGAGTTTATCGTTAAGGGAGCCGAGGCCCTGGGCGTGCCCGTCAAGCCCGTGTGGACCGACGGTATTACGCGCGTCAATGTGTTCCTCAACGCCGGTCCCGACACCGAGTACAACATGGTCAATGCCGGTGCCGCCATCAATGAGGCCAACGAGCAGGAGATGTTTGAACTTATCGATTCGCTCGATGACATGACCTGCCTGGTCATCAGCGGCTCGCTGCCTCCCAACACTTCCGAGGGCTTCTTGGCCGAGGTCCTGCGCCGTGTCAAGGCCAAGGGGGCCGAGTTCGTCCTCGACATCTCGAGCCATCAGCTGGCAGACCTCATTGCTCTGGAGCCACTGCTGATCAAGCCCAATGACGACGAGCTGCTTGACATCTTTGGCATTAAGGTGAGCGGTGGCGACGACGAGTCCGTCAAGGGCGCTATGGCCGAGCTGCACGCCAAGGGCGCCAAGAACGTGCTGCTGACCCTTGGTGGCGCCGGTGCGTACTTCTCCAACGGCGAGCATATCTGGTTTGCCAACCGCACCTTCGACGTCAAGCTGCTGTCGACGGTGTGCGCCGGCGATTCCTCGCTCGCTGCCTTCCTGTCCGTGTGGCACGACGCCCCCGAGCGCGTCGAGGACGCCCTGCGCCTTTCGATGGCCACTGGCGCCAACGTGGTCGAGTGCCCCGGTCTGGGTGATTTTGCCAAGGTGGACGAATATAAGAAGCACATCGAGGTTCGCCAGGTCTGCTAGTTCCGGCACCTTGTCTGAATAGTTTGATTATTTCGCATCCGTCTTAGACTAGGACGGATGCGTTTTTGTTTATCGGACTTGCGTGTGCAGTGGAGGCTGTTTCTTGCTAGACTTCTTGCAGACGCAATCGATAGCCAATTTGATAGTCGCAGGAGGCCATAGGCATGTGCAATGTTTCGCTCAACGGTACTCAACCGTCCGATGCGTCCCTGCGCGTCCTGCGCGCGCTTGAGGCGGCTGGTCTTGAGGCTTGGTACGTGGGCGGTTGGGTGCGCGACGCCCTGATGGGGTACCCCAGCCACGATGTTGATATGTGCTGTAGCGGCCTGTGGCAGGAGTCCAAAGCGGCGCTCGAGGCCGCCGGCATCGCGGTTGTGGAGTCGGGCATTAAATTTGGCGGAATCACGGCTATTTCCGATGGCGAGCGTATCGAGGTCACCACGTACCGTCTGGATGGCTTTTACACCGATGGTCGCCATCCCCAGAGTGTGGAGCGTGCCGCCTCGCTCGAGGACGATCTGGCGCGCCGCGACTTTACCGTCAATGCCATGGCCTGGCATCCCGAGCGCGGGCTTGTCGACCGCTACGACGGCCAGGGTGACTTGGAGCGCAAGCTGATTCGCGCTGTCGGCGATCCCAAGCGTCGCTTTAACGAGGACGCCCTGCGCATGCTGCGTGCGGTGCGCTTTGCCTGCCGTCTGGACTTTATGATTGAGCCCGAGACCAAGCGTGCGCTTGCCGAGTGCGCGCCGCTGCTCGAAGCCGTGGCGCGTGAGCGTGTGGGTATTGAGCTCGAGGGCATTCTTTCGACCGGTCATGGGGGAGACGCGATGCTCCGCTATCCCGAGCTCATCTGCGCCGCCGTGCCCGAGTTGGCAGCGGGTCGCGGGTTTGATCAGCGCAGTGTCTATCATGCGTTTAACGTCTACGTGCATATCGCCCTTGTGCTGACGGTGGCGGGGGAGCTCGCGCTGTGTGACGGCGTCGCGCCCTCGTCGAGCCTTATGTGGGCGGCGTTTTTGCACGATGTCTCCAAGCCCGAGTGCTTTACGGTCGATCACGCCGGCAGCGGACACTTCTACGGTCATCCCGAGCTCGGCGCCAAGAAAGCGCGCGTCATTATGGATCGCCTGGCACTCTCGCACGACCTGGTGCGCGACGTTTGCCTGCTCATCAAATATCACGATAAGCCGCTGCGCCCCGAGCGCTCCTGCCTGCTCAATATGATGCGCGCGCTTTCGGGTGAGGGCGTCGACACGGCCCGCCTGATTGACGAGCTCATGGACCTCAAGCGTGCTGACACGCTTGGCAAGGCCCCATCGTGCTTCTATTACGTTGAGACGATTGAGGAGATGCGCGCGCTGGCGCACGAGCTGCTGAAGGCAGGGGAGCCCCATACGCTCAAGATGCTCGCCATCAACGGCGGCGACCTGATCCGTGCCGGAGTCAAGCCCGGGCCGGAACTTGGTCAGCTTCTCAACTCCGCCCTCGACGCCGTGATCGAAGACAATATTCCCAACGAGCGCGAAGCTCTTTTGGTCCATCTCAACTTGAATTAGCTACCCAGTTTACCTTCGTGTTCCATAACCTGCCGACAAAATTTGGGCAATTTGGAATTTCTTCTTGCGCTGACGTTTTTTGTCCCGTAATATATATCCTCGCAGCACGGCAGTGCAGATGTCATGTGGCCCGTTCGTCTAGCGGTTTAGGACGCCGCCCTCTCAAGGCGGAGATCACCAG
>CAJKFS010000064.1 GCA_905199225.1 uncultured Collinsella sp. | reverse complement strand
GAGTGGGGATAGAAAAAGGCCCGGGTGCCGTGGCATCCGGGCCTTTGCTAGCAACTTGATGTTGCGGGCAGCTTAGAACTTGTGGCCGCACTTCTTGCAGACGCGCAGCTTGTTCTTGCCGTCCTTCTCGTGACCGACGCGGGTAACCTTACCGCACTCGGGGCAAACGAGATTGACGTTGGAGGCATCGATGGGAGCCTCCTGCGAAACGATGCCGCCCTGCTGGTTGGCAGCGTTGGGCTTGACGGCCTTCTTGACGACCGAAACGCCCTCGACAACGACCTTGTTCTCGGCGGGGAGAGCACGCAGGATAACGCCCTGCTTGCCGCGATCCTTACCAGAGAGAACCTGGACCTTATCGCCCTTCTTGATATACATATATCTCCCCTAACTACAGGGTCTCGGGAGCGAGCGAGACGATCTTCATGTACTTCTTGTCACGAAGCTCGCGAGCGACGGGCCCGAAGATACGGGTGCCGACGGGCGAACCATCGTTGTTGATGACAACGCAGGCGTTCTCATCAAAGCGAATGTAGGAGCCATCCTTGCGGCGGATCTCCTTAACGGTGCGAACGACGACGCAACGGACAACGTCCTTCTTCTTGACGTTGGCGCCAGGGGTAGCCTCCTGGACAGCACCGATGAACACATCGCCGATGCCTGCATAACGACGCTTGGAACCGCCAAGCACCTTGATGCAGCGAATCTTGCGAGCGCCGGAGTTGTCGGCGACGTTCAGCATGGTTTGCATCTGAATCATGGTAGATGTTCCTCCGAACTAAGAACCGAAGAGAGGTGCGCAGCCTTTATACGGCCCGTGGTATGCAAGCCAGGCATACGCACATCTTCGGAAACGTACAAGTCGTAAGAGCGACTGCTTATTTAGCGCGCTCGACGACCTCGATGAGGCGCCAACGCTTCATCTTGGACATAGGACGGGTCTCCATAACGCGGACGGTGTCGCCCACGCCAGCCGTGCACTCCTCGTCGTGAGCGTGCAGCTTCTTGGAGCTGGTCATCATCTTGCCGTACTTGGGGTGACGCTTGCGCTCGGTGATGGTGACAACAATGGTCTTGGCACCGGAGACGGAGGTAACGACACCCGTACGGACCTTACGCGAGTTACGCGAATCAGTCATGTTCTCTCCTTAGGTCCTACTCGGCGACAGCGGACTTCTCCGCTGCGATCTCGCGGGCGCGCTGCTCCGTGAGGACGCGAGCGATGTCCTTCTTCACGGTGTTGACGCGAGCGGTGTTGTCCAGCTGGCTGGTGGCCATCTGGAAACGAAGGTTAAAGAGCTCGGCGCGCATTTCCTTCAGCTTCTCAACGAGCTGAGCGTCCGAGAGCTCACGAATCTCTGCGGGCTTCATTAGTTCTCCTCCTTGGCGGCGGCGGCGTCCTCAGCAGCCCACTTGGCCTCGAGAGCGGCCTCCTCAGCCATCTCCTTCTCGATGCGCTGCTCAGCGTTCTTAGCAGCAACAATCTTGGTCTTGATGGGAAGCTTGTGCTGAGCAAGACGCAGGGCCTCACGAGCGACCTCCTCGGGCACGCCCTTGACCTCGAACATGATGCGGCCGGGCTTGACGACGGCCACCCACTCCTCGGGGTTACCCTTACCAGAACCCATGCGAGTCTCGGCAGGCTTCTTGGTGATGGGCTTATCGGGGAAGATCGTGATGTAGACACGACCGCCACGCTTCATGTAGCGGGTCATGGCAATACGAGCGGCCTCGATCTGACGGTTGGTGATCCAATGGGCCTCGAGAGCCTGGATACCAAACTCGCCGAAATGCAGCTCGGTATTACCCTTGGCCTGGCCCTTCATGGAGCCACGCTGCACCTTGCGGTGAAGAATACGCTTAGGGGCAAGCACTACTGACCCCTCCTCTCGGAGTTACGACGACGAGGACGGGAAGAGCCCTCGAGTGCAGGGTTGGGAACAGGCTGGCCCGGGAGCTTCTCGCCCAGGTAGATCCAGACCTTCACGCCGCAAGCGCCCATGGTGGTGCTGGCGACAGCCGTGCCGTAGTCGATCTTGGCACGGAGGGTGTGCAGAGGCACGCGACCCTCGCGGTACCACTCACGACGGCCCATCTCGGCACCGCCGAGACGACCGGAGCACTGGATACGGATGCCCTTAGCGCCGGCCTTGCGGGCAGACTGGACAGCCTTGCGCATAGCGCGACGGAAGGCAACGCGGCCCTCGAGCTGCTCGGCGATAGACTGAGCAACGAGGTTGGCGTCGAGCTCGGGGCGCTTGATCTCGACAACGTCGACGGAGAGTTGGCCCTTGGAGACGCCAGCGACCTTCTCGAGCTCGGTGCGGAGGGTATCGATCTCGGCACCCTTCTTACCGATGACAACGCCGGGGCGAGCGGTGAGGATGATGACCTTCACCTTGTCGCCAGCGCGCTCGATCTCGACGCGGGAGACAGCTGCGCGGGAAAGACGCTTCTCGAGGTACTTGCGGATCTCGAGATCGTTACCGAGGGTCTTAGCGTAATCCTTCTCTGCGAACCAGCGGGAGCGCCAGTTCTCGGTGATGCCAAGACGGAAGCCGGTGGGGTAGACTTTCTGACCCATACAGCTTTACGCCTCCTTTCGAGGAGCAACGACGACGGTGATGTGGGAAGTACGCTTCAGAATGCGAGAAGCGGAACCCTTGGCGCGGGGACGGATGCGCTTAAGCGTCGGACCCTCGTCAACATAGGCAGCGGCGACAACCAGGTTGTCGGCACGCAGACCGTTGTTGTTCTCGGCGTTCGCAACGGCGGAACGGAGAACCTTCTCGACATCCACGGCGACGGCGCGGTCGCAGAAGTGGAGGATGTCGAAGGCCTGAGCGACAGGCTTGCGGCGGATCAGATCGACCACCAGGCGGGCCTTGCTGGGGGAAACACGCACGTACTTAGCGACGGCGCGAACCTCGGTGGCCTCAGTTTCAATAGACTTAGTTGCCATTTACGGTTAACCCCCTATTTGGCCTTGTGGCCACGGAACGTACGAGTCGGCGCGAACTCGCCGAGCTTGTGACCAACCATGGACTCGGTAACATACACGGGCACATGCTTGCGGCCGTCGTGGACGGCGATGGTGTGACCAACCATCTCGGGGAAGATGGTGGACGCGCGGGACCAGGTCTTCACGACGTCCTTCTTGCCAGCCTCGTTCATCGCGGTGATACGCGAGAGAAGGCGAGTCTCCACGAACGGGCCCTTTTTGAGACTTCTGCTCATAAGTGCTTTCTCCTAAAACTCGGTATCCGAAATTACTTCTTACGGCGACGAATGATGTGCTGGTTCGAGACCTTCTTCTTCTTGCGCGTACGAAGGCCCTTCGTCGGCTTACCCCAGGGGGTAACAGAGGGACGACCAGAGGTGTGGTTCTTGCCCTCGCCACCGCCGTGCGGGTGGTCGACAGGGTTCATGACGGTACCGCGGACGGTCGGGCGCACGTTCATGTGACGCTTACGGCCGGCCTTGCCGATGACGATGTTGGAGTGATCGGCGTTGCCGACCTCACCGACGGTGGCGCGGCAGGTAACGAGGATGCGGCGCATCTCGGAGGAAGGCATACGGACGATAGCGTACTTGCCCTCCTTACCCATCAGCTGGCAGGAGTTACCGGCGGAACGGGCGATAGCAGCGCCCTTGCCCGGCTGGAACTCGACGGCGTGGATGAGCGTACCGACGGGGATATCGGCGAGGGGCAGAGCGTTGCCCGGCTTGATGTCGGCGTCAGAACCGGACATGATGGTCTGACCGACCTCGAGGCCCTTGGGGGCCAGGATGTAGCGCTTCTCACCGTCAGCATAGTGCAGCAGAGCGATGCGAGCGGAACGGTTCGGATCGTACTCGATCGTGGCAACCTTGGCGGGCACGCCGTCCTTGTTGCGCTTGAAGTCGATCACGCGGTAACGACGCTTCACGCCGCCGCCCTGGTGGCGGGTGGTGATGCGGCCGTTGTTGTTACGACCGGCCTTCTTGGGCAGGGGCTCGAGAAGAGACTTCTCGGGCTTGGTGCAGGTGATCTCGGAGAAGTCGGAGATCGTCTGCCAACGCCTACCAGCGGAGGTCGGCTTAAGGTGCTTTACAGCCATTACAATCCCTTTCAATAGGAATCCGTTAGCCATCGCAGACAGGGATTCGAGGTTCTGCCTCGGGTGCGATGACACCGGACGTATACACGGTTCCGGGCGTGTCCATTTTATACGCCCAAAACCTTGAGCTCCCGCCTCCCCTATTTGGGAGGCATGAGCTCACTCAACAGCAGCGAGTCTTAGGCCTGGTTGCCAAAGACCTCGATGGTGTCGCCCTCGGCCAGCGTGACGATGGCCTTCTTCCAAGAACGGGTCTTGCCGGCGACATAGCGCACGCGCTTGGTCTTGGGCTTGACCGTCAGGGTGTTCACGCGAACGACCTTGACGCCGAAGATCTCCTCGACAGCGTCCTTGATCTGATACTTGTTAGCATCCTTGGCGACCTCGAACGTGTACTTGTTCAGCTCCATACCGGAGAAGGAACGCTCGGACACGATCGGACGGATGATGATCTCGTGGGCGGTCATTTATGCAAGCACCTCCCCGAAGTGAGCGGCGATGTCGGCGGGCATCAGCACAGCGTTGTTGTTGACGAGATCATAGGTGTTGGCCTCGTCGGCAGTGATGATGAACGTCTTGGGAATGTTGCGGAACGACAGGTAGGCGTTGACGTCCTCATCGCGAACGATGATGGTCAGACGCTTGCCCTCAAGGCCGAGAGCCTTGAGCATGGCGACGGCAGCCTTGGTGGAAGGCTTCTCGAAGCCGTAGTCGTCGACGAGCACGAGCTCGCCATCGGCCAGCTTGGCGGACAGCGCAGAGCGCATAGCCAGCTTGACCTCCTTGTTGTTCATACGCTTAGCGTAGGAACGGGGCTTGGGGGCGAAGACAACGCCACCGTGACGCCACTGGGCAGCACGGATGGAACCCTGGCGGGCACGGCCGGTGCCCTTCTGACGCCAAGGCTTCTTGCCGCCACCGGAAACCTCAGAGCGGCCCTTAGCAGACTGGGTGCCCTGACGCCAAGAGGCCATCTGGCACTTGACGATGTGGTGCATAACGTGGATGTTCGGCTCGATGCCGTACACCTCAGCGGCGAGCTCGGCCTCGGCGACCTTCTTGCCCTCGCTGTTCTTTACTTCAAACTTTGCCATTTAAGTGTTCTCCTTGGTATGACGCTGGGCTAAATGGGCTGGGCCCTTAGGCCATACGGATGGCGACGAGACCATTCTTGGCACCCGGGACAGCGCCCTTGACCAAGATGAGGTTCTGCTCGGCATCGATGCGGACAACGGAAAGGTTCTTGACGGTAACGCGCTCGTTACCCATGTGACCGGCCATCTTGACGCCCTTGAGGACGCGCGCAGGATAGGCGCACTGACCGATAGAACCGGGGTGACGCTGGAAGTGAGAACCATGCGTCATAGGACCGCGGCGCTGACCCCAGCGCTTGATGCGACCCTGGAAGCCCTTACCCTTGGAGGTACCGATGACGTCGACCTTCTCGACATCAGCGAAATCAGCGACGGTGACGACCTCGCCGACCTTGTGCTCCTCGCCGTTCTCGACGCGGACCTCACGAAGGAAGCGGACAGGCTCGACGCCGGCCTTGGCGAAGTGACCAGCCATGGGCTTGTTCACGTTCTTGGCCTTGATGTCGCCGAAACCGATCTGGACGGCGTCATAGCCGTCAGTTGCCTGAGTTTTAACCTGCGAGACAGCGCAGGGGCCAGCCTGGATGACCGTGACGGGAACGACGTTGTCGTCCTCGTCCCAAACCTGGGTCATGCCAATCTTGCGGCCGAGAATCATGCTGATCAAGATATGATCCCAACTCTCGCGTGGTCTTGGGACAATGCGTACACCACCGAGCGTACGCCCCTAGAGGACCACTACTTACACGACGTGCTCCCCAGCCTTGTATTTCGCCCGGACTACCTGACAACCCTATTAAGCAGGCATTTTGTCCAGCCAGAATACTCCCCTGGTTTCACACAGCTGTTTAGTATACACGGCTGCGGGCGTATCCATCGAGATTCATATTTCACTCACATTGTTTACGCAGGTAAAGTGCGTGGATGTCTCCTGGGCACGGCGGAGGGTCGGAGAAATATATTAAGGTCCCTGCTCTACAGTCCTGCGCAAGACGGAGAGCACATTAAGTGCTCTCCTTTGCGTGCGGAACTCGCGATGACCTTAATATATTTCTCCGACCCTCCGCCGTGCTCGGGAGACGACACGTTGATGTCTGCTTAACTCTGCTCGCTCAGCTAAATACTTTGTTGGGGGTCCACTATTTGCTGGAGGGTGAACTTGCATTGGGGCGTGTCGCCTTCTGCTTGTGGCTTTTCCTCATCGAAATTGAAGATCATGATGGCGCAGTTGGGGAGTTTTGTTGGAAGCTCGAAGCCCTCTGGGGCTGCAGCCTTAATGAATTGGCGGCTGGCGCTGCCGTGGCTTACTGCTAGGAGGGCTTCGATGCCCTCGGAGTCCATGAGATTAGTGAGGGTGCTTACCATGCGTTCTTGCAGTGCGCGGCTTCCTTCTCCTCCGAAGGGGACCAGGTCCTCGCCCGGATCCCAGACGTCGGTGGGTAGCGCGTCGTGCGGGCCTTCTTCGAAGGTGCCGTAGCAGCGCTCGATAATGCCTTCGCAGGGCTCGGCTGCTGCGTCCGGGCCGAGGAGCTCGCATGCGACGAGCTGAGCTGTGTCCATGGCTCGGCCTAAGGGCGAAGAGACCACTTTGTCGGGGACGACGCCGTGGGCTTTGAGCCATGCGGCTGCCAT
>CAJKFS010000063.1 GCA_905199225.1 uncultured Collinsella sp. | reverse complement strand
CCGAGTTCATCGCCCGCATGCTCGCCACCCACAACATCGTCGAGGTCCCGCTGCCCGACATGGCGGTCGAGGCCGCCCGGGACCTCGACCGCGCCCTCGACGACGCGACCCGCGAGCTCCGCCGCTCGAGGCAGCGCCTCAACATGTTCCTGATCAGGCTGGGCCACGTCTGGGACGAGCGCAACGCCGACGGGGCGAGGAAGAAGGCCTGGACGAGGGCCCACTGGAGGTGGGTCTCGGAGATCAGGCTCGAGGGGCCGCAGCGCGACGCGCTGGAGTACTACGTCACGGCCGCGAGGTGCGCGGAGTCGGACCGCCGGCAGCTCGAGAAGAAGGTGCTCGCCCTCGCCCGGACCGACCGGTGGCGCCCGGCCGTCGAGGCGCTCTCCTGCATCAAGGGAATCGACACCCTGACGGCCTTCAGGCTCGCAGCCGAGGCGGGCTCCTTCACGAGGTTCCGGACGGCCCCGGCCTTCGCGAGCTGGTGCGGGCTGGTCCCGTCGGAGCGCTCGAGCGGCGAGACCGAGCGGCGCGGCGGGATAACCAAGACGGGCAACCGGCTCGCCAGGACGGCACTGGTGGAGTCGGCGTGGCACTACCTGACGTGCACGCCCCGCCCGAAGGCCCCGGCCCCCGGCGCGGACGTCCCCGCGGCGATCCGGGCGCGCGCCGACGACTGCACCGCCAGGCTCTGCCGCCGCCGCGAGGCGCTGGCGGCGGCGGGCAAGAGCTCGTGCAAGGCAAATGCCGCCGTCGCGCGCGAGCTCGCCTGCTGGGTCTGGGAGATCGGGCGCCGGGCGGAGGGGACCCTCGGCTGACTCCGTCGGACAACAAGCCTCCCGCCGGGAGGGCCCGCGCCTCGACGCATCGCCGGCGCGCGTTCACGAGCCCTTTTTGGGCAGCCCAAGGGCCGCGCCCGTGAACAAGACTGGTTTCGGACGAGCGCGCCGGACGGAGAATCGAAATGCGGTGGGGTGCGCGGACATACCGGGCTGACCGCCGGCAGCGCGCCCACAAGAGCCCGCGGATATTAGCTTGCCAGGCAAGCGTCGACTAAACGTGCAGCGTGCGCGGGCCCTCCCGACGGGAAACGAAAAAGCCCGGTTTTAAACCGGGCTCAAACGAACATGCCTATTGACAATGGCATTCTCATATTAGAAGGGGTCGCCGCCGCTAAGGCATTGACCCCCTAATGCAAACAACGGCGCTGCCCAGCTAGCTACAACTTGGGCTGCCGTCGACACTATTCTACCCACGAATGACTTTTTGGACAATCGGTACTGCCGCTTCAAAAGCCAGGCACAACTGGCACAACCTAGGCGGTCGCTGAATGTGACATGGGAACTGTCCCTTCGCCACATCCCAAATATTGCCTTTACGTGTTGATACACACGGTGTGCAATAATACTCGCACTGTGCAATAGCGCACAGGCTGAGTAACAAGGAGGACGCTTGTCCCAGCTCGAGAAATGCGATCGCCGGTCCCTTCGCTCGCAGCGTGCCCTTCGCCAGGCACTTGCCAGCGAGCTTGCCGAAAGCGGCGACCTTTCGCGCATTAATGTCGCGTCGCTCACCGAGCGCGCTGGCCTTACGCGCCGTACGTTCTATTCGCACTACCGCGATATCCCCGACTTTATCAATCAAATCGAGGATGGCTTGCTGACCGAGATCCGTGAGCGTATTGAGCTCATCACCGCAGCTCAGCTGCCCGATCTCTATCACAACATCGATGAGCTCGAGCCGGCGCCCGGTTCGGTTGAGCTGCTGCGTTATCTTGCGGCCAACCGCGACTTAATCGGTGCGCTGCTGGGTCCGGGCGGCGACCAGGCCTTCATTAAAAGGATCATCGACACCGCGCGTGAGGCTGTGGTGCCGCGTGCGCAGACGGGCATTTTGGGCCTGGCGCTGGGCACGTTCTTTGACTACTACGTCACCTACGTCGTGAGTGCCGAGGTCGGCATGATTCAGCGCTGGTTTGAGCGTGGGCTCACCGAATCGCCCGAGGCCATGGCGCGCATTATGACGGTGCTCGCTTTTGTGCGCCCTGGTGACCTGTATGGCCAACCCATCGATATCAACGTACCGGAATACGGCATGAAGCTATTGAACCTGCAGCTCGAGGACGCGGCCGACACCGCCGCAGCCGTCGAGTCCAACAACTAAGAGGAGAGACAATGAGCAAACTCGTCGAGGGCATTAAGGACCGTATGGTCACTGCCGCGCGTGAGGCTGCGCCCGCCGTGGTGGATGCCGCGCAGAAGGCCGCGACCGCAGCTGCCGAGAAAGTTGCCGAGGCAGTTGCCGATGCCAAGAACGCGGCAGGGGAGACGTCCGTCGCTAGCGAGCCCGCCACCGCCGCTGAGCCCGTAGCCGCCGGCCAGGCCCCCGAAGGCGCGATCTTCAACCCCGAGAACGCTCGCGGCAGCCTGCATCTGGGCATCGACGTGGGCTCCACCACCGTTAAGCTCGCCGTGCTCAACGACGACAACCAGATCGTCTACGCCAAGTACCAGCGCCACCACACCGACGTCCGCGCCTGCGCCCGCGACCTGTTCGAGGGCGCTGCGACCGTGCTGCCGACGGCCCAGATGACCTGCGCCATTACCGGCTCGGGCGGCCTGCTGCTGTCCCAGTGGCTCGACCTGGAGTTTGTCCAGGAGGTCATCGCCAGCAAGCGCGCCGTCGAGACCCTCATCCCAGCCACCGATGTCGCCATCGAGCTGGGCGGCGAGGACGCCAAGATCATCTATTTCGACAACGGCATCGAGCAGCGCATGAACGGCACCTGCGCCGGCGGCACGGGCGCGTTCATCGACCAGATGGCAACCCTGCTGCACACCGACGCGAGCGGCCTCAACGAGCTCGCGGCCAACGCCACCACCATCTATCCCATCGCCAGCCGCTGCGGCGTTTTTGCCAAGACCGACGTGCAGCCGCTGCTCAACGAGGGCGCCCGCCCCGAGGACGTGGCTGCCTCCATCTTCCAGGCTGTCGTGACCCAGACCATCTCGGGTCTGGCGTGCGGCCGTCCCATCCGCGGCAACGTCGCCTTCCTGGGCGGCCCGCTGCAGTACCTCTCCGAGCTGCGCCACCGCTTCTACCTCACGCTCAACCTGGACGAGGAGCACCGTATCGTGCCCCAAAACGCTCACCTGTTTGTGGCGAGCGGCGCCGCCATGGCGCACGAGTCCAACAAGCTCAGCACGTTCCCGCAGCTCATCGAGGCCATCGACAGCTTGGGCGACACACAGGGTGCCGAGGTCGAGCGCCTGGATCCGCTCTTTGCCACCGACGAGGACTTTGCCGAGTTCAAAACCCGCCACGACCAGGAAGTCGTCCCCAAGGGCAAGCTCGACGGCTACACCGGCCGCGTGTTCATCGGTATCGACGCCGGCTCCACCACCATGAAGGCCGCGCTCGTGGGCGAGGACGGTCAGCTGCTGCACACCTGGTACGGCAACAACAACGGCGACATCCTAGGCACGGCCAAGGTCATCATGGCCGATTTCTACAACCACATTCCCGCCGGCTGCACCATCGGCCACGTGACCACCACGGGCTACGGTGAGGCGCTGCTCATCGAGGCCCTCAAGGCCGATTCCGGCGAGATTGAGACCGTTGCGCACCTGCGCGGCGCCAAGGCGTTCCTGCCCGGCGTCGAGTTCATTCTGGACATTGGCGGCCAGGACATGAAGTGCCTGCGCGTCAAGGACGGCGTTATCGAGCACATCATGCTCAACGAGGCCTGCTCGTCGGGTTGCGGCAGCTTTATCGAGAGCTTCGCCGTGTCTATGAACATGGACGTGCGCGCATTTGCCGACGCTGCCATCCATGCCAAGGCCCCGGTTGATTTGGGCAGCCGCTGCACGGTCTTTATGAACTCGCGCGTCAAGCAGGCGCAAAAGGAAGGCGCCACGGTGGGCGACATCGCGGCCGGCCTGTCCTATTCCGTCATCAAGAATGCCCTCTTCAAGGTCATTAAGCTGCGCGACCCCAAGGAGATCGGCAGCCAGGTGATTGTCCAGGGCGGCACCTTTATGTCCGATGCCACGCTGCGCGCGTTTGAGCAGCTCACCGGCGTTCATGCCGTGCGTCCCGACATTGCCGGCTGCATGGGCGCCTACGGTGCGGCCCTGCTCGCCCGCGATCGCGCCGGTGCCGACGGCACTTCGACCATTCTTTCGGCCGAGGACATCGCGCACCTCACCGTGACGCAAAAGCATGTCCGCTGCGGCCGTTGCTCTAACAACTGCCAGCTTACCGTCAACGACTTTGGCGGCGGCAGGCGCTTCATTACCGGCAACCGCTGCGAGAAGGGCGCTGGCCACAAAAAGCAGAAGACTGAGGCCCCCAACCTCTTCAAAAAGAAAAACGAGCTGCTCTTTAACCGCGAGATCCTGAGCCCCGACGAGGCCCCGCGCGGCACCGTCGGCATCCCGCGCGCGCTCAACATGTACGAGAACTACCCCTTCTGGCATGCGTTCTTTACGCGCCTGGGCTTTAGCGTGCAGCTGTCCGACCAGTCGAGCAAAAAGACTTACCAGGCGGGCATCGAGTCCATGCCGTCCGAGAGCGTGTGCTATCCGGCCAAGATGAGCCACGGCCACGTGATGAACCTCATCGACCGCGATGTCGACTTCATTTGGATGCCGTGCGTGCGCTGGGAGCGCAAGGAGGATCCGACCGCCGGCAACTGTTACAACTGCCCCATTGTCATGAGCTACCCCACGACGCTGGCGCTCAATATCGACGAGATTCGCGAGCAGAACATCGAGTTCCTGTACCCGTTTGTGCCCTATCACGACAAGACCGAGCTCAAGCGCCGTCTGTACCAGGTGCTCGCCGTCGACCGTGTGGCCGATGCTGAGGCCGGTCGCGGTCGTGTGCGTGGACCCAAGATCACGCGTTCCGAGGTCGATGCCGCCGTCAACGCCGCCTACGAGGCCGATGCGCGTTTCCACGAGGACATCCAGACCATGGGCGAGGAGGCTCTTAAGTGGGTCGAGGACCACGGCGGCCACGGCATTGTGCTCGCCGGCCGTCCCTACCATAACGACCCCGAGATCAACCACGCCCTGCCCGAGCTTATCTCGAGCTTTGGCTTTGCGGTCTTTACCGAGGATTCGCTCGCGCACCTGGTAAAGCCCGAGCGTCCGATTCGCGTCGTCGACCAGTGGATGTACCACAGCCGCCTGTACGCCGTCGCCCGCTTTGTGACGATGCGCAACGACCTGGACCTGATCCAGCTCAACTCCTTCGGCTGCGGTCTCGATGCCCTGACTACCGACCAGGTGCAGGAAATCCTTGAGGCCAGCGGCAAGATCTACACCGTGCTCAAGATTGACGAGGTGTCCAACTTGGGCGCCGCGCGTATCCGTATTCGCTCGCTCATGGCAGCGCTCAAGGACCAGGAGGCCGAGCGCCTGGCAGAGGCCACGGCCGCGGGCGAGGCCTACGAGCAGGGCGATGCTGCGCCGGTGGCTCCCTCCACGGACGCCCCCGCGTTCGCGAGCCGCAAGTACACGTTCGAAGCGCAGCGTGAGAGCGCCTCGACCGCATGGCCCAAGGTGCCCTTTACCGAGCAGATGCGCGAGGAGGGCTACACCATCCTGTGCCCGCAGATGGCGCCGATCCACTTTGACCTGGTTAAAGAGGTGTTCCGCGGTGCCGGCTACAACTTGGAGCTGCTGCCCTCGACCGATCACGACGCCGTCGAGGCCGGCCTGCGCTATGTGAACAATGACATTTGCTACCCGTCGATTCTGGTAACAGGCCAGATTATGGAGGCCATCGAGAGCGGCCGGTACGACCTGTCCAAGACGGCCGTGGTTATCAGCCAGACCGGCGGCGGCTGCCGCGCCACCAACTACATCGCACTCATCCGCAAGGCCCTGCGCGAGAGCGGCCACCCCGAGATCCCGGTAATCTCGCTTTCGGCTGTGGCGCTCGGCGAGGACAACCCCGGCTTCAAGATTACTCCGGCGCTGCTTAAGCAGGCAGTCTACGCGGTGCTCTTTGGCGACGTGATGATGCAGATGCTCTACCGCTGCCGTCCGTACGAGGCCACGCCCGGCGCCGCCAACGCGCTCTATGAGCAGTACATGGCGCGCGCCCGCAAGCTGGCGCCCAAGTTCAACCGCCACAACTACACCAAGCTGTGCCGCGAAGCCATCCGTGCGTTCGATACCATGCCGCTTGTGGGCGAGGGCACCAAGCCGCGCGTGGGCGTGGTCGGCGAGATCCTGGTCAAGTTCCACCCCACGGCCAACAACCACGTGGTCGATGTCATCGAGCGCGAGGGCTGCGAGGCCGTAGTACCGGGTCTGCTCGACTTCTTCCTGTACTCCATGAGCAACGCCGAGCTGCAGAAGGACGAGCTGGGAAGCTCTGCTACCACGCGCGCTGGTATGCAGGCGCTCATCAAGCTCGTGGACTGGATGCGTACACCGGTGGAAGAGATGCTCGAGAAGTCCCGCCGCTTTGAGGCGCCCGAGCGCATCGGCACCATGGCGGACAAGGCCCGCACGGTGCTTTCGGTGTGCAACAACATGGGCGAGGGCTGGCTGCTCACGGCCGAGATGCTCGACCTGATTGACCATGGCGCGCCCAATATCATCTGCACGCAGCCCTTTGCGTGCCTGCCCAATCACGTGGTGGGCAAGGCCGTGATCAAGGAGCTGCGCCGTCAGCACCCCGAGAGCAACATCGTCGCGGTGGACTACGACCCCGGTGCGTCTGAGGTCAACCAGCTCAACCGCATTAAGCTCATGATCAGCGTGGCCAAGGAGAACATGCGCGCCGGCAAGGGCTTTAAGCTCGAGAAGGTGGCGCCGCTCGCGATGGACGAGGTCACCGGACAGATGCGTGCCCATGACGGCTGCGTGAGCTGCGGCTCGGTCGACGAGAGTGCCGTGGCGTCGGTCGCTGAGCGCCTGAGACGCGGCATTAAGAAGTAACTGGCCTGCTATGGGCTAGATATGGGACAAGCGGGTGGTAGCCGTACCGGTTACCACCCGCTTTTGCTGGACATATGTTGCGTAAATTGCCTCACTGCCGCCTCTTATAAGATCGATTTTCGGAAGTATGCGGCAAAATCCCGATAGGCCGACCGGGCCGGGAATCCGCTCCCGCGCACAGGAGGGGGATTCCTTTAATGCAAAAAGGGGCAGGTTAGTTTTACCGTGTCGTTGTGCTGTTGGTGCGTTTGGGGAATAAGGTGTCAATAGAACCGTTTGCCTCGCTCACGGGAGGTCGCATGCCCTCTGCGATTCAACACATCAAGCAGCGCTATCCGCTGGCGCGTCCTTTTGTCACGTTTGCGGCCTGTGGGCTTGTCTACTACATCGTGCTCACGGTGTTCCTGAATATTCCTGTCTTTAACGGCGAAACGCAACTTCGGCCCGCATCGGGCGTCGGCCCCGTGCTCGGACTCTTTTTTGGCTGGCCGGGGATCCTGGGCTGTGCGGCGGGAAATCTTGTCTCTGACATGGGGGGCGAATCGAACCCGCTCATGCTTGCCGTGTACACTGCGATTCAGGTTATCTACAACGCCATCCCGTATGTAATGTGGTACGTAATTCGCCGTTATAGCAAGAACCCGTATCCGAGTCTCGCCTCGGCTAAGAAGGTCGCGCTGTTCTTGGTAGCGACCGTGGCGGCTGCAGCGGCGGTGACGCTCATGCTCATGCCGTTCGAGACGGACCGTATGGCCTTTCTTGATATTCACCTGGTGCGGTTTCTGAACAACGAGCTCTTTCTTATCTATT
>CAJKFS010000062.1 GCA_905199225.1 uncultured Collinsella sp. | reverse complement strand
CTCTTTCACGTCACCTTGCTCGCTTAGGGGCGTTTTCGCTGACTTATGCTCAACCAGCGACGTTTCCGTGCTTGTCAAGAGATAAAACATCGACGTTGCCGGGCCGGCACTTGGGGACGTTCCTTTTCTGCCGGCACCCGGGGACACTCCTTAGTCGTTGGGGACGTTCTTAAACGACTAGTCATTCAAGAACGTCCCCAATGACTACCCGCAGAGTGAGCGTGGCTGACAGCCGGGCGACGCTGGTCCGCGTGGCGGCGTATAATCGGCGGCAGATGACTTGGACGTTAGGAAATCATGACCGATAGCATGCAGCAGATGGCGCTCGACACGCTCGGCGCCTATTTTGGCTACACCTCGTTTCGCCCGGGGCAGGACCGCATGGTGGATGCGATTCTTGCCGGCCGCGATGCGCTCGGCGTTATGCCCACAGGCGCCGGCAAGTCCATTTGCTACCAGGTGCCTGCGCTTATGCTGCCCGGCATCACCTTTGTGGTGAGTCCGTTGCTGTCGCTTATGGAGGATCAGACCCGCGCGTTGCTCGCGGCGGGTGCGCGACCCAGCTATCTCAACTCCAGTCTTACTCCGGCCCAGCAAAATACCGTGCTCAAGCGCGCTCGTGAGGGGCGCTACCAGCTTATGTATGTGGCGCCCGAGCGCCTGCTCGAGCCGCGCTTTTTAGCCTTTGCGCAGGAAGCTGCGGCCGAAGGCGGCATCGGCGTTCCGCTCGTGGCCATTGACGAGGCCCACTGCGTGAGCCAATGGGGCCAGGATTTCCGCCCCGCCTACCTGCAGATTCGCGAGTTCATCGATTCCCTGCCGCAGCGCCCCATCGTGGCGGCCTTTACCGCTACGGCGACCGAGCGTGTGCGCTCGGACATTCAGCAGATGCTCGGCCTGCAAAACCCGGCGACGGTGGTGACGGGCTTCGATCGCAAGAACCTCTACTTTGGTTGCGAGGAGATGGGCGACAAGGCCAAGACCACGTGGGTGCGCGACTACGTGATCGCGCATTCGAGCGAGAGCGGCATCGTGTATTGCTCGACTCGCAAGACGGTCGATGCGCTGGCAGGCGAGCTTGCCGAGGCGCTGGGCCCCAGCGGCATTCGCGTTGGCCGCTATCATGCCGGCATGGGCAATGACGCCCGCCGTCAAAGCCAGCGTGCCTTTATCGACGACGACATTCAGGTGATGGTTGCCACCAACGCCTTTGGCATGGGCATCGACAAGCCCAACGTGCGCTACGTGATTCACAACAACGTGCCCGAGAGCATCGAGGCATACTACCAAGAGGCGGGCCGCGCTGGCCGCGATGGCGATCCGGCCAGCTGCCACTTGCTGTGGAACGGCAACGATTTTCGCATGCGCCGCTTTTTGATCGACCGCGGCGATGCGGCCGACGAGGCGCTCGATGACGAGCAGCGCGCGTGGGCGCTCCAGAACCGTTATCGTCTGCTCAGCCAGATGGAGGGCTACTGCAATACCACCGGCTGCCTGCGCGAATACATGCTGCGCTACTTTGGCGACGAAGTCGCGGCCGAGCATGCGGCAGCCGCCGCGGGCGGCACGGCAGACGACGCCGAGGGCTGCGGCAACTGCAGCAACTGCCTCACGCAGTTCGAGGTCGAGGACGTCACCGATATGGCCCGCGCCGCTGTGCGCTATGTGGCCGTGCGTCCCATGCGCTTTGGCAAGTCGCTGATCGCCGATGTGCTCCACGGCGGCAACACCGAGCGCATTCGCCAGATGCATCTGGACGAGGACCGCGGCTACGGTGAGCTGTCGAGCGAATCGGTCGGGCGCATCAAGGACATCATCGGCCAGCTGTGCGGCCGTGGCTACCTTGCCACCTCGCAGGGGCAGTACCCGGTCGTGGGGCTGGGCCCGCGTGCCACCGAGGTTGAGGACGAGGCGTTCGCCTTTACCGTTAAGCGTCGTGCATCCAAGCGCAAGGCCTCGGCCCGCGCCCGCCGCGCCGTCGATCTGCTGCGCGAGGAGGCCGAGCTGGATCATCGCCCGCGCGTGGGCGACGATGCCGAGCTGTTCGAGCGCCTGCGTGCCCTCCGCAAGGAGATCTCGACGGAGCTGGAGATGGCGCCGTACATGGTCTTCTCCGACAAGGCCCTGCGCGGCCTGTGCCGCCTGCGCCCGCAGACGCGCGACGAGCTCATTCAGGTCAACGGCATTGGCGAGAAAAAGGCCGATGCCTTTGGCGAGCAGTTTATGGCGGCGATTGAAGAATTTGAGTCCGAGCATGCGCGGGATGGAGCGTAACGATGGCATTCGACGATAAAACCGGCCGCGCTGACGTGTCCGCCGTGCCGCTGTACCAGCAGGTCATGGATGACCTAAAGGGCGAGATCGCGCGCGGCGTGTACGCTGCCGGCTCGCGCATTCCTTCCGAGATGGAGTTCGCGAAGTCCTACGGCGTGGGGCGCGTCACCGTGCGCCGCGCCATCGAGGAGCTGTCGCGTGCGGGATATCTCAACCGCCAGCAGGGGAGGGGCACGTTTGTGTGTGCGCCCAAGCTCAAGCGCAAGATTCGCCAGAAGGGTGACGTCCAGAGCTTTACTGAGGGTTGCGCTGCCAACGACATGGTGCCGGGTGCGCGTCTGGTGTCGCGCACGGTGGTCGCGGCGACGCACGAGGATGCGGCGTTCTTTGGCGTGGAGCCCGGCTGCGAGCTTATCGTGGTCGAACGCGTGCGCACAGCCGACGGCATCCCTGTCATGCTTGAGAACAACGCCTTTGTGCTCGCCGACCATCCCTACCTGCAGACGCTTGCCGACAAGGACCTCACCGATAACTCAATCTTTGCGCTCGTTGCCGAGCATTCGGGCCGTGCGCCGCTCAAGTCCGACCCCTGTACCGTGGAGATTGCGCTTGCCGATGCTCAAGCGGCCCCACTGCTGGAGGTGCCGGTCGGCGAGCCGCTCTTCTATATGGAGGCGTACTTTACCGACGCCGGCGAGCGCCCTCTGTTGCTCGGTCGCCAAAAGATCGTGGGCTCGCGCTACGTCTTCGACATCTAACGTCCACAGATAGAACAATATAGAACAACTTTGGTGAAATGACTTCACGGGCGTTATTACACGTGTTATAAATAGGACAACATAGAACGACCGCAGGTACGAGCTGTCGTCGTTCAAAACCGCCGCACAAGGAGGGGCATCACCATGAATGCACACGATCTGATTCAGGAAATTATCGAGCGCAAGGGCAAGATTGAGAATGTCTTTTGGATCGCCTGCGGCGGTTCGATGATTGACCTGATGCCGGCCAACGAGCTGCTCAAGCGCGAGGCCACTACGTTTACCTCGACGGTCTACACGGCACGCGAGTTTTGCCTGATGGCCCCCAAGAGCCTTGGTGAGAAGTCACTCGTTATTGCCTGCAGCCACAGCGGCAACACGCAGGAGGTCGTCGACGGCTGCGAGATGGCGCTGGCCGCCGGTGCCGAGGTCGTTGCCCTCACCGACTGCGAGGGCTCCAAGATCGACAACGGCAAGTGGACTACCTGGGTCTATCCCTGGGGCGAGGGCGTGCCGCAGGCCGAGGTGCCGCAGGGCATCGGCGCTCTGATCGCCGCCGAGCTGCTTGACCAGCAGGAAGGCTACGAGGCACTCGCCGACATGTACGAGGGCCTCAAGCAGATGGATGCGCTGCTGCCCGCCGCCCGCGAGAAGGTCAACGCCGAGCTGGGCGCCCGCTTTGCCGAGCTCTGCCAGCAGCACAAGTTCTTCTATATCCTGGGCTCCGGCCCCAACTTTAGCCAGACCTACGCCATGGCCATCTGTTCGCTCATGGAGATGCAGTGGCAGCACTGCTGCTACATCCACTCCGGCGAGTACTTCCACGGCCCGTTCGAGGCCACCGAGCCCGGTGTGTTCTACTTTGTTCAGCTTGGCGCGGGCGAGTGCCGCCCCATGGAGGAGCGCGCCCTTGCGTTCCTCAACACGCACACCGATACGATTATGGTGCTCGACGCGCTTGAGTACGGCGTGGGCGACGTGCCCGCCAGTGTGCGTTCGTACTTGGAGCCGATCTTCTTCTACAACATGAGCTGCGAGCTGCGCGCCGCCCGCGGCAAGGTCTTCGACCACAGCCCCGAGGTTCGTCGCTACATGGGCATCGAGCAGTACTAATATACCGGGAATAACCTCTCATGACGGGGTCTGCGCTGCGCGCGGGTCCCGTTTTGCGTTGCGGCGGCCGGATCCGTGTCTGCGCGGAAAAGTATTCACCTTCGATTCGCAAGGGCACTGCGTGAGTCAAAAAAGCGGGCCGTGCCGGGGATTTCCGGCGCGGCCCGCTTAGTATCGCGCTTAGATTCGCAAGGTTGTGGCAGCCAACGGCCTACTTCGCGTCGTATGCTTCGGCATCCCACCAGTCGAGCTGGGCGATGTTGTCGCGGATGTGCTGGCAGCTCTTGTGGAAGCCCTCGAGCTCGTGCTCGGAAAGGTCGAGCGTGTAGACCTCCTCGACGCCCTCGGCACCGATCACGCACGGCAGGGAGGTAAAGATGCCCTCCTCACCATATTGGCCGGTCATGAGCGTAGAGGCGGAAAGTACGGCGTGCTCGTTGTGCAGCACGGCGGCGCAGACGCGTGCAGCGGAGTTGGCGACGGCGTACTCGGTGCACTGCTTGCCCTGGTAAGTCACATAGCCGCCCTTGCGTGCGAGCTCCTCGACCTCCATGTGGTCAAAGGCGTACTTGTCGGGGTTCTCGGCCTGGAGCTCGTTGAGGCTCTTGCCGGCGATGGTCGCGGCCTTAAAGGCGGCCAGCTGGCTAAAGCCGTGCTCGCCGATCATGTAAGCGTCGATGGACTTGGGGCTCACGCCGACCTTCTTGGAGATTTCGGTGCGCAGGCGGGCGGAGTCCAGACCGCAGCCCGAGCCGATGATCTTCTTGGGATCGTAGCCGGTCAGGTGCCACAGCTCGGTGCACACGACGTCGCAGGGGTTGGAGATGCTCACGAAGATGCCGTCAAAGCCGGCGTCGACGATGCGCTTGGCAAAGGTGCGGGCGGCGTCGGTGGTAAAGAACAGCTCACCGTCGCGGTTACCGGCGGCCAGTGCGACCTTACCGGCGGCGTTGACGATGACGTCGCAGCAGGCCAGCTCCTCGTAGTGGTCGTAGCAGTTGACGATCTTGGTGTTATACGGGACAAACGAAAGGGAGTCGCGCAGGTCCTGGACCTCGGACGTCACCTTGGCCTCGTTGATATCGCACAGGTACAGCTCATCGGCAATGCCCTGCATAAGCAGGCTATTGGCGACATGTGCTCCTACGTGGCCCTGGCCGACCACACCGATCTTACGCGTCTGGTACATATATGTATCCTTTCGGCCGAGTTTTTCGCGTCGAACCATTGTAGCGTCCTGCTGCCACTTTGCTAGGCTAAAGCGCCGTAGATTTTTGGGACATGCCTTAATCTCTACTTTTGGGGTGATTTGGGCCGCTGACGGCATCGCTGGGCGATGTGCTCGCGCGGATGGGGCCGCTCGTTGTACCATAGCTGCAACTGACTCGTAAGGAGCATCCATGCCCATTCGCATCCCCGACGCCCTCCCTGCCGCCGCGCAGCTCGAGAGCGAGAACATCTTTGTCATGACCGAGTACCGCGCGCTGCACCAGGACATCCGTCCGCTGCGTGTGCTCATCCTCAACCTCATGCCCACCAAGATCGCCACCGAGACGCAGATTATGCGCAAACTCTCCAACACGCCGTTGCAGGTGGAGGTGGACCTGCTGCGCACCAAGACGCACGAGGCCACGCACGTGAGCGCCGGTCACCTGGAGACGTTCTACCGCACGTTCGACGACATCCGCGACATCCACTACGACGGCCTGATTATCACGGGCGCGCCCGTGGAGCAGATGCCGTTCGAGGAGGTCGACTACTGGCCCGAGCTCTGCCAGATCATGGATTGGTCCACCACACACGTGCACTCTACGCTGCACATTTGTTGGGGCGCGCAGGCGGGGCTCTACCATCATTACGGCATTCAGAAGTACGATCTACCGGCCAAGGCAAGTGGCGTGTTCGAGCATTATCTGGTGAAGCCGCAAAGCCCGCTGGTCCGCGGCTTCGACGACCGTTTCTATGCCGTGCACTCGCGCAACACCGATGTGCGCCGCGAGGACGTGGAGGCTGAGCCGCAGCTTGAGGTCGTGGCCGTGTCCGACGAGGTTGGCCTGTACATCGTCAAGTCGACCGACAGCCGCCGCTTCTTTGTCTTTGGCCATCCGGAGTACGATACCGACACGTTGCGCCTGGAGTACGAGCGAGACGTGAAGCGCGGTCTCAACCCCCAGGTGCCGGCGCATTACTTCCCGAACGACGACCCCACCGCCGAGCCGCGCAACGTCTGGCGCAGCCAGGCTCAGCTGCTCTACACCAACTGGCTCAACTACTACGTCTACCAGACCACGCCCTACGACCTGGCCCGCGCCGGCGAGGAGCATTAGGCTGCGATGGTACTGCTGTAGCCGTGGCTGCTGCCGCGGCTGTTGCTGTGCCGGCGGCGTGACGAGCGTGGATTTTCGGACGGACGAGCGTGGATTTTCGGACGTTTACAAATCGAGCGTGGATAATCTCCCATTTTTTGCCGAGGAACGGGCTCAAAGTGGGAGATTATCCACGCTCATTTTTTAGGTGTGTAGATGCCGATGGCTCGGCTAAGAGACGGTGCGTGAAGAGGCCAAGTCGCATTCGGCGTAGTCTCGTATCTCGACGGGTTTTTCTTTCTGATAATCCGATGGACACAGGCATCTAAATGTGGAGACAGGGACCTCTCGGTAAGGCTTCTGCCTGCAGATATAAGCCATCAGCCTAAAACGTCCAAAACCGTCAAGCATTTGGTCAGTGCCTGGACAGCATTTGGTTAGACTTCGCATGAAACCGTCTGGTACGTTTGCGCCGTTCCATGAGTTGGGAGGCGACATGGGAAACATGACGGCGAATCAAAGACTTACAAGTCACATTAAAGCATGCGAACAGCAGATGAGTTGCGTGTACGCGCGCACGGCGGCGGAGGCAAAGCAGATTGAGCGGCGGGTGGCGGCGGGAAGTCTAGAGGCGGTCATGCCGGGGCTGTATGCGCGTCCGGAATACTGGTCCGAGCTCAAGTTTCGGCAGCGTTATCTGCATCGAGTGCGGGCCCTTGCGCAAAAGCACCCCGACTGGACATTTTGCTCCTATACGGCGGCTGTTATCTACGGTCTTTCGGTTTCGCATGCCAATTTGACGCACATCCATATCGCCGTGGCACCGGCACAATCAACGACGCCGGGCTCTCAGGTCGTTCGCCATCGTTATGTTCGTCAAACACGGGCCACCCAGATGGACATTGCCGTGACCGATATCGATCAAACGATTACGGATTGCCTGGTCGATGCATCGTTTGTCGAGGGCTTGATCATTGCGGACTCGGCGCTCCATGAGCAGCTTTTGTCGAAGGAGCATCTCGTTGAGACTGTCGACAAGCTTGGCCTGAATCGTCGCGGTGTTGTGACGGCGCGCAGGGTTGCGCGGTGTGCCGACGGCTTGTCGGAAAGCGGCGGCGAGTCCAAGGCGCGTGCGCTGATGATCGAGCGCGGCTGGCAGGTTCCGGAGCTGCAAGTTGAGCTGTTCGACCCGGTTGAGCCGGGAAAGCCGTATCGCGTTGACTACCTGTGGCGCGTGGGCGACCGATTGATCATCGGGGAGTTTGACGGATTCGTTAAAAGCGAGAAGGCGGCGGAGGAGGGCAAGCTCGCAAAAGCGCAATTTGATGAGCGTCAGCGCGAGTCGAGGCTTTCGCTGCTTGATAACTGCAAGATCGTGCGCTTGTGCTGGGATGATCTAAAGGATCCGGCAAAGCTCGATCGCAAGCTCAAGGTTGCCGGCGTGCCGCGTGCATGTTGAGGCGGTCGCGGGGCGTTAAGCTGGACGAGCGTGGATAATCGGACACACGAGCGCGGAAATCTGGACGCGCATTGATTGAGCGTGGATTGTCAGACATATGAGCGTGGATTTTCGGACGCTTGCCGAATGAGCGTGGAAATCTGGACGGACGAGCGTGGAAAAACGGACGTTTGCAACATGAGCGGGTCGCGCGCGCAGACGTGGTGTAAGAGCGTCCTGAGGTCCGTCGCTGCAAGTCCCGATGTTACTCCTTCTTGAGGCCGCGCTT
>CAJKFS010000061.1 GCA_905199225.1 uncultured Collinsella sp. | reverse complement strand
AGCTGCGGGAACGTCCTATCCGCTCAATGTGTTCGGCTGAGATCGGAAATCAACCAATTATTGGCTGACCTTTAACGAGATCAACATCATGACGCAGGCGTGCTTTATGGCGGCGGGGATCATCTTCGAGCAAGGGGAGAATCGCTATGCAACGGTTCACACGGCCGTGCACCATGTATTGGTTGCGAGCGCCCGTGCGGTCGGGGCGTGTCATGAACTGTGCCCTGGGGCGAAGATCGGTTGCATGCTCAACGCAGGTGTCTTCTATCCGGCTACATGTGATCCGGACGATGTGCTGGCTGCGCAGGCTGAGAATCGCAGCCATTACATGTTTACCGACATCCAGGTGCGCGGTGCGTACCCGAGCTATGTTCTCAAGGAATACGCCCGCCATGGTTTTGAGGTGCCCTATCGGGATGATGACCGCGAAGTACTGGCTGCAAACCTGGTCGATTTCGTCTCGTTTTCGTATTACTCGACGCGCGTCGCAAAAGCGCATGCGGAAGGTCAGTTCGATTCGAACCTTCTTCGCTCGGCGCCTAATCCGTATCTAAAACAGGAGCCTTGGGGGAGGTTTATCGACCCCAAAGGGCTGCGCGTCACCATGAATGAAATCTGGGATCGCTATCAAAAGCCGCTGTTCATCGTCGAAAACGGTTTGGGTGCTCCTGATGTGCCGGAAGATTCGGGTGAAATAGAAGACGACTATCGAGTTGAATACCTGCGGGCCCACATCGAGGCGATGAGGGAGACCGTCGAGCTCGACGGGGTGGAACTCATGGGATATACCTGTTGGGGCCCGATCGATTTGGTTTCGGTCGCCACAGGACAGATGCGTAAGCGCTACGGGTTTATCTATGTCGATCGAGACGATAGCGGTGCGGGCTCGTTTGAGAGACGTAAAAAGAAAAGCTTCGAATGGTACCGACGCGTAATAGCAAGCAATGGCGAAGACCTTGCGTAATAACGTTAAGATGGACAAATGCGCCCGTTGGGGGAATAGTCGTGCCACTTCGCTTGACAACAGGCTAAACTAGCTAATAAACATTTACTATTCTGTTTAGATTGAATTTGCGGTCGTTTAGTTGCCGAGCCACGGGGCGGTCAAGCCACGATGCTCGGCCGCGACCGATGCTAGGGGGAACGATGGCTAAAGCAAGCGTCCGCGAGATCAGCCGCATTACCGGCTTTTCGCCCGCAACCGTGTCCAACGCGCTCAACCGCAAGCGCAGCGTGAGCGAGGAGACCGCCAAGGTCATCCTGGAGTGCGCGCAGTCGCTTGGCTATCAGCAGTCGACGCAGCTCGAGAGCATCCAGTTTGTGCTTGCGCGCAAGACGGGCGCCATCCTGGACGAGAGCACCTTCCATCCCGCGGTCATCGAGGGCGTGGAGCGCCAGGCGCGTCGCCACGGCATGAGCACGAGCTTTGTCTCGCTCGACTTTAGCGACCTGGACGCCGTGCGCCCGCAGGTCGAGGGCCTGATCGCCGACCCGTCGGCCGCCATCGTGCTGATGGGTACCGAGCTGGGCGAGGAGGACTACGCCCTGTTCGCCGACGCTGCCGCCCACCTGATTGTGCTCGACGGCTGGAGCGATCGCCAGTACTTCGATGCCGTAGTCATCGCCAACACCGATTCGGTGCTGCGTGCCGTGGATTACCTTATCGAGAAAGGCCACAGGCAAATCGGCTATCTGGCGGGCGACCTTCGGATCCGCAACTTTAAGGACCGCGAGCGCGGCTATCGCCAAGCGCTTGAGGACGCGGATCTTGAGGCCAACCCGGCATGGCACGTCACGCTGGGTACCACGCTCGAGGGCGCTTATCACGACATGGGCGTGTGGCTCGACAACGTCTCGCGCGACGATCTGCCGACGGCTTTCTTTGCCGAGAACGACGTGCTCGCCGTGGGCGCCATGCGCGCGTTCAATGAGCACGGTATTCGCGTGCCCGAGGATGTCTCGATCATCGGCTTTGACGACCTGTCTTTGGGCGCCTTCTCCAACCCGCCGCTCACCACGGTGCATGTTCCCAAGCACGAGGTGGGCGAGATCGCGGTGCGTCGCCTGGTGGGCAACATCCGCAACCCCAAGAGCTATACCTGCAAGACGGCCGTGTCGACCTATTTTGTCGAGCGCCAAAGCGTGCGTGAGATCTAGGCAAAGGCAACGCTAGGCCGTAGGGAGGTAAAGCTCGCTAAGGCAGCCATACATAACGCTACTAAGAGAGGGTCCTTCGGGGCCCTCTTTTTGATGCCCTTGTATGTTCAGTTTGTTTACATACCGTTTAGGCTGATTTCTCTACCGTCTACGGGTATTTCGCGTTAAACTTCTAAACAGTAGAGTAAAACATTTAGTAAACAGAACAAAACGAAACATGCGTCTGTTTACTGAACATGTGATTAGGGGAGGACGTACATGGACAAGATCAAGCTCGGCTTTGTGCCCACGCGCCGCAGCATCTTTAGCGCGCCGGACGCAATCAAGTATCGCGGCCTGACGGCTGACCGTCTGCGCGAGATCGGCGTCGACATCGTGGATATCGACGACATCAATGACGAGGGCCTGCTGTTCGACGACAGCCACATTGAGCCTATCGTCAAGAAATTCCGCGCCGAGGGCGTCGATGGCATTATGCTGTGCCACGCCAACTTTGGCACCGAGTACGTTTGCGCTCGCCTTGCCCGCGAGCTCGGCCTGCCCGTGCTGCTGTGGGGCCCGCGCGACGAGCGCCCCGAGCCCGACGGCACGCGCCTGCGCGATAGCCAGTGCGGTCTGTTCGCCACCGGCAAGGTCCTGCGCCGCTTCCAGGTTCCCTTCACCTACATGACCAACTGCCGCCTGACCGACCCCGAGTTCGAGCGCGGCGTTTGGGACTTTTTGGCCGTTTGCAACGTGGTCAAGACCTTCAAGCACACCCGCATCCTGCAGATGGCCACCCGTCCATTCGACTTCTGGTCGACCATGTGCAACGAGGGCGAGCTGCTCGAGAAGTTCAACATCCAGCTTTCGCCTATCCCCATGACCGAACTTGTCCAGGCCGTGCGCGACGCCCAGGCCGACGAGCAGGCCATGGCCGCCATGCTTGCCCACATCAACGACAGCTTTGAGATCTGCATACCCGAGGACAAGGTCCCCGCGGTCGCAGGGCTCGCCATCGCTATGAAGCGCCTGGTCGAGAAGTACGGCTGCAACGCCGGCGCCATCCAGTGCTGGAACGCTCTGCAGGACGAGCTGGGCATTATGCCCTGCGCCGCCAACGCCATCCTCAACGAGACGGGCATTCCTATCGTATGCGAGACCGATATCCACGGCGCCATCACCGCGCTGATGGTCGAGGCCGCCGACCTGGGCCGTCACCGTGGCATGTTCGCCGACTGGACCGTGCGCCATCCCGATAACGAGAACGGTGAGTTGCTGCAGCACTGCGGCCCCTGGCCCTGCAGCTGCGCGGCCGTCAAGCCCAAGCTCACCTACCCGCTGGCTTTCGATCACCCCGGCGCGCTGACGGCCGAGGCCAAGCACGGCGACCTCACCCTTGCCCGCTTTGACGGCGACAACGGCGAGTACTCGCTGCTGCTGGGCAACGCCCGCGGCATCGACGGCCCGGCCGGCATGGGCACCTATCTGTGGGTCGAGGTCGACAACCTCAAGCGCCTCGAGGCCAAGATCGTCGAGGGCCCCTACATCCACCACTGCGTCGCTATTCACGCCAACGTGGTGCCGGTGCTCTACGAGGCGTGCAAGTACCTCGGCATTGCCCCCGACCTGTACGACCCCATCGAAGAAGACGTTAAAGCCTACCTGCGAGGAGAGTAGAAATGGCAACTATCGAAGAGCTTGAGTCCCTGCGCTGGGACCTTCGCCGCGATTGCGTCGATATCATCATGGCTGGCGCCGGCGGCCACATCGGCGGCGACATGTCGGTGATCGACGCCCTCATGACCCTCTACGCCAACCACCTTAACATTTCGCCCGAGACCGTCGACGATCCCAACCGCGACCGCTTCGTGCTTTCCAAGGGCCACGCTATGGAGGCCTACTACGCGGTGCTCTGCCACGAGGGCTATCTTGACCTCGACGACGTCAAGGCCCGCTTCTCCAAGTTCGGCAGCCCCTACATCGGCCACCCCAACAACAAGCTCAAGGGCATCGAAATGAACTCGGGCTCGCTGGGTCACGGCCTGCCCGTGGCCGTGGGCATGGCGCTTGCCGGCAAGATGGATGGCCGCGATTACCGCGTCTACACCATCATGGGCGATGGCGAGCTTGCCGAGGGCTCGGTCTGGGAGGGCGCCATGAGCGGCGGTAACTACCAGCTCGATAACCTGTGCGCGCTCGTGGACCGCAACCGCCTGCAGATCAGCGGTAGCACCGAGGACGTTATGAAGCAGGATTCGCAGGAGGAGCGCTGGGCCGCCTTCGGCTGGAACGTGCTCTCCATTCCGGGCAACGACGTCCGGGCCATCGACGCCGCGCTGACGCTTGCGACCGAGACCTGCGGCAAGCCCACGGTCATCATCCTCAACACGGTGAAGGGCTATGGCTCGCCCGTTATGGAGGACAAGGCCGCCTGGCATCATCACCTGCCCAACGATGAGGAATATGCCCAGATCATCGCCGATTTCGCTGCCCATAAGGAGGCCATCAATGGCTAACAAGATCGCCAATCGCAAGGTTATCTGCGACACGCTGCTCGAGGCCGCGAAGACCGATAAGGACATCGTCGTCCTGTGCTCCGACTCCCGCGGCTCCGCATCGCTCACGCCGTTCTTTGATCAGTATCCCCAGCAGTCCGTCGAGGTCGGCATCGCCGAGCAGGACCTGGTGAGCATCGCCGCCGGCATGGCTTCGTGCGGCAAGAAGGCCTGGGCCGCCTCGCCGGCGTCCTTTGTGACCACGCGCTCGTATGAGCAGTGCAAGGTCGACGTCTCGTACTCCAACACCAACGTCAAGCTCATCGGCATCTCGGGCGGCGTGTCCTACGGCGCCTTGGGCATGAGCCATCACTCCGCGCAGGATATCGCCGCCATGAGCGCGATTCCCAACATGCGCGTGTATCTGCCGAGCGATCGCTTCCAGACCGCCGAGCTCGTGCGGGCCCTGGTCGCCGACAACAAGCCGGCCTACATCCGCGTGGGCCGCAACCCGGTCGAGGACGTGTACACCGAGGACGAGTGCCCGTTCCAGATGGACCGCGCCACCTGGGTACGCCGCGGCACCGATGTAACGCTCGTCGCTACCGGCGAGATGGTCCGCCATGCCGTGGACGCTGCCGACCTGCTGGCCGAGCAGGGCATCTCGGCAACGGTGCTCGACATGTACTGTGTGAAGCCGCTCGACGCCGAGGCCGTGATCGAGGCCGCCGGGGCCACGCGTGCCGTCGTGACCGTCGAGGAGCACAGCCCCTTCGGCGGCTTGGGTTCCATGGTCGCGCAGGTCGTGGGCGAGCATTGTCCGCGTCCGGTCAAGTGCCTGAGCCTGCCCGACGCGCCGGTCATCACCGGCACGAGCCCCGAGGTCTTTGCGCACTACGGCCTCACCGGCGAAGGCATTGCCAAGACGGTCGCCGAGTTCCTTCCCGCAGAGTAATTGGAATGTGACAAAGGGACAGTCCCTTTGTCACATTCATTTTGAAAGGGGTGGCCATGGGCCGCTACATCATCGGAATCGATCAATCCACGCAGGGCACCAAGGCGCTGCTGGTGGACGAGGGCGGCCATCTGATTCATCGTGCCGACCGCGCGCATCGCCAGATCGTCAACGAGGCCGGCTGGGTGAGCCATGATCCGGCCGAGATCGCGGCCAACGTTCTGGCCGTGGCGCGCGCCGTGGTGGAGGAGACCGGGGTCGACCCGGCCGACGTCGCCGGCATTGGCATTTCCAACCAGCGTGAGACCACCGTTGCCTGGAACCGTGCGACGGGCGAGCCGCTGTGCGACGCCGTGGTGTGGCAGTGTGCCCGCGCCCGCGAGCTGTGTGACGAGCTTGCGGCGCGCGAAGGCGTGGCAGAGCTGGTGCGTGACACAACGGGCCTGGTGCTCTCGCCCTACTATCCGGCGGGCAAGATGGCTTGGATCCTCGCGAACGTTCCGGCGGCTGCCGAGGCCGCGGCGTCGGGTGAGCTGTGTCTGGGCACCATCGATGCCTGGGTGGTCTGGACGCTCACGGGCGGCGCGGAGTTTCGCTGTGACTGGTCCAATGCCAGCCGCACGCAGCTCTTCGACCTGCGCCGTGGCTGCTGGAGCGAGCCGGTGTGCGAGGCCTTTGGCATCGATCCGGCCTGCCTGCCGCAGGTGACTGATTCCGACGGTCTGTTTGGCACAACGGACCTGGATGGCTTTTTGCCCGCGCCTGTGCCGGTGCACGGCGTGCTGGGCGACAGCCATGCGGCCCTGTTTGCGCAGGGTTGCCACAGCCGCGGCATGGCCAAAGCGACCTATGGCACCGGTAGCTCGGTCATGATGAACGTCGGCAACGAGTTTGTCGCCAGCTCGCACGGGCTTTCGAGCTCGCTTGCGTGGCGTATGGATGGCGTGACCGAGTATGTACTCGAGGGCAACGTGAGCTACGCCGGCGCCGTCAAGACCTGGCTGCGCGACGACCTGGAGCTCATCAACAACCCCGAGGAGGTCACCGACCTGTGCTACGCCGCCAACCCGGCGAGCCATGTCTACTTTGTGCCGGCGTTTACCGGCCTGGGTGCGCCGCACTGGGCAAGTGATGCCGAGGGATGCGTTTTTGGCATGACACGCACCACGGGCCGCGCGGAGTTCGTAAAGGCTGCCGACGAGTCGATCGCCTATCAGATTTTTGACGTCATTGATGCGATGGTCGAGGATTCGGGCGCGGCGCTTGCCGAGCTTCGTGTTGACGGCGGCCCCACGCGCGATGCGTACCTGATGCAGTTTGAGAGCGATTTGGTCGGCTCGCCCATCCGCATTGCGAGCAACGACGAGATGAGCGGTCTGGGCGCGGCTTGGGCCTGCGGTATCGCGCTGGGCATGTATACGCGCGATGTCGTCGACGTCTACGGCGCCCGTGGCATCGTGGAGCCGTCGATGCCCGCTGGCGAGCGAGCCAAAAAGATCGCCGGCTGGCGACATGCGGTGGCGGCCACTATTTCGTACACTGCTTAGAATGATTTTTCTGGGACGGGGATCAAATAATCATTGGTCTTCGTCCCAGGTGGCTAATTTGGGACAGGGCTTTTTTGACTGGTATGATTGGTGTGACCATTCGAACCAGCTAAAAGAGCCCCGTCCCAAATTGACTATCGAGAGGATCTGCCATGGAGCGCATTGCGAGCTTTTCTGTCGATCATCTGCTGCTTGAGCCCGGCGTATACGTGAGTCGCATCGACCGCGATCCGGCGACCGGTGCTGCCGTCACCACCTTTGACCTGCGTCTGACCACGCCCAATAAAGAGCCGGTCATGAACACGGCTGAGTGCCACACCATCGAGCACCTGGGTGCGACCTTCCTTCGCAATCATGCCGAGTGGTCGAGCCGTATCGTTTACTTTGGCCCCATGGGCTGCCGCACGGGCTTTTACCTGGTCGTGTTTGGCGAGGTGACGAGCGAGGAGATCCTGCCGCTCGTGCGCGAGCTCTTTGAGTTCGTCGCCGACTTTGAGGGCGATGTCCCCGGTGCCGCTCCCGAGGAGTGCGGCAACTACCTGGACCAGAACCTTCCCATGGCAAACTGGCTCGCGCGCCGCTACCTCGACCGCGACCTGGCCGATATCGACGAGAAGCACCTGCATTATCAGCAGGCGTAAGGATTGCCTTCTGCTTCTAAACCGTTCACATGGAGATATCGACCGTTTAACTGTTTAGTAATGTTTACACGAGGTCATTTACGGTGTTTCGCTTAAACTGGCAACCAGAGTGATATTCAGGCAAGGCTCCTGAAGCAGCATCTGTCGACATTGATTGTCGGATTCTGCTTCGGGAGCCTTGTTTTGTTTAAGGGGGACACATGGAAATCGTTAAACGAATTAACACCAGCGCTGTCCTCTGCATCGACGGAAATGGCAGGCAGCTGGTGGCATTCGGGCGTGGCCTGGGGTTTAAGGACGTTGGCGATGAATTACCGCTCTCGGAGATTCAACGAACGTTCTATAACGTTAGTTCCCGCTACATCGCTCTCATTGATGAAGTCTCGGATGAACTTCTCGAGCTGACCTCGGATGTTATTGATATGTCGACAGGACTGCTTCCCTATGAAGTAAGCCCTAATTTGCCGTTTATTCTTGCGGACCATATCGCGTATGCAATTAAGTGAGTATTTGCTCGCTTGAGCACTGTTGAATATCGCGAAACAGCACCGCCGATAT
>CAJKFS010000060.1 GCA_905199225.1 uncultured Collinsella sp. | reverse complement strand
GCTTTTGCGCTATACGCTATGCCTTACTCGGCACCCTCGACCTCATACGAATCCGCCTCGGCTGGCTCATCGTTTGTCTCTGTCGCAGCCCCGCGCGCCTCGTCAAACGCGGCCTTCATGGTCTTGTTGCCCCACGTGAGCTTGCGAATGGTAAGATCGTCCGCCTTCTTGTTGGCTAGGCGCAGATTGTTCTCGGAGGACAGCAACGCCTCCTTGGTTTTCTGCAGGTGGCTAATCGTCTTGTCGATCTCATCGATCGCCGTTTGGAACTTGCGGCTCGCGATCTCGTAGTTGCGGCCGAAATCATTCTTGAACTTCTCCATCTTGGCTTCGAAGTTCGTAACGTCGATATTCTGCTGTTTGTACTCCGCCAGCTCCTGCTTATAGCGAAGCGAACCCATGGCGGCGTTGCGAAGAAGCGTGATCATGGGAATAAAGAACTGCGGGCGAATCACGTACATCTTCTCGTAGCGATAGCTCACGTCCACGATTCCCGCGTTGTAAAGCTCGCTCTCGGGCTCGAGCAGCGTGCAGAGCACCGCGTACTCACAGCCTTTCTGGCGACGATCGTGATCGAGTTTCTTAAAGAAGTCCTCGTTTTTATGCTTGGTCGCGGTCTCGTCGTTCTCGTTTTTCATCTCGAACATAATCGAAATGACCTCGTTACCGCTTGCGTCGCACTCGCGGAAGATAAAGTCGCCCTTGGTGCCCTCGGACGCATCGTTATCCTTCTCGAAGTACGCGTTAGGAAACGCCGTCATGCGCAGACGGTTAAACTCGGTCTCGCAGTGCTGCTCGAGCGACTCACCCACCATCTTGGTGGACAGGCGGACCTTCATGTCCTTAAGGCGCTCGATCTCTTCATCCTTATAGCGAATCAGGTCATCGCTCGCACGCTTGGCCTGCGCAAGCTCGAGCTCGTGTGCCGCCTTGGCCTGTTCCTCGCGAGAATCGCGCACCGCCAGCTCGCTCGTCAGTTTGGCACGCGCCTCATCGCGCTCTCGCTCCGCCGCGGCAACCGCCTCCGACAGGTTCATTTTTGCCATCAGTTCCTGCTCGCGCAGCTGGGCACGCAGACCCTCGGCCTCTTGCTCGGACTGTGCCTTAGCGGCGGAAAACTTCTCTTGTACCGTCGCGCGATAGTCAGTAAGCGCGCGCTCGGCCTCGCTGCGAGCGGCATCGAGCTCGCGCTGCGACTCAGCCGCAGCGGCGGCAAGCGCCATCTCCTGGGCCTTGTCCGCCGCGGCAAGCTTGGCCTGCAGCTCGGCAATCTGAGCATCACGTGCAGCTAAATCGTTTTGAGCAGCGTTGCGCGCCGCCGACTCGGCAAGCTTTGCTTCGTCATCTTTGCGCCCAAGCTGCGCACGCAGGCTATCAATCTCACGCTGGAGTTTGGCATTCTCTTTTTGAGCATTGGCTCGTGCCTCAACCGCCGCGCGCTGGCTTGCACTCTCGCGCTCTGCGGCAGCGCCCTCGAGCTTAGCGCGCAGCTCGGCAAGCTCAGCATCGCGCTTGGCAACCTCTTGCGCCAGTTTCTGATCCGCAGTGTTCTTCTGCTCGACAAGCTGAGCGTCGCGTTGAGACTCCGCCTCCTGCAGGGCAGACGCCGAACGCGAACGCTCAAGCTCCAGCGCCTGCTCGCCCTCGCGTCGAGCCGCCGCTACGCGCTCATCAAGATCGCGCGAGAACTCGGCATCGCGCACTTGCTTGACGATATCCGCATAGCCGGACGCATCGACCTTAAAAACTTCGCCGCAATGCGGGCACTTGATCTCGTTCATAGCAGCTCCTCGATGGACGCAAATTTCAACCGCCTACACTCTACCGCGCCACGCGGACAAAAAAGGCGCCGCCGCCATAATGGCAACGGCGCCAGAACCACCACAAAGGCGACTGTCCCCTTTGTGGTGACTTGGGTCCTTACAGGTCGCGGTAGTCGATCAGGCGAAGATCGGATTGAGACTCGAGCCAAGCGCGAAGCTCGGGGTCGATCAGCGCATCGACTTCCTTGGTACGATCGGTCGTGAGCGAGCTGTTCTCCAGGATAAAACGATCGAGATAGCCCGGATGGCACACAAAGACGACCGTCTCGCCGTCCACCATCTCGCGAACCGTCTGCATGATTGCCTCTTTGGGCTCGTAGCCCGGCTCCATCGAGCGCATCACCATGCGCAGATCAGTATCTCCGCAATGCACCACAGCCGCGGGGTCGAAGCTCGCCTTTTGCTCCTTAAGGCCCAGCTCCTGAGCAACCGCCGAGATCGCTCGGTTAAGGTTTTTGCTCATGACGGCATGGGCCTCAAAGTAATCGGGCTCGCGGCCCACGATCTCGACAAAGCGGTCATGCTGCGCGCGGATCTCGATGCAGGCCTCGTCGAAGTCTATCAACTCCTCGCCGCGCTTAAAATGATCGCGGAAGGTACGGCTGCTATGGAACTCGCCGTTCTCGTTGAGCATGCTCGGAATGAGCGCCGGGTCGGCACACGGCTTGCCCAGGCACACGTTGGTATGCTGACCCACCGCAATGCCGACATCCGCCACGAGCGACCAGCCACGCTCGGCCTCGGGCATATTGGGCATAAGTCCCGCCGAGCGCACCAGGCCCTCATTGATACTGCGGGCAATCCCCAGGTTAACGGCATACGAATAACCGATATCGTCGGCACGAATGAGCAATTGCTTCATATTGACCCCCATCTACGGAAAGGGACACTTGAAGCGCAGCCAAGTGCCCCAGATAATTGTCCTACCGAACGGATGCTTTAGGCTTTGGCGGCAGCAGCGTCTTCGTCGAGCTGCTCCTTGGTAAAGCCAAAGAAGTAGGCGATGGCAGCGGCGGCAACAAATGCAGTGCCCGATGCAACGCAGCCCCATACGAGATTAGCAGTTCCGCCTGCAACATAACCTGTAATACCAAGGATATTAGTTGCGCCCAAAACATACGTGGTCACATTAGTGATAGCCGCGATCAGGCCGCCGATAGCGCCGCCCGCGACCATGGCACCCAGGCAGCGAGTATACTTAAAGCCGCAGCCATACAGCGCGGGCTCCGTCACGCCACCGACAATGCCGGAGAGCGAGAAACCAAGCATAGCGCCCTTTTCGTCGACCTCCTTAAGGCGCAGGAAGGCACCGAAGGCCATGCCCCACGTGGCGAACTGAGCGATAGCACCCGCGACCATAACGCAGGAGTCAGACCCTGAGGTGAGCACCTGCACAATGCCGAGGGCAATCAGAACCTGGTGCATACCGGTCATAACCAGGAACTCCCAAAGCGCGGCAATGGCGACGAGGGAGAGGATCGTGACGATGCCGCCAGCGTTTCCGAGGCCGAACATAAAGTTGCCGACCAGGTCGCCCAGAATGGAACCAATCGGAGCTAGGGCGCACAGGGAAACGGGGGTCATCACAGCCATGGTGCACACGGGCACAAACACCGTGGAGAGCATGTCGGGGATGATCTTCTTCATGAACTTCTCGACGACCATCAGCACCGGCATAGACAGCAGCATGGGGAGCACGGTCGCAGAATAGTTGTTCAGCTGAGCCGGGAGCACGCCGTAAACCATCGTGGTCGTAGCACCAGAATCCGCAGCGGCGTTGACCAACGTCATGAACTCGGGGGCAATGAGCACGCCGCCGAGCATCATGCCGAGCGGCTGGCTGCAGCCGAGCTGCTTTGCGGCAGCCCAACCCAGATAGACAGGGAGGAAATAATAGCCGGCGTTGTAAATCCAGTTGTAGAAGAAGTTGTAGATGTCAGAATCTGCAGACCAGATACCGAGCATGCCGTCGCCGCAAAGTACGGCAAGTGTGCGGAACATGGCGGCGCCCATGATAATGGGGATCGTCATGCACATTGTCTTGGACAGGTAGTTAAGGGCCTTCTTGCCCGCAGTCTTGACCGTCAGTGGCTCCTTGATGCCGCCATCGAGGTTCTCGTCAATGGAGCCTTCGCCCTTGACGCCCAGCGCAATGGCGGCGTCATAGACCTTCGGCACGTTCTGGCCAATGATGACCTGATACTGGCCGCCAGACCACTGTGCGCCCAGCACGCCCTTGATCTTCTTAACTTCATTATCATTGGGAATGGACTGATCTTTGAGGTTCAGACGCAAGCGGGTCATGCAGTGCGTCGCGTTCGTCACATTGGAGGCGCCGCCGACGGCAGCAAGCACGTCCTCGGCAATCTTCTTGTTATCGACAGCCATGTCGAATCCCTTCTCTTCCAACTAAAGGCCGTGGGACTTCACGGCGCCAAGACGCACGATTCCGCTCGCGCCTGCGCAGCGCGCGATATCAGTTGGCAAGAGATTGATTTGCATGTGATTCCCGGGTGGATCGACATGAAAAAAGCCCCACGCACAACCGACAGAGACCCAATTATGGTCTCGGCAGAATCGGTAGTGCCTCTCGGAGCTGCGCCGTGAGTAACACCCAACACACGGCGAGTATATGCGGCAGATGCGTTCGTTGCGGCTCAGATTACCGACGAACGGTAGCAAACGACCCGCGAACGGTCGCCATGACGGAAAGGAAATACCAGAGAGCCTATTTATCCGAGTGGACAGAAGCCACGCGATTCACATGCATGATCAGATAGACGAGCTCCTCTTGGGCCAATGGCTCGCCAAAGGTCTCTTGAATCAGATCGTCGACACGGTGAGCGCAACGCGATGCCGCCGGATACTGCTCCACGAGCACGTCGTAAAGACCGGAGTTCTCGGTATCGATCGGCTCTTTCTTTGCCACGCGGTCGAGCAGATAGCGCACATGAGTGGCAAAGCGGGCAAAGGCGAACGACGAGCGATCGACCGTCACACCCAACTCTTCTTGAATAATCGCGACCGTCATATCGAGCAGTCGCTCCTCGTGCTGCTCGGCAAGCACGCGCCGCTCGCTCGGCTTAACCGATGCGTTGACAATCGACATGGCAATGCCCGCGGCCTCGCTTCGGGGCATACGCACACGGAAGCTTTTCTGGATGCCGCGAACAGCCAGCTCGCCCAAGCGGTATTCGATGGGATGCAGCTGCTCCAGATCGCGCTCGAGCGGCAACGACACCACCATGTGTTCGCGGGCGCGCTTAATGGCAAACTGGATATGGTCCGCCAGTGTAATGGGGAGGTTAGGGCTCAATTCGTACGAAAGCTGTCCGGTTGCGATATCAGCCAGCTGAGCAGAAAACTCCAGCACCTCGGGGTCGACCTCATCAATAAACGCCAGGTACTTTGAATCAATGCGTAAAAGGTACGCGTGATGACATCCAGGTCGACCTCATGCGGCATATCGCCAAAGCCGATACCACGACCCAGCGCGATAAGCTGACGCCCCGCGCCGTCTTCGCAGATGGCAGCGTTATGGTTAATGCGCTGGATAACCCTCATGGATTCATCGCTCCTACTGAAACGCGCCGCACAGACCATCCGCGCGGCGCGTTCATTCTACCTGCACTTACAGCTACAGTCCAAAGAAGCCTAGGATTTGGTCACGGCTTACGGGCTTGTACTCGTTGGCATCGAGGCCGACATCATAGCGAAAGATGGGGCGCTCGCGATCGCGGTTGCGCGCGTTGGTGCGGTCTCCCCTGCTGTGGATATGCCCGTGCAACATGATGGCGCCACGCGCCTTGGCGTTCCAGCTGAGCATGGGGTAATGGCTCATTACCAGGCGATGGCCCTTCGCGTAACCGGGGGCGACCTCCAGATAATCGCGCACCTCATCCCAAATGTGCGGCGCGTCTGGATCTTCCCAGTCGCCGTCATGGTTACCGCGGATGAGCGTTACGTTCTGACATTCGATGCGCTCGCGCAGGCGCACCGCCTCCGCCAGGGGCAAACGATAGGTAAAGTCTCCCAAGATATAGAGGCGGTCGTCCACAGCCACGCACTCATTGATGGCATCGATGACCTTGCGGTTCATCTCCTCGACCGAATCAAACGGTCGATCCATGTCGTGCAAGATATTCGTATCGCCCAGGTGCAGGTCGGCGGTAAACCACATCATCGTCTCTGTCCTCATTTCGCAACGCGTATAAGACCTGTTTAGTATACAGACGCGGCGATGAGACAGTCACCCAAAGAGCCCGCCGAACAGACCTCGGCGACGCTTGTCCTGCTTTTTCGAAGCGTCATCCCGCGTCTTCTTGCCCTGCCGCTTCTTACGGTCCTGCTCCAACTCATCGTCATCGAGTAGCATATCCCACTCAAACGGATCGTCTGTCAGATCGAACAGGTTATCGTCATCAAACACGTGCGCCTCCATTACCGATTAGCGAGCATCCACAACGTAGTTGAGAAGTCTACGGGCCCGTGCGGACACAAATTCATCCTGTCTGCGTCTTTCAATCGTTTGCCGCAACGCTTGCGCAACGGAACGCTTGCAGATAAGATAGGAACACGGATGGCACCCGTGGCAGCGGGTCTTGCCAACTCCGATACACGTTTTCATCGTGAGAAATGGCCGTCTTCGCTTACGCGGGGGCGGCCACTTTGTTTATCCCTATGTCATCTGATTCTAATGCACAAACATGCGCACGAACTTGTGCTTCCAGCTTGCGTAAGGAGCGTAGCGGAATGGCACGTCCAGCCACGTTGCCTTATTCACGATGCTCTTCTTGTGGCTAAACGTATCGAAGCTCTCGCGTCCATGGTACTGCCCCATACCGCTCGCTCCCATGCCGCCAAAGCCCATATGGCTCGTAGCCAAGTGCATGATGGTGTCGTTGACGCAGCCGCCGCCAAAGGGCACGTAGCGCACAAAGCGTTGCTGAACCGAACGGTCCTGGCTAAAGATATACAGGGCCAGCGGCGTCGGACGATCCGTAATAAACGCTTCGGCCTCGTCAAGGCTCTCAAACGTCAGCACTGGCAAAATGGGGCCGAAGATCTCCTCCTGCATCACGGCGTCATCGGGGGACACGCCGTCCAAAATCGTCGGCTCGATCTTGAGCGAGGCCTCGCGCGCGGTACCTCCAAGCACGACCTTATCGGGATCGATCAGCCCGCGCACGCGCGCAAAATGCTTGGCGTTGACAATATGACCGTAGCCCTCGTTATCGAGCGGATACTCGCCAAACATACGGCGGACCTCCTCCTTGATGAGGCCCAGCAGCTCGTCGTGCACGCGCGTATCGACCAGCAGGTAGTCGGGCGCCACGCAGGTCTGCCCCACGTTGAGCCATTTACCAAAGGCGATACGCCGTGCCGCAACCTTCAAGTTTGCCGTCGCATCCACGATGCAGGGACTCTTTCCGCCCAGCTCAAGCGTCACAGGCGTAAGGTTTTTACTTGCGCGCTCCATAACGAGTTTGCCGACCGGAACGCTACCGGTAAAGAAGATCTTGTCCCAGTGCTCATCGAGCAGCGCTTCGTTCTCGGCGCGCCCGCCCTCGACAACCGTCACCAGGCGCGGATCAAATGCCTCTTCACAGATTTGCCTGAGCACCGCGCTCGATGCCGGAGCATAGGCGCTCGGCTTGATGACCACGGTATTGCCCGCGGCAAGGGCGCCAGCGAGCGGCTCGAGCGTCAGCAAAAACGGATAGTTCCAGGGCGCCATGATGAGCGTGACGCCATAGGGCACGGTTTGCGTTTTGCACACGCTCACGGCGTTAGCGAGGTCGCACGGACGCAGGCGCGGACGACTCCATCGAACCACGTGAGCGATCTGATGTCGAATCTCGGAAAGCGATGTGCCAATCTCGCACATATAGGCCTCGTCATGCGACTTTCCCAAATCGGTCTTGAGCGCATGAGCGATATCGGCCTCGTGGGCCCGCACCGCATCGCGTAAACTCACGAGCGCGCGACGTCGAGCATCGACATCAAACGTGGCGTGCGTCTTAAAGTAGGCGCGCTGATCGCCGACGATGCGCGCAATTTCCTCGGTGTTCATGGACCCTCCTAATTCTCGTCCTCAAACATACCACCTGCAACGACCTCGTACATATGCTCGAGCTCCAAGCGGTCCATTAGAAGCGGAACGGGGTATAGCGGATTGGCCTCGGCATCGGCATGGGCCGCCATTTGTGGAATATCGGAGCGGCGAATGCCCGTCACATATTTGGGTATGCCCAAGGCGGCGTTCATGCGGTCGACCCAATCGATAAAGGCCTCGGCCGCAAGACTGTCCTGCGCGGTAGCCGGCGCAATGCCCGCCATGCGAGCAAGATCGGCAAGCTTGGGGGCGGCGGCGTCACCATAAGCGCGAAGCATGTGCGGCAGGATGATAGCGTTGGCCAAGCCGTGCGGAATCCCGTAACGCCCACCCAAGCTGTGTGCGATGGCGTGAACGTATCCAACATAGGAGCGGGTAAACGCAACGCCCGCCTTATACGCCGCCGAAAGCATATTGCGACGCGCACACATGTTGCCACCGCACTCATAGGCCTCGAGCAAATTGTCGTGGATGAGCTGCACCGCCTGGCGCGCCATCTTGCGCGTATAGGGCGTGGTGCTGCGCCCGATAAAGGCCTCGACGGCATGCGTCAGGGCGTCCATGCCCGTTTGCCCCGTAATGGAGGCGGGCAGGCCGCGCGTAAACTCGGGGTCGTGCACCGCAAAGCGCGGGATCAGCACAAAGTCGTTAATGGGATACTTGTAGTGCGTCTCGTCGTCGGTAATTACCGCTGCAAGCGTGACCTCGCTTCCCGTGCCCGCCGTGGTGGGAACGGCGATGAGCAGCGGCAGGCGACGATGGATACGCAACAGGCCGCGCATCTTGTTGATGGGCTTCTTTGGCTGCGCGATGCGCGCGCCCACGCCCTTGGCGCAGTCCATGGCCGAACCGCCGCCAAAGCCGATAATGGCCTGGCAGGCGCTCTCTCGATACAGAGATGCCGCTTCCTCCACGTTTGAGACCGTGGGGTTCGCACGTGTTTCGGCATAGACCGCAGCGCTAATTCCCTTGGACGCGAGCGCTGTCTCGAGCGGTGCCGTGAGCCCCAGACGGGCAATGCCGGGATCTGTCACGATAAGAACATGGTGTATTGAACGCTTTTGAAGCACTGCGGGCACTTCCTCAGCGTGCTCTAAAATGCGTGGCTCGGTATAGGGCAGCACCGGCAATGCGATGCGAAAAACCGTTTGATACGTTCGGCACCAGGCGCGGCGGGCTAGATGCATAAAGGAAGCTCCTTCATTTGTTGATTGGTCAACATTTGCTCGACCGATTGTACTCATCGGAGGTCGCACGAGGTCTAGCAATCGTTAATCAATCAACATCTACACATGCTTAAAGTGTTTTATTAAAAATCATTCCTAATAGGCTTCACATTCGGTCTCATTTATGGATAATAGAACTCGTCAAGACGCACGTCCGGAGAGGGCCCTTACGGGACCCGGACGAGCGCACCATCGCCATCGATCGAAAGGATCGAATCATGAAGTTTGTTTGCCCCGTTTGCGGTTATGTGGAAGAGTTCGACGGCGACCAGCTGCCCGAGGATTTCAAGTGCCCCCAGTGCGGCGTTCCTGGCTCTCGCTTCCTGAAGCAGGAGGAGGGCCAGCTCGAGTGGGCTGCCGAGCACGTCGTGGGCGTCGCCAAGATGGAGGGCGTCTCCGAGGACATCGTTGCCGATCTGCGCGCCAACTTTGAGGGCGAGTGCTCCGAGGTCGGTATGTACCTGGCCATGGCTCGCGTTGCTCATCGCGAGGGTTATCCCGAGATCGGCCTGTACTGGGAGAAGGCTGCCCACGAGGAGGCCGAGCATGCCGCCAAGTTCGCCGAGCTCCTGGGCGAGGTCGTGACCGATTCCACCAAGAAGAACCTCGAGATGCGCGTTGAGGCCGAGAATGGCGCCACCGCCGGCAAGACCGATCTTGCCAAGCGCGCCAAGGCCGCCGGTCTCGATGCTATCCACGACACCGTGCACGAGATGGCCCGCGACGAGGCTCGCCACGGCAAGGCTTTCGCCGGCCTGCTCAAGCGCTACTTTGGCTAAGCCAACTGCCTGAGACATAACCTCTAGCTCGAAGAAGGCCCGGACCGTATTGGTTCGGGCCTTTTTGTGTCTCGAGGACTCGTTAACGCCCTGAAATAGAGCTATCTTCGGCATCGGTCTCTCGTCAAAAACTAAGTGAGTAGACTTTTCGAAACTTGCCGAGCAGACCATCCGTATTGCTTTATAAAGTCGCAGGTAAATGACTTGTTTCAAAACGGCCTGGTCGCCAAAGTGCCAAAAGCCTACTCACTTAGAACCGCAGCCGTCCACGATCGAGCTGTTTTGTGTCTAACGGGCATCTTTCCGTCAATTACTCCCAATTTTGTCCAGTCAACGAATAGTTCAGACCGGAGTAATGTCTCAGCCCTTTGCTCATCTGAGCTTTTATCACGATATTCAGCATCGAGCATCCTGCATACGGCCTTAACGATCGCGTGGAATCTACCCTCATCGGATATCTGTCTGTGTGTCAGGAGAAGTACATCGTAGCCCATGGCCTGAAGGGCCGTCATGCGGTCAGCGTCACGCAAGCCATCCCCTGCGCGTCCGTGCGAGGCCTTTCCCTGACATTCAATGGCCACCTGTCGCCTGCCGTCCGGCGAAGAAAGAAGTAGGTCGATATATACACGGGACTTTCCCACAATCGCTCGAGCACTTGTGCTTAGCATCACTTCAACATTAAGCTCTATGCCGCAAAAACCTTCGCCTCCCAGGGATCGCGGCAGTGCAAGTAGCAAATACGCCTCGACCTCAAAAGGCGACGCGGCGCCCAATGGAACGAGTTGCGATACCGCTATAAATCTATTGCCGTAACGCATCCCGCAAACATCTGAACAAAAACGGTCAAGGTCTCCGCCCAAAACCAAAGCGTCTCGACGCCATAAATTTGAGGCGGTGCCGTCCTCGGACGGGCAGCGCACCCAACTGAGTCCTAGGCCCTTTCGACACCACCTATATTGCGAATCAGCACCGCCGCCCAC
>CAJKFS010000059.1 GCA_905199225.1 uncultured Collinsella sp. | reverse complement strand
CCCTTGCCGCGCGCCGATTGCGCGGCAAGGGCCGGGCCCCCCATGTTTATTCCACCTGCTTGTTATCAGCCAGCTTCGTTCAACGTCAGACATAAAATGTCATTTTTGGAGGCTGATGTACACAAAATCGAATGACATCCCGCCCGATACCACCCTCCACATGTCTGGACTCTCTATGGCTGCGCTGGATAGACATCGTCGGAACGGGTATAGTATCGAAAGTTTTGTCGTTAACCAGCGGGGGAGTCCTGTGGGCATCAAGAAGAAGATCAAAAAGGAGCTTATCGGCACTTCCGATTACCCGTCGAATAAGATCTTTACGATCTCCAATTTCATCACCTTTACGCGCCTGGTCCTCACGCTCGTCTTCCTGTACCTGTTCGTGACGGACAACAACCGTGTCGTTGCCATTGTCATCTATGCCATCGCGGCTTCCACCGACTGGATGGACGGTCAGATTGCCCGCATGACCAAAACGGTCTCGTGGCTCGGCAAGGTTATGGATCCCATCTGCGACCGCGCGCTGCTGTTTACCGGCGTGCTGGGCCTGGTGGTCCGCGGCGAGCTTCCCATCTGGGTCTGCGTGCTCATCATCGGTCGCGATATCTATCTAGGTATCGGCACGCTCATCGTGCGCCATTACCACCGTCGCCCCATCGACGTCGTCTTTCCCGGAAAGATTGCCACAGCACTGCTCATGACCGGCTTCTCGCTCATGTTGTTGGGCTTTCCCGTCGTGGACGGCTGGCATCTGCTGCCCGCCACGTTCACGGCATTCCCGGGCCTCAACGGCAGCTCGGTGCCCCTCGGCATCTTCTTTGTGTATGGCGGCGTCATCTTCTCCATGCTCACCGCTGTCATCTATTCCATTAAGGGAGGGTTGGCCATTAAACAGGCCATCGCGCATCCCGAGGACGAGGACATCGACTTTCTTAACCCCGAAATCGAAGACTAAGTCGTTGGGGTATGATTACGTACGGTTCATTCTTTGCGGCGTAGCCGCGTTAGATAGGGGTTGTCATGGACAACAAGGTTAATAATATGCCTCAGAACGATAAGACTGCGGACGCTACCTGCGTTTTCCGTGTTCCTTCGAGCGATGTCACCGTTCCCGACCTTATGGCCAACGTGCGCATCACCGCTCCGGTTCTGTCCATCGTCAAGGGCCCGCAGACCGGAGCTGCCTTTGAGCTCGAGGACGACGTGACCACCATCGGCCGTGATCCCGCGAACGGTATCTTCCTCAACGACATGACTGTCTCGCGCAGCCACGCACGCATTATTCGGGAGGGCCTGGGCGCCCGTATTGAGGATCTGGGCTCGCTCAACGGCACCTGGGTCGACGGCGCCATCGTCAACGGTGCTCCGCTGCACGACGGCTCTTCCGTTCAGATCGGTACGTTCACGCTCATCTACCACGAGAGCACGCCGGAGCGCATCGAAACCGGTGAGTAGGTAATGGCCGAACGCAACTATCTGAGTATCGGCCAGGTCGTCAATCTACTTCGAGGCGCATACCCCGATCTATCGAACTCAAAAATTAGATTTCTAGAAGATGAGGGGCTCATCACCCCTCATCGTACGCCTAAAGGGTATCGCCAGTACTCCAAGGAAGACGTTGACCGTCTCGAGGTCATCCTGCACCTGCAGAAGACCCGCTATATGCCGCTCAACGTCATTAAACAGCGCTTGGAAAACGCAACGGACCTGTCCACGTTGGCTTACGAGGTGGGCCTTCTGTCCGATGTTCCGCTTAAGACGGAACCCAAGGAAACCAAGCAAAAGCTGCATCCCATCGAGACCATTCCCGACATGCTCGGCGTCGAAATCTCGTTTATCCGCTCCCTTGCCGAGAACGATCTAATCCGCATCATCAAGAGCCCGCAGAACCGTGAGCTCGTCGATGGCCGAGATTTCCCGATTATCCGTTACTGCTCGGAGCTGTCGCGCTTCCACATTGAGCCGCGCAACCTGCGTCAGTACGTATCGTCGGCAAATCGCGAGTCTTCGATGTTTGAGCAGGTTCTCGTGAGCATGCTCGGCATGGATACCTCCGATGACGAGCGCGACGCCAAGCTCGAGCGCGCTTTTAAGAAGCTGCACGACCTCACCGAGGGTGTTCACACCGCGCTACTTAAGAACCGTGTCTTTGAGTCACTCAACGCAGTGGTCGAGGACGCTGACATCGATGCCCTTGATGAGGAGATCGCGCGTTCCGAATCCACCAAGGCTAAAAGCGATGCGACAAGCGTCCTCGCGGTTGCCGCGCACGACGAGTCGCTCGTGCAGCCGTCCAAGGTCGTCGTCCCCTCGCATAGCTCGTCTGCTAACACGGGCAAATAACCGCCGTTCACCCGGCAATCCATGAAAGGTCACGCCATGTACGACTTCGAATCTCATATTGTCGATATCCCCGACTATCCCGAGCCCGGAGTCGTCTTTAAGGACATCACGCCGCTCTTTGGAAATCCCGAGGCCCTGAAGGCCATGGTGGATGCCCTGGCCGAGCATTTTGCCGACATGGGCATTACCAAGGTCGTAGGACCCGAGGCCCGCGGCTTTATGGTCGGTGTGCCCGTGGCCGTCGCCCTGGGTGCCGGCTTTGTTCCCGCACGTAAGCCGGGCAAACTGCCGCGCAAGACGGTAAGCGAGAGCTACGAGCTCGAGTATGGAACGGATTCTATCGAGATCCACGCCGATGCCATCAGCTCTAAAGATACCGTGTTGATTCTGGACGACTTGGTCGCGACGGGTGGAACCGTCGAGGCAACAGGTAAACTGGTGCGAGATATGGGCGCAAAGCTTGTGGGCTACGGTTGTATCCTTGAGCTTGCGTTTCTCAACCCGCGCAAGAAGCTCACGCCTTCTAACGAGGACGTTGAGCTCTTTAGCCTGGTAACGGTTGACTAGCCGCTACCCTTAGATACCGGAAAGGAAGCTACATGCGCACAGCAAATACGCACAAAAACATGGCACGCTGCGCTGCTACGGCAACCCTCGCTTGTGTTTTGGGCCTGGGCCTCGTGGCTCCGGCTTACGCCGATACCGCATCCGACCTTGCCGCTGCTCGAACTAAACTCGAGCAGATTGGCACCCAAACCCAGCAAATTCATGAAGAACTCTCCGCACAGACGCAGGAGCTTGATCAGACTGCAGGCGAGATCACGCAAAAGCAGCAAGAGATTGCCGAAGGTCAGGCAAAGCTTTCGAGCTATGTTGCCGGTGAGTACAAGACCGGCGGTCTGAGTCTCCTTCAGGTTCTGACGGGCGTCGACGATCTGGGCGACATGCTCAACCGTCTCTTCTACTACGGTAAGGTGTCCGACAAGCAGGCCCAGACCATTCAGGAGGTCAAGGACCTTAAGCAGCAGCTCACCGATAAGCAGACCGAACAGGAGAAGAACGTCGCCGCGACGCAGAAGAAGGTCGACGAGCTCAACGCCCAGCAGGCTGAGGCCCAGAGTGTCGTGAACTCCCTGGATTCGCAGCTGCAGGCCGAGCTTGCTGCCGAGGCCGAGGCCAACGCTGCGCTGCAGGCTGGCATTAATGCCAGCACCGCCGAAAAGGCCACGGTGAGCAATGACACCGCCGGTACGACCGAGAACACCAACAATGGTGGCGGTACGACCAACAACGGCGGCGGCAACACGCCTGCGCCCGCGCCCGCTCCTGCTCCCACGCCGCAGCCCGTGACGCCCGCTCCGGCTCCGACGCCTTCCGCACCGAGCCAGTCCGTTGACGGTGGTACCGTTGTTTCGCGCGCCTACAGCAAGCTCGGTTATGCTTATTCTTGGGGCGGTATTGGACCGAACAGCTTTGACTGCTCCGGCTTTGTGAGCTATTGCCTCACCGGCCGTTATTGCCGCCTTGGCACCACGGGTACCTTCATGGGCTGGACCCGCGTGTCCGATCCCCAGCCTGGTGACGTCGTGGTTAACTCTTACCACACCGGCATCTACATTGGTAACGGCCAGATGATCCATGCTTCCGACTACAAGACGGGCGTCATCATCAGCTCCGTTGCCGCTGGCATGAACAACAATTACATTTTCGTTCGCTACTAATTTGGTACTACAGCGAACGAACGTGGGCCTCGCGATCTTGAATCACGAGGCCCATTCTTTTTGCCCCTACCGTTTGCCATAAGATCAGTACGGCTATCTAGTATTCAAAACTAGATAGCCGTCCAAACAATCAAAAAGATGGCTATAATTGTTGGGGAACAATTAGAAAGGACCCTCAATGAGCTGGGCACTCATCTCCGATTCGAGCTGCAATCTTCGCGATTGGCAACCAACCGCACCTCATACCACCTTTGCATTTGCACCCCTTAAGATCCGAGTGGGGGAGCGTGAATTCGTTGACGACCTCTCGCTCGATGTTCACGAGCTTAATGTTGCCATTCAATCGGAAGCCGGCGCATCATCGAGCGCCTGCCCAAGCGTAGGGGAGTGGGTTGAGCTCTTTAAGCTCGCTGACAAGACGATTTGCATGCCCATCTCCGAGGGCGTCTCGGGTAGCTACAATGCCGCGGCCACCGCGCGTGACATGGTGCTTGCCGAAGAGCCCAACCGTCAGATTCATTTGGTTAACTCGCGAGCCGCAGGTGGCAAAATGGATCTGATCTTCTTGCTGTTCGACCGCTATCTTGCGAGCAACCCGGACGTTTCCTTTGAAGACGCCTGCGCTTACTTCGATAGTCTCGAGCAAAACAGCAAGATTCTCTTTAGCCTGTGTAATTACGAAAACCTTGCGAAGGCAGGACGCATTCCTAAGGCAGCCGGCGTCATTGCCAACAAGCTCAATATCCGCATTTTGGGCACGGCGAGCGACGCGGGCAAAATTGAACTCGTTGGGCACACGCGTGGCGAAAAGAAGATGCTCACCAAGATTGTCGACACCATGGAGGCCGAGGGTTTCACGGGCGGCGAGGTCATCATCGATCACGTTGAGAACGAAGCTGGAGCCCAGGCGCTTGCCGATCGCATTGTCGAGCACTGGCCCGGCTCCAAGACTATCATCAAGCCCTGTAACGGGCTAGATTCCTATTACGCCGAGATGCACGGCCTCATCATCGGTTACGGCATGGGCGTAGCTTCGGGCCGATAATGTCCAACTAGTCAAACGCGCGGGCGGGATAAGGGGCCAGTGGCTCTTTATCCCGCCCGTCTTATACCTCAGTTAGCTATTAAACCCATTAAACTTGAGATAGCTCATCAGGTACGCCTTCGAAACGAAGGACGATACTGCACTGCGTACGAGCAGCGACTCGCGCGTAACCTGATGTGCGGTATCGGGCACGGGAGTCTGCTCGACGGAAAACGCCGCGCGAATCGATGCCTCAAGTTGATCGACTACATAATCGAAAGCCGTCGGAGCGTCATAACTCAAGCGCTGAATATTAAAGAGCGCCTGAACCGCAGCGATGGGCAGAACCTGCTTAAAGATACAAATGGCGATGAGACGCGCAATCTGCTCACGGCCATACTGTTTTTTAACCGGAGCAGGAACGAGGCCGACCTTCACGTAGTTATTGATCATCGAAGGCGTGATAACGGGCTGCTCTACGCAAATCGAAAGCGGCTCCATCCACAGTGCAACATATTCAATAACCTGATCGCGATAGAGCGTTACATAGGGCAGCTGGTCATAGCGTGGCAGGCTCAAAGCGTTGAGTTTACCCACCATATCGGACTGAATAAATGCGTCCGGCAGCACCGTCGGCTGAATATCCTCCGGCTTAATACTGACCGATGTATCGGACATCGGGATAACATGTTTGACGTGGTTCATAAAGGGCCTCCGTTCGTTTTATATATTGTATTCTAGGTTATCTAGTTTTGCATATCACATAGCCGCTAAGTAAAAGTGGTTGGACAGCACATTGAAGCACCGTTCAACCACTTTGTTTAAAGATAGCAACCTTACATAAGATATATTATCGTACTTATCCGCGAAGAAACATGTATGCGCTCGTTGCTGCTATGGCTCCGTCAGAAACGGCGGTCACAACCTGGCGTAAGCGCTTGGAACGGATGTCGCCAGCAGCAAATAGACCTGGCGTGCGGGTCGCCATGGATTCATCAGTCAGAATGCCGCCATCAGGCGCCAGATCGACTAGATGCTCAACAAGCTCGGTATGGGGTTGCGTCCCGGTAAAGACAAAGATGCCAAACGAGCCGGGCTCAAATGACTCGGTATGAATTTCCCCGGATGAATTGTCCTTAAAGGCGATCGTCGTTGGCATGGCTTCGCCCGAGAGCTCCACAATACTAGTTTGGTACCTAACTGTAATATTGTCCTTTTCGAGTACTTTCTGAACAACACCATCAGGCGCACGGAACTGGTCGCGGCGCAGCACGATGGTCACACTGCCGGCAATGTCTGACAGGAACAGTGCCTCTTCGCATGCCGAATTGCCACCACCGATTACAAAGACCTGTTTGCCGCGGAAGAACATGCCGTCACATGTTGCGCAATATGAAACGCCACGACCGCGATAGGTATCCTCGCCAGCGAAACCTGCCGGACGCGGCGTGGCACCCATGCAAGCGATAACGCTCGAGGCCAGCGTATCACCCATATCGTGATGCACCGTAAACAGCGCTGCATCGGCATCGTAATCGATACCCGTAACCATGCTCCATGCGACCTGAGCTCCCAAGCCCTCTGCATGATGCTGAAAACGCTCACCGAGTTCGGCGCCACTCAAGAGCGGAATGCCCGGATAGTTCTCGACCTCATTGGTTGTGGCGATCTGTCCTCCCGACATGCCCTGCTCAATCACGGTCGTCGTTAGGTTGGCGCGCGCCGCGTAAATGGCTGCAGCATAGCCCGCAGGGCCGCCGCCGATAATAGCAACATCGATCGGCTGATGGGTAGTCATGAAGAGACCTCCTGTCGAAAGATTGGCGTTCTTTGCGCTCATACCCAAATTTACGTGAACATGACACTCATGCACTACAATGATAAATCGCGTAACATAGCTGAAGGGGAGTTATCGATGGATCAAACGCAGACGGGCAATAGCGCCCCCCTGCCCATTCAAGCCACTCCCCAACCGGAGCAAATGACCGTTTTACCTGCACAAAAACCCCTTGTAACCATTGTGCACGCATCGGTTGGATCGGGCCACAAAGCCGCCGCCAACGCGATTGCACAAGCATTTGACCTTATCCGCGGCACCAAGGGAATCCCTGAGGATATTGAAATTGAAGTGCTCGATATCCTTGATTTTGGACGTATTAAGTTCGACGGCAATAAGACCGCGGCTTCTTTTACGGGAGCCACGCGCCCCATTTACGACCTGACCTGGCGATATACGCTTACGGGACATCTTCTCTGGGGTGGCGGCACAGCATGGTCGCGAATTATGTTCCCCGCCTTCAACGAATATATTCGTCGCCGCAGGCCTATAGCCGTGGTCGCAACGCACATCACGGCAGCCAATGTTGCCGTGGGCGCCCGCGTAATCACGGGTATCGATTATCCGGTCATCTGCGTACCGACCGATTACGAAGTCGAAGGCTTTTGGCCCCACAAGGACACCGACCTATTCTGTGTAGCCAACGAGTTTATGGCCGAAACGCTGCGCCCACGCAAGGTTCCCGAGTCAAAGATCCGCATAACGGGCATCCCCATTCGTGCCGGTTTCGATACCGATTACAAACGCGAAGATGAGCTCAGCAAGTTCAATCTCCCCATAGACAAAACCGTCGTATTGGTGATGGCCGGCGCCAGTTTGCCCCAACCATACGTGCGTTTCCGTGCCGCAATGGACCACACGCTCCCCTTCTTACGCAGCTTTGAGGACATGCATTTTGTCTTTTTGCCGGGCAAGGATAAGGAATACGCCACCCGCCTCAAGACGCTCTTCGACGCCATGAAACTCGACAACGTCACGGTTCTGGACTACGTGGACGACATGGCGGCCCTCATGCACGGCTGCGACCTCGCAATCCTCAAATCGGGCGGACTCACCGTCACCGAGTGCCTGTGCGCGCATCTACCGATGATCCTACTGGGCAAATCATACGGTCAGGAAAAGGCCAACACAACGATGCTCACCGGTATGGGCGCCAGCATGCATGTCACCACCGCACGAGAACTCATCGTAACCCTACGTCACTTGCATGACCATCCCGAATCACTCAAAGCCTTACTCATCAACGGCGAAGTGCTACGCCGCCCCCACGCAGCCGAAGACATCGCCGTCGCCACCATGGAGCTCGTAGGCAAACCCCAGAAGCGCAAACGAGCCTTCTGCCGCTTCTACTGGGGCGGGAAGCCTGCTCATATCCGCTAGTGTCGGACTGTTCGCTTGCCCGTGGGGGCCTATATATCATCCCGTGCTCAAACATTCTCGCTTCGCTGCGAAACTGCGCGCGGGACGATATATAGGCCCCCACAGGCAAGCTGCGTTTACGCACTAGCAGCAAAACTAGATTCCCCTCCAGTAGAACCAACAAAGGCGAGACCGGAAAAGATAAATACAGTTAGCCGACGCGACAAAGAGACTATTCCTTTGTCGCATCGGCTAACTAGAATGTAAATTTTTTCAAGCGAGTAGCCGCCCGCCCGCCTCTCTCACATATCGTTCCACGCGCAGTTTCGCAGCGAGCGAAGCGACGCGAGAATGTTTGAGCATGGAATGATATGTGTGAGAGACGGGCGGGAGGGATACGAACGCCCCCGCGAGAATGTTTGAGCATGGGATGATATATAGGCGGGTCGGGCCGGTCAGCGGACAGTACGTAAACGACTAAGCGACGCCGCTGGAGCCGAAGCCTCCGTTGCCTCGGTCGGTTTTGTCTAGTTCGTCTACCTCTATGAGGTTGACCGTGGGGACTTCTTGGATGACGAGTTGGGCTATGCGGTCGCCTTTGTTGATTTGGATGTTGTTGGAGGGGTCCAGGTTGATGAGGATAACCTTGAGTTCTCCTCGGTAGTGGGCGTCGATGAGGCCCGGCGTATTGACTATAGACAGGCCCTGCTTGATGGCCAAGCCGCTGCGGGGCTGGACAAAGCCGGCGCAGCCGTCGGGCAGGGCGATGGCCAACCCAGTAGAGACCAGACGGCGTTCGAAGGGCTTCAGGACGCAGTCCTCGTTGGAGCGCAGATCCAAGCCGGCATCGGTGGGATGGGCGTATTTGGGAAGCTCGACAGTGGGGTCGAGACGCTTTATGTTGACGGTAATGCTGGACATGGAATCACCTTAGCTTGTCGAGCTCTTGCAGAAACTCATCGACGTCTTTGAAATCGCGGTAGACCGAGGCAAAACGGATGTAAGCCACCTTGTCGATCTTGGCCAAGCGCTTGAGCACCATGTCACCCAACTCATGGGACGTGACGGCCGTCAGTGTGCGAGAGCGCAGCTCGACCTCGATGTCGTCGATAATCTCATTGAGCTTCTTAGTGTCGATATCGCGCTTGATGGTGGCGCGCATCAAGCCGACGAGCAGCTTATTGCGATCGAACCGCTGCTTGGTTCCGTCTGACTTAATGACCTCGATTGGGTCTTCGCATCGCTCAAACGTTGTAAAGCGATAGTTACACGAGCAACATTCGCGACGGCGCTTAATGGTGTTATTTGACTCCTGCATACGGGAATCAACGACGCGGGTATGTGCCTTGCCGCATTTGGGACAGCGCATGGTACCTCCTCTTAAACGATAACAAGGGTACCATGCGCAGCGCGATAATGATTACGAACGAGCAGGAACCTTAAGATGCGCACCGGCGGCGAGCGAACCATGCTCCAGATGATTGACGTTACGGATCATGTCGGAAGTCTCTTGCGTGGAAAGGCCTTCGATTGGATATTCCTCGGCAAGCGACCAAAGAGAATCACCAGGCTGAACGCGAATGGTCTCGTAGGTAACGTTGGAAACGGACTCGGCATACGCGGCGTGACGAGCGCTAAAGACCGACGTAGCGAGGACAAAGAAGAGCGTAAGCGCAACGGCAACGGCGACAATCGTCGGAACCTTCAGGGCAACGCGGGCCGGCGCAACTACAGCCTGCTGATTGCGAGCAGGCTTTACGGTCAAAGGCTGAAAGCCGGAGCGGCCACCCTGAACAACCGTAAAAGTGGGTTCTGCAGGCGTCTCGAGCTTAAGGGCGAGGTTTCCCTGGACCATATTCGTTGCGTTCATCATGTTCTCCTCTCGCGTGTTTTGCTGAGAACAGTTTTATCAAGCCGCGCGGACAAAAATGTCTAGCGCGAGAACGAATGTTCGGTTATTATTATCTTCGAACAGTTGTTCCTGTCAAGCAAAATTCGAACATTTGTTTGACATGGGTAGAGAGGATGCCCTGATGGCTCGCAAAATTACCAAGCGTCAGCAGCAAATTTACGACTTCATCAAGGAATATCAGCAGGAGAAGGGTTATCCGCCCAGCGTGCGCGAGATGGCTTCTGCCGTGGGCCTTTCCTCCCCCAGCACCGTGCACGCCCATCTATCTGCCCTGGAGGCGCGCGGGCTACTCAAGCGCGATGCCACCAAACCGCGCGCCCTGGAACTCTTTAACGAGGACGGTTCCTCTGTCTCAATTTCTAAATCTGACGAGCCAACCGCACCTCGCGGAACGGTCTCGCTACCGCTCGTTGGTCGCGTCGCGGCTGGGATTCCCATTCTGGCCGAGCAGAATATCGAAGACACTTTTACGATCCCGACCGAAATCGCCACTGATCAGGGTTCCTTTATCCTTGAAGTGCATGGGAGCTCAATGATCAATGTCGGCATCTTCAATGGCGATTACATCATCGTCCGTGAACAAAAGAGTGCCATGAACGGCGAAATTGTCGTGGCCATGATTGATGGTTCAGCGACCGTCAAGACGTTCTACAAGGAGCAGGGACGCGTACGCCTACAGCCTGAGAATGACACCATGGAGCCTATCTATGCAACGAATCCCGTTATCTTGGGCAAAGTCGTCGGCTTAATGCGCCGGTTCTCGTAATGCAAAAACGCATCACCATCTTTGATACCGTTCGCGGGTTTACGATGATTTCAATGGCAGGTTTTCACGCTTGCTACGATCTTGCCTACCTGTACGACTGGGATATGCCCTGGTTTACCCAGACTGTCTTTCAAGACATCTGGCGCGCCAGCATCAGCTGGGTATTCTTGTTTATCGCGGGTTGGATGTGCACTCTTTCGTGCAACAATATCAAACGTGCCGCCAAATACGCCTTAGCAGCACTCGTCGTCTGGTTGGCAACAACACTTGTCTCAGTCGACGATTCGGTTAATTTTGGCATCATCTACTGTATGGCCGCATGTACCGGCATCGTAGCGTTGACCAATCCCGTCCTTAAGAAGATTTCCGCGAGATGGGGCATGTCCCTATGCCTTGTGTTGTTCGCCCTCACCTGGAGCATCCCCAAAACGACCTACCCTGTCCCATACCTGGCGTGGCTAGGATTTCCCCTTGAATATCAACTTCATCCGAACACCTCCCATATTCATCCGTACATGTACGGA
>CAJKFS010000058.1 GCA_905199225.1 uncultured Collinsella sp. | reverse complement strand
CCATTTGGGGCGGCACGTTTTGTTTGAGGCGGCACGTTTTTGTTTGGGCGGACGTCTGCCGCGTGCGTTACTCGAAATACTGGAACTTGTTGGTTGAGAAGGCGAATGTTACGACGAAGCCTTCGCCGGGCTCGGATGCCGCGGTGACATCGATACCCATCGTGGAGCACAGACGCGCCACCAGGTAGAGGCCAATGCCCGTTGCGCGCTTGGTGGTGCGGCCGTTGTCGCCGGTAAAGCCCTTCTCGAACACGCGCGGCAGGTCGGCCGCGCTCACGCCGCAGCCGTTGTCCGCGACGGTAAGCTCGATGCGCTCGCTTGCCAGGCCTTCGTCCAGCAATGCACCCGAAAACACGATCTTTGCGCCGTCCTCGCGCGCATATTTAATGCTGTTCTGAATGAGCTGGCCCAGAATAAACTCGAGCCATTTCTCGTCAGTAAAAACCTCGAAGTCGAGGTTCTCGCACACCGGGGCCACGTGCGCCGCGATGAGCTCACGCGCGTTGGCTTTAATCGCGCCCGTCACCAAGGTCTTGAGATCCCAGCGGCGAATCAGGTAGTCCCGCTCTACGACTTCCTGGCGCGCGTAGTACAGCGCCTGGTCGATATAGCGCTCCACGCGAGCCAACTCACGGCCCAGGTCGTCCACGCGCGACAGGTCGTCTTCGCTGCCGTCCAGGTTTTCCAAAATCAGATGGGCCGCCGCCAGGGGCAGCTTGGCCTCGTGGACCCAGCTCTCGATATAGTCGCGATAGTCATCGGTCTGACGCCGGCCTTCGGCAACCTCGTCGCAAGCGGCTTTGCCCACCCGGCGCAAGACCTCGTACTCGAGCTCGCCCTCGGCATAGGTCGGGCATTGCACCATCTCCTGCACCCATGCGGGACTCTCGAGCTCCTCTGCCGCACGCTCCAGCTGGCGCAGAAAACGACGACGGCGCGCGTATTCGATCACGATGCCGAGCATGCCAAAGATAAAGGACACGCCGACCGCCACGACCACGATAGAGACGGGTGCACCGGCAACCGTCAGCACAAGGCAGCTCAGCAGCACGCCGCACGTCCACACGGTGACGGGAAGCAGCGCATCTTTAAAGAACTTGCCAAACGACATAGCCGGCCCCTAGACCGAATAGCCCTGGCCGCGATGCGTAGTCAAATACCCCTTGATGCCGATTTTTTCGAGCGTGGTGCGCAGGCGGTTGATGTTGACAGTGAGCGTATTGTCGTCCACGAAGGCGTCGGAGTCCCACAGGTCCTGCATGATGGCCGAGCGCGAAACGATCTTGCCCGCGCGGCTCAGAAGCAGCGAGAGAATACGCAGCTCGTTTTTGGTGAGCTCGGTGCTAGTGCCGGTTTGCGTGTTGGTGACCATGGAGCGTGCGAGGTCGAGCTCCAGCCCCTTGTGGACGAGCGTGCTGCGCTCGCCCGGCGCCGCGGTGCGACGCAGCAAGGCATTGATGCGCGCCACGAGCACACGGGCGCTGTAGGGCTTGGGAACAAAGTCGTCCGCGCCGAGCGTCATGGCCATGACTTCGTCGATCTCGGTCGCGCGCGACGTGAGAACGATGATGGGGACCTCGGATTCGCGACGGACCTCATGGCAGATGTGCTGGCCGTCTTTGACAGGGAGCGTGAGGTCGAGCAGCACCAGGTCGGGCGCGGCGGCGAGAATATCGCGCGAAACATGCTCGAACGATTCGCAGGCCTCGACCTCAAAACCGGCACGGGCAAGGATGTCGGCAAGCTCGCGACGAATGGGCTCGTCGTCCTCAACGATATAGATCAGCGCCATGGATTCCGCTCCCCTCTTGGTTGTCTTGCCCCATTATGACCGCGGAGCCGCAGGTGCGTGCCTCGCGCGGCACCAAGGTGACAGAACTGTTCGCAAGCGGGGGCGTTTTGTCCGCCTCACGCTCGCGACGGAAACGGAGACCAAAATGAGTTTTTAATCCCCGTCCCAGAAAAATCATTTAGCGGCGGGCACGGAGCTTTTCGTAGCCTTCGGCGAAGAAGGCGACCGTCGCGGCGTCGGCCTCGGCGGCGTCCGTCTCGGTTGCGGGGACCACGCCGTGCTCGTCGCTCACCAGGAACAAGGCGCCCTTGAGCTGTGCGGGAATGTCTACGCGCGTGACCGGGATGCCTTTGGTCTGGGCCAGCTGCTCAATGAGCGTCGCCGTGCCGCACAGGCACTCGTCCGCTGGCGCCACAAAGGCAAGCTCGCCGTTATCGACGGCGGCGAGCAGCTCGGGCGCCACGCCGGTTTCGTCGGCCTCGGAGCGGGCCTCGGCGGAGCGGGCACGTAGCGCCTTGGCCGACGTATCGGTTAGCGGCTCGTACTCCCCCACCGTCATGGCGGCGTTGCCGTTGACGTCGATCACCAGCATGAGCACGCCGTCGCGTGCGGTGTAATCGCCCTCGGCAAGCGACCACTCAACGTGCTGCTTGGCCCAGCTGAGCATGTTATGGGTAAGCGGCTCGCCCTGCACCAGGCGCTCGGACAGTGCGCGAATGTGGCGGTTGAGCATGGGCACCTTTTTATTGGACATGCGCCAACGGCAGACAAGCGCGGGCTTGTCGAGCGTAAACTTCTCGACCGCCTCCTGATTGGCGCAAAAGTCCTCGTACGCACGCTGATCCTCGGCATTGCCAAACAGCTCGGCATCATCAATCTGGGGCATGGTTGTACCTTTCGTGTTAGTCATTCCGTCCTCTTATACCAAAAAGACGGCCCTCCAAACGGAGCGACCGTCTTTTGCAGAGATTATTTTGACGATATGGTCAGGCGACCGATCAGCTTAATGGGATAGAACAACATCCCATTAAGGGTTTTCCAAGTGCCCGAGATTGCCCCGAAAGAGGAGAGCCGCGTACTAAATGTACGCAAGCGACGGTTTGAGGGGCAAGGTCGGGTGCTTGGGAAAGCCCCTAGTGCCTAAAATGCCTGGCACCCGTAAAGACCATCGCGATGCCATGCTCGTTGCAAGCCTGGATGCTCTCGTCGTCGCGCTTGGAGCCGCCGGGCTGGATGATGCAGGTCACACCGTGCTCGGCAAGCACGTCGACGTTGTCGCGGAACGGGAAGAACGCGTCGCTTGCACAGGCAAAGCCGCCCTTCTCCACGCCCTCGCGCTCGCAGAAGTCCTCGGCACGCTCGCAGGCAAGCAGTGCGGAGTCAACGCGGTTAGGCTGACCCGGGCCCATGCCAATGCCGGCCTTGCCCTTGGAGACCAAGATGGCGTTGGACTTAACGCCCTTGCAGACCTTCCAGGCAAACTCGAGCTCGGCCATCTCGGCGTCGGTGGGCTTGCGGTCGGTGGGGAACGTAAAGGTCGCGGGATCCTCGGTCACATGGTCGACTTCCTGCACCAGCATGCCGCCGTCAATGGAGCGCAGCTCCACCTGGGCGCCGTGGTCCACACCGCCGGTGGCCAGCACGCGCAGATTGGGACGCTTGGCCATGCGCTCGAGCGCCTCGGCAGTGTAGCTCGGGGCGATGATAACCTCGACGAACTGCTTGTTCTGATCGGCAAAGTGCTCGACCAGCTCATAGGGAACCTCGCGGTTGCAGGCGATGATGCCGCCAAAGGCGCTCTTGGGATCGCAGGCGAATGCGCGGTCGTAGGCAGCCGTGATGTCCTCGGCAACGGCAGAACCGCAAGGGTTCTGGTGCTTGAGGATCACGCAGGCCGGCTCGTCGAACTCGCGGACCAGGTTCCAAGCGGCATCGGCATCCAGATAGTTGTTGTAGCTGAGCGGCTTGCCCTGGATCTGCTCGGAGCCCACGAGCGGGAACTGCGAGCTCGCGGTGTTCTCGCAGCCCTCGGCAAAGCGATAGACTGTGGCTTTCTGCTGCGGGTTCTCGCCATAGCGCAGGTCGTCGACCTTCTCCAGCGAAATCTCGAGCTTGGCAGAGGTGTCCGCCACGTCGCTTGCCTGGGCGGCAAGCCAACGGGAGATAGCCGTGTCGTAGGCGGCGGTGGTCTGGTAGACCTTCACCTGCAGGCGACGACGGGTGGAAAGCGTGGTGCAGCCACCGGTCTCGTGCATCTCGGCCAGGACGGCATCATAGTCGGCCGGGTCGGAAATGACGGTAACGCTCGTGGCGTTCTTGGCGGCAGAGCGCAGCATGGAGGGGCCACCGATGTCGATGTGCTCGATGGCGTCCGCGAAGGTGACCTCGGGGTTGGCGACGGTCTTCTCGAACTCGTACAGGTTGACGACGACCAGGTCGATCAGCTTAATGCCGTGCTGAGCGGCCTCCTGCATGTGCTGCTCGGAATCGCGGCGGGCCAGCAGCGCGCCGTGAACCTTGGGGTGCAGGGTCTTAACGCGGCCGTCCATCATCTCGGGGTAGCCCGTGAACTCCTCGATGGGGGTTACGGGAACGCCCGCGTCCTCGATGGCACGAGCCGTGCCGCCCGTAGAGATGATCTCGACGCCAAAGTCATCGACCAGCGTCCGTGCGAAATCGACGACGCCCGTCTTATCGGTAACCGAGATCAACGCGCGTGCGATCTTCACATCAGATCCCATGCAGTCCTCCTGTCTGGTACGCCGCCGTGCTCTGTGAGTCGGTGATACGTCGATCTGCAGCGCTCGCGCAGCGGCAATGAAAATACTGATTTAATGTAGCGCATCGAGCGCATCGATGCACCCCGCAACGGGCGCATGTGCAGAAAAAGTTTGCGAGCGGAGGGGATGGGCACGGCACCGAGCACGGTGAGTTCATGGAACACAGGGGCACCATAATTTGATGCCAATGGCGTGGTAGAACTGTGCTCGATATGCATCCGCGAAAGAAAGAGGCACCATGGTCTCGCGGGTTCTCTACCGACCGTTTGATACCGAAGACTTCGACGCCATCGCGCTGATTCTGCAGCAGCTTTGGCATAACAATTCGGATAACGATGAGTACAACCGCCTTGAGGCCGCGTGCGACCTCGCCTATTGCCTTTCGTCATCGACGTTTTCGCAGGTTGCGGTGATTGACGGCGAGGCGCGCGGCATTGCACTTGCACGCGCAGGACAGAACTCCGGCGTCACTATCAACGAGCATTGGATGGATACCGAACGCGCACTGCTATCGCAGATGCGTGAGCTGGAGCCTGATGCCTGCGCCGAGTATCTCTCGTTTGTGCGCGCAACCATCCGAACCAACAACCGCCTGCTCGAGAGCAGCCCGTTGCCGCACGACAACGAGGTCACGCTGCTTGCCGTGGATCGCGATGTCCATGGCCTGGGCGTTGGCACGGTTCTGCTCGATGCCGCGGTCTCGCACCTGTCCTCGCTTGGAGCGACGAGGGCGCACCTGTACACCGACTCCAACTGCTCGTGGAAGTTCTACGAGTTGCACGGCTTTAAGCGCACGGCCACGCACCGCGCCAACCGCGAAGAGCGCCGCCACGACATGCCGCGCGAAAGCTTCCTCTACGAACTCGACCTAACAGCCTAGCCCGGGCAGCCACACCTAGTCATTTAAGTCTGTCCCCAATGAGTGGCCTAGGGGTTTGTAGATAGCCGTGGTCAAAAAACATCAAATATGAGTACTGCTACCTTTTTAGTAGCAGCAACTTGGGGCATTTTTGATGCTTGTAGGCATGACGACCAGCTGCACGAGCTGACGTAGCTCCTCAAATGTTCAATAAAATGGGCTCCTAACGAGAAGTACTCTCATTAGGAGCCCATTATTATGTGCAAACATATGTGACCAACGCAGCAACAGTACTCATATTTGGCATTTTTTGTCCACTGCCCCTTGCGCGAAGATCCGCAGCGGAAAGTTTGACCCGTTTCGATGCACAAAAATGGGATGAATCTTCCCTGGCAACCGCCCAGAAAGATCCACCCCAAAGCAAGCGCTCGCTAGAACGTTCCGCCGCCGCCTCCGCCGACGCCGCCACCGCCGCCGCCAGAGAAGCCGCCGCCGCTGCCGCCGCTCGAGCTATCGGAACTCGAAGCCAGCTCGCGGATGGTCTCATGATACACATCGTTGAACGAATCGAGCGGAGACTCGTTGCCGTAGTGATGGTAATACCACCAGTAGCAGGGGTAGTTGTCGTAGAAATCGTCGCTGTTGCGCAGGTCCGCAGGCACGGCCTCGGCCAGCTGTCGCAGCACTTCTTTCGAAACGCCCAGGGCAACGCCCATCACCAGCAGTTTGTTCCACAAGATCAGGTCGCTGGGGATAGCCTCCTTCAGGCGCGTAAAGTCCTCGAGCCAATGCTTGAGCGCCTTGCAGCGAGCCGCCACCTCGGCGCCCTCCGGCGTGTAACGGCGGAAGGTGCAGCTCAGGACAAAGCCCACGATCGTGACGGGAATCGAGATCATAGCGGCGCCGACGTTGGCGTCCGCAAAGTCGGTATAGATCAGAGAGCCCAGAATGCCAAAGACAATGATGATGCCGAGAACCAGGCCGGCCACCATCGCGATAGTGCCATCCGATGCGATAAACTCGCGCGCCTCCAGCTTGCCCTTAACCGTGCTCTGATAGTCCTCGAGCTTGTCGCCAACAGATGTGGTGCGCTCGCTAGCGTACTCCTCCAGCTCGCTAAACGTGCGTGAACGGACGCCGTCCTTATCGGGCTTAACGCCAGCGAAGAAGACCTTGAGTACGTCGCGGTCGATGCCGTCCTTCTTGGCAGCCTTCCAGGCCTCGTCGGTCACTGTGATGCGATACGTCTGCTCCTCTTTTTCGCGACGGAGCAGACCCTTCTTCTTGGTCTCGGTCGCTTCTTCCAGCTTGATCACGCGGTCGTCGGTCAGCTTCATCAGCGTGGCGATATATGCCTGATCGGGCACGTCGTTCCAGCTCATAAGAGTTGCAAGCACCGCGGGATGATCGGCGGAGGGCACATCGCGGAAGTACTCGTCCTGGAAGAGCGGCTTGGGCTTGGGCCTGCGCAGCTTGAGCATCACGATTACACCGGTATAGGCAACCGCCACAACAACACACATCACGGCAATCGCGCCGGCAACCGCACGCGCGTGCTCACGGCGGGCGTTAGCTTCGTCGGCCCATTCCTTCTCTTCGCTCAGGATCGTTGACATGCGCTCTTCGCCCGAGGCGGCAAGCTGCGGCACCCAGTCGCTGGGGAAGGCGATGCGTGCCTCGGCAAACTCACCCTCGTGCACGCACGGAATGGTGTAGGTGACCATGGGTTCGTCCGCATCGAGCGATACGTCGCCCGTCAGCGGGCCGTGGCCCCATGCGCGGAAGTTATCGCCCTTGACGGCCGCCGTCCCGGCAGCGGCATTTGCGAAGTACACTTCCATCTCGACATCGTCGGAATCCGCAGACCAGCCGTCACCCACGAACTTCCAGTAGAGCTCGGCGGTATCGGCCCAGTTCATAACCGCACCGGTCATGGTGTAGCTCACGTAATAGATCGCGCTGTCGCCGCTCTCGTGAGGGCTGAACACCTTAATCCTTACGCCGTCGTCGGACTGCTCCACCGTGTAAACGCCGTCGTCGCCTTTGTTTGCGCTGTCGACCTTGTTAAACGCAGTGTCGTCTTCCTCGACGCTCAGCACATTGACGACCACCGAGCCGCCTTGCTGGTTAGAGCCTGTATTGATATCCCAATACACGCCGTTGATGTCGTCGTCGAAATCGAACTGGCGTCCCTCGACAACGGTCAGCGAACCATCGGCCTCAACCGTGGCGCCGATGTAGGTTTGGCTCATGGAGTAGCCGTCGGCGTGCGCGACGGCAGGCAGCAGCAACAACGCAAGCGCGACGAGTGCGCAGACGGAAGCGAACCGCGCAAACAGGCGGCGCTGCCGACAGGGCTGGGCAACAGGGGCGTTCATAGGCACATCCTTTGTCTGTGGTACCAGTAGCGTCATTGTCCCACGTTTGCGGGTTCATGTGACGAACATCTAGGTCAGCGGAGCGTCAAAACGGGACGAAAGTCACACCCGCGGCCGGCACCTGGGGACGTTCCTTATCTGCCGGCAATCTGGGACACTCCTTGGCATAGCCCGCTCCGGCAATAGATACCACTTCATAGCTCCATCACAGGTGTAGCGGCTTTGTGTGGGCGCGGCGTGAGCCGATTAAGCCGGCGAGCGAGGGGCATAAAGCAGTTGAGCGAAAACGGTTTGCCCCTTTGCCGTCCGCTCGAGGATCATGTCCCCCTTTTCCGCGGAAACCCCGGCAGTTGCGAAGAGCTGCCGGGGTTTCTGTCGTTTGAGGGCTAGATTGATTGACGACGATTAAGGCGCCGAGCCGGTGGTCCGGCACGCGCAACGCGCGGCCTCAGCAACTTGCAGGCCACGGCAGCGTCTCCCCCACCGCGCCCCGCGCTATACTCGTCCGCATGGACATCAACGCACGCAACATAGCAACACCCGCCGCCGACGCGCCAACGACGCCGGCCGCCCCCACCCCCGTCGTGGGGCGCTTTGCCCCGTCGCCCTCGGGCCGCATGCACCTGGGCAACGTGTTCAGCTGCCTATGCGCGTGGCTTTCGGCCCGCGGCCAGGGCGGCAGTATCGTGTTACGCATTGAGGACCTGGACGATCGCTGCAAGCGCCCCGAACTTGCCGCCCAATTGATTGACGACCTGGCCTGGCTGGGGCTGGAGTGGGACGAAGGCCCCTACTACCAGCACGACCGCCTAGACCTGTACGAGAGCGCCTTGCGCCGGCTGAAAGACGCCGGCCTCACCTATCCCTGCTTTTGCACACGCGCCGAGCTCCACGCCGCGAGTGCACCGCACGCGAGCGACGGCACGCCCATCTACCGTGGCGCCTGCCGAAGTCTTTCGGCCGAGGAGGTGGCCCGCCGCAGCGCCCTGCGCGCGCCGGCCACACGTCTGCGCGTGCCCACCGTCGACGACCTCCCAGACGACGTGATCGAATTTGTGGATCGCACGTACGGCGCCCAATGCGAAGCACTCGCCACCGAGTGCGGCGACTTTTTGGTGCGCCGCAGCGACGGCGTGTTTGCCTATCAGCTAGCCGTGGTGGTCGACGACGCTGCCATGGGCGTCACCGAGGTCGTGCGCGGATGCGACCTGCTGGGGTCCACGCCGCGTCAGATCTATCTGCAGCACCTGTTGGGACTGCCCACGCCGCACTACGCACATATTCCGCTGCTCATGGCACCGGACGGCCGCCGCCTTTCCAAACGAGACCGCGATCTGGACCTGGGCGAACTCCGCGCCCGCTTTGGCACGCCCGAAGCGCTGCTGGGCTGGCTCGCCGGGCAAACGGGCATCGCGCCGGGCACCACGCCGCGCTCTGCCGAGCAGCTGGTCGAGCATTTTAGCTGGGATGTTATCCGCAAGCACAGGGAGAACATCACCGTAACGGCTGAGTAATCAGGCACCCCACCCCTACGCAACATCCCAGGGCTGGAGTTCGTCGCCCAGGCGAACGATGCAGTCGTAGAGCACGGTATGGCGCTCGGCCGGGTTGATATCCCGATGAAAATGCCCGTAGTACCAGCGCTTGTAGTCCAGACGGTCCTCCAGCTCGTCAAAAAACGTGGTGAGTCGATCGACATCGGGATAATTCCAGCCGGGCGCCGGATAGAGCGTGGGCGACAACATGCGCGTGGAGCAGGTGTGGGTGATCACGTAGTCGACCTTCCAGCCCACGCTGTCGAGCTTTGCCCGCGCCTCCTCAAAGTTGCGCTCGTCCGGCAGCTCCTGCGGCCACCAGCTGGAATACGGAATGCGGTATTCCTTATCCACGCTCGTGGCGCCGCCTATGGTAAAGATCGCTGAGCCGTCGAGCTCAAAAACCTCGCCGCGCGTCAGGCGCCGGATGGGCGAGGTGTCCGACAGGCGCTGCGTCAGCCCACCGTGCCACAACTCCATGGGTCGCTCCGCCCAGTGATCGAAACGCTCGTGGTTGCCGTCGACGAACAGCACGGTATAGGGGCGCGACTCCAGCCAGGCGATATCGGCGCACTCCTCGGCAGAGAAATCCCACGGAAAGCCAAAGTCGCCGGCGACGATGAGATAGTCATCACTCGTCAGACTATCCCCAAGGTCCCAGTCGCGCAGCTTTTGCATGTCGAGCCCACCGTGAATATCGCCCGTCACATAGACCGTCATCGGATCACCACTTCCCTGCAAGTCGCTAGCCCGCATTCTGCACGATTACTAAGCTAACCGTTCCAGCCCTTCCATCCCTTAGGGCTTACCCCTCGTTCTTCCATCCAAACGGGTCAAGCACCCAAAAAACCAGATCGAGCACGCCGCCGGTCATCATGGCGCCGGCAAGGGCCATGCAAACGTGCAGGGAACTGGCACTTCGGAGCACGTCGAATGGCCCCAGAACAGCCAGCAGCGCGACCGCTGCGCCGGCTACGCACAGCGCAAGGCACGGCCCCGCGTCCTTGACGCACTTCTTTGCGAGATGCTTGGTGTTATCACTCATTGGTATCGAACTCCTTAGAGGATTGTTGTTCAGACTCTTGCCGCCGCGACAGGGTGAGCGGCAGGTTAAGTGTCACATGTCGTGCGGACACGTGCGGACACCGCCGAGTTACCCTACATTTTTAAAATTTTGATATGTTGTTGGGTAACTACTCAGAAGGGAGGCATCGTGTCCGTCTTAGAAGATGTCCTGGAAGAGGAATACGCACGTTCGAGGCGCCTCCTCAACCTCATGGAGCAGGAGATTTGCCTCCTTCCAAAGGGCAGCATCCGCATGCGAAACATAAAGGGCCACGAATGCTGTTATCTCAACTATCGAGTTGGCGACAAGGTCAAAAGTGACTATGTCCCTGCTAAAGAGGTTGATGAGCTGCGAGCCAAAATCGAACGCCGAAGGGCTCTTGCGGCCGCCATCAGAGAACAGAAGCAATCTCAAAAGCAAATCATACGTGCGTTGGGGAGGGTGCCGAATGTTGACTGAGCAGCAACGAGCCTTCTTAAAAGTACTCGACCTAGTCGAGGAAGCAGGGTGCATCGACCACGTTATCGTCATCGGGTCCTGGGCGGAATTTGCCTACAGGCAGGCAATCTCGCTGCCAAAGTGTCCATAAACCCACAGAACACCCTAAGCTCAAAGCCTACCCATCAAGAAGTCGACTGCAGAGACGATTTTGATGCCGTCGATGTCGGTCGGATGGCTCCCCCGGCGAACGATAATGATCTTCTCATAACCACCGGTAATCTTCTCGAGCGACCTGAGCTCAAATGGACGCAGCTCGCGCTTGCGCGTCGCCTCCCCGTCAGTCGACTCTGTAACTTGGATGTCACGAAAGGCAATCAGCTTCTCGAGATATCTCGATTTTCAAGAACCGTCCAGCCGCTCATCACTCGCCCCAATTTGCAAGTTTTTCTCATGGGATGATAAGAACTTGCGATTCTTGCAAGTTTTTCTCACGTTATGGCACGATCTTGCATGCTCACCGCGGTCCATTTGCAGCCGGATTCTAATGAGGCAGCAGCCGGCAGCAGGCAACGTAATTGACGGCACAGACCGGCTCTTCGTAGTCACCCCTCCAGAGGCGCTAGACGAACTGTCGTGAAGCATCTCGTTTACAAAAGGAGAGTCGGAGAGTTCAAGAACGCAAGGCTAGTCTCTTTGGTAAAGATGGGGATGTTGGTGAGTCCTAGGCCCTTTCGACACCACCTATATTGCGAATCAGCACCGCCGCCCAC
>CAJKFS010000057.1 GCA_905199225.1 uncultured Collinsella sp. | reverse complement strand
ATGCCTTGCCTTTTGAATGACAAATTGTCGCTCTGGGCGGCGCGCAGCGTCGAGCGGTTACGGCGTTTGGTAAAACGCCGTAACCCCCTAGTACATCTTTGCGCCGGCGGGGATGGAGGCGTCGAGCTGGATCAGGTTGAGGCGCTCCTCACCATCCTCCTCGTGGACAGCGCTGATCAGCATGCCGCAGCTGGGGATGCCCATCATCTTGCGCGGAGGCAGATTGGTGATGGCGAGCAGGGTCTTACCGACCAGGTCCTCGGGCTCGTAGTACTCGTGAATACCGGAGAGGATGGTGCGGTCGGTGCCGGTGCCGTCGTCGAGCGTAAAGTTCAGCAGCTTCTTGGACTTCTTGACGGCCTCGCATGCCTTGACCTTCACAGCGCGGAAGTCGCTCTTGGAGAAGGTATCAAAGTCGACGAACTCCTCAAACAGCGGCTCAACGGCGATCTTGGAGTAATCGAGCGTGGGCTTAAGCGACTCAACGAACGGGCTCGCGGCGTTGCCGGCCTCGGCAGCCTTGGCGGCAGCGGCACCGGACTGGAAACCCTTCTCGGGCTTCATGTGCGGGAACAGCAGCACGTCGCGGATGGAAGCCTGGTTGGTGAGCAGCATGACCACGCGGTCGATGCCGATGCCAATGCCGCCCGCGGGAGGCATACCGTACTCGAGGGCGCGCACGTAGTCCTCGTCATACTCCATGGCCTCATCGTCGCCGCCGGCCTTCTCGGCCATCTGGGCGGCAAAGCGCTCGGCCTGGTCGACCGGGTCGTTGAGCTCGGAGAATGCGTTGGCGTACTCGTGGCCGGCGATGACCAGCTCAAAGCGGTGGGTCAAACGCGGGTCGTCCTCAAAACGCTTGGCAAGCGGGCTGACCTCGATGGGGTAATCGCACACGAACGTGGGGTTGACGATGGTGTCCTCGCCCAGCTCATCGTAAATCTCGGCGATAATCTTGCCGGTGGTCCACTCGGGCTTAATCTCCAGGCCCTTCTCGCGCGCGGCGGCAGCAAGCTCCTCGACCGGCGTGTCAATGGTGACCTGCTTGCCGAGCACGTCGGAGACGATGTCGGTCATGGGACGGCTGGCCCACTCACCAGAAAGGTCGATGGTCTGGCCCTGGTACTCGATGACCTCGGGGTTGCCGATGGCTTTGTTAGCCGCCTTAATGACACCCTGGGCGAGCGCCTTCATGCCCTCGAGGTCGGAGAAGGCACGGTAGGCCTCCATCGTGGTGAACTCGGGGTTGTGGGTAAGGTCCATGCCCTCGTTGCGGAAGATACGACCGATTTCGAACACGCGCTCAAAGCCGCCGACGATGCAGCGCTTGAGGTGCAGCTCGGTGGCGATACGCAGGTAGCACTCCTGATCGAGAGCGTTGAAGTGCGTGATGAACGGCTTGGCAGTAGCTCCGCCCTGGATGGTCTGCAGGATAGGAGTCTCAACCTCCATGTAGCCATCGGACTCCATAAAGCGGCGGAACGTGGAGAGGATCTGCGAGCGCTTGCGGAAGGTCTCGCGAACGTCGTCGTTAGCAATGAGGTCGACGTAACGCTGACGATAACGGGTCTCCTTGTCGGAGAGGCCGTGGAACTTCTCGGGCAGCGGGCGAACGGCCTTGGAGAGCAGGGTCGCGCTCTTGGGGGCGACAGAGAGCTGGCCGCGCTGAGTGCGCACGACTACGCCGGTCACGCCCAGGATATCGCCCAGGTCGAGGGCCTTGAGCGTATTCCAGGCAGCCTCGTCCATGTCGTTGATGCGGCAGAACAGCTGAATCTCGGCAGTCGCATCGCGCACGACGATGAACATGATCTTGCCCTGACCGCGCTTGGCGACCACGCGGCCGGCGATCTTCACGACGTCCTCGGTGTCCTCGCCATCGGCAAGCTCGGCGTACTTAGCCTCGATATCGGCGACGTAGTCCTCAAGCTCAGAGTGCTCGGGATAGGGGTTCTGGCCCGCCTCGAACAGGGCGGCGCGCTTGGCCAGGCGGGTGGCGCGCTCGTCGTTGAGCGTCGATGCCTGATCGGCGGCGTTCTGGTTCTCTGCCATAAGTTAGCTCCTCAAACTAAAACGCTCCCCAGGATTCGGTCCCAGGGAGCGAAAACATACCTTTACGCGGGACCGTGGTCTAGCGTGCGATCTTGGCGATGGTGTAGACGCGAGTCTTGCCGGAAGGCGTAACGACCTCGACGGAATCGCCCTCGCCGTGACCGATGATGGCGTGACCGACCGGAGACTCGTTGGAGATCTTGTGCTCGAGCGAGTTGGTCTCGGTGGTACCGACAAGCGTGACCTCGATAAGCTCACCGTTGGGGTCGACCAGGGTAACAGTCGAGCCAATGGAGACGGTCAGGTCGCCCGTGCTGGCAGCGATCTGAGCGTTGGCGAGGATGGCCTGGATCTCGGCGATACGAGCGGCGTTCTGGGCCTGCTTGTCCTTGGCGGCATCGTACTCGGAGTTCTCCGAAAGGTCGCCGAACGCGCGGGCTTCCTTGATGTCCTCGACGATCTCTTTGGCGTAATCGCCCTCACGCCAAGCGAGCTCCTCGACGAGCTTCTGGCGGCCCTCAGCGGTCAGTACGATCTGGCTTGCGTCCATACGGATATCTCCCCAACTATGATGTAACGATCAACTGTCAACAAAAACGAAAAAGACCGGCTAGCCTGCGGGCAAGCCGGTCAGGTGCTCACCCCAAAGGGATGGGACTACTCTGCGTCCGCGTCGCTGTCCTCTGCCTTCTTTTGCTTGGCAGCAGCGAGCTTGGCCTCGAGCTCTGCGATCTCCTTGTCCTCCTTGGACTCCTCGACCACAACCTCCTCGGCCTGCTTGGTTTCGCCCTTATCGTCGCCCTCCATACCCTCGCGGATATTCTTGACGGTAGAGCCGAGGGACTTACCGAGCTTCGGCAGGTTCTTGGGCCCAAAGATAATCAGGACAACAACGAGAATAATGATGAGCTCAGGAGCCCTCAGTCCAAACATGTAGACCTCCACAATACAGCGAGACAAGCTCGAATGAGTATACCGCGGGTATCGCGGTATCACAACAATAGCTAAAAAAAGGGACCGCAAGAAGCGGTCCCTCCTCATGCTCTGGTCGGGTTGACTGGATTTGAACCAGCGACCCCTGCGTCCCGAACGCAGTGCTCTACCAAACTGAGCCACAACCCGTTAGCTCGACTATAGTAACAAAGATTTCCGTCGTGTGCCAGAGAAATTTTTACTTCTTTGGCGCTTCAATGCGAACCGTGTCGGAAACGAGCTCCGTTGCATAAGCCCACCAGCCGTTTTGTTGAGCGGCTGCCGCAAGATTGACTGCCGTGGCGGCAGTATCGCAGAGAGCAAACGAGCAGGCACCCGAACCGCACACGTTTGCGGTAATGGTACCGTCCTGTGAACGAAGCCAGTCGAGCACCGTTTGAATCCGCGGCTCCATCTGCGCGGAAATGACACCCAGGTTGTTGTGGACGAGCGCGTAGGCCGCCTCTGCGTCTCCCGAGCGAAGGGCAGATGCGATCGCTCCGGGCTTGTCCGCAGGCGCTGGGGTCTCGTCAAAACGTCGATAGGCTTCAATTGTTGAAACGCTTGCCTCACGCGGCTTGACCAGCACGACGGGCGTCGCGGGAAGTGCGGGGTACTCGGTTGCCAGCACGTCTCCCCCACCCACGTAAAATGCAGGGCTGGCATGCAAAAAGAAGGGAACGTCGGCACCAATGCCGCGCGCGATGTTGTCCAGCGCGGGATCGATGCGGTCGATACCCCACAGCTCTGCCAAGGCAACAATGACCGCCGCGGCATCCGTCGAAGGACCGCCCAGGCCGGCACACAACGGGATGCGCTTCTCGATCGTGATGCAGACATTGGCTTCGCGACCATAATGCTCGGCCATAGCAGCGGCCGCACGATACGCCGTATTCTTTTGCATGGGAAAGTCGGATGTCGGAATCGCCTGGACGGTCAGCGCCTGTGCCGGCGTAACCGTCACGGTATCGACAAGACCGACGGCTGCCATCAGGGAATCGACCTTATGGTAGCCGCGGTCGTCACGCTCGGTATGAACCCCCAGATAGAGGTTGATCTTTGCCGGCGCGGAAAGGGTCAGGGACCAATCGGTCACCGCTAGTGCTCCTCGAGCTGATTGCCGAGCGGGGTAAAAATGTGCTCGCCGCTCTCGGGGTCGAACAGCTCGACCTGGCCGGTGAGAACATCAATATACTGGTAGGACTGACGCGACTTGCGGCCACGGCGCTCGTCGACCTCGACGATAAAGACTGCCGGATGGACGCTCTTGATGGTGCCCATGCGCTCGACGACGCGGGTGCGGCCCATGTTGGCCTTCACCTTAACGCGATCGCCCACCATATCGGTCAGCTTCTCGTGGATGTCGTCGACGTGATTGACTTCCATCTCTTCCATGAACAGGGCCTCCAGAAGGTGCAATTCAAAAAGGGGATAATACCCCTAAGATAGACAAAACTCTAATACTATAGCACCCTGTTGTGGCCATACGCAAGTAGCTAAAAAAGCCCGGTCCCAAATTGACTACTTACAGACTATCGGTATCGAGGACGATGGTGAATGGACCGTCGTTGACGAGGTCGACCTTCATGTCGGCGCCGAAGATGCCATGCGCCACGTGCTCGACGTCCTCGCGCACAAGCGTCAGGAAGTACTCGTAGAGCTCGTTGGCGACATCGGGGGCGCCGGCATCCGTAAACGATGGACGGCGGCCGTGACGGCAATCGGCGAACAGCGTGAACTGCGACACCACGAGAACCTCGCCGTCGACATCGGCAAGTGCCAGGTTGGTCTTGCCGTTCTCGTCCTCGTTAATGCGCAAGCCCCGGAGCTTGCCCCACAGCTTATCGGCCTCAGCGCGCGTGTCGCCGTGACCCACGCCCAGCAGTACCAGATAGCCGCGCCCAATTTTGCCCACGCACTCGCCGTCGACCGTCACGCCGGCGTTGAGCACGCGCTGCACCACCGCACGCACGGCCTACTCCTCGCCCGTCAGTTTGGCGGATAGGTGCTCGAGCGCATGGAATCGATGGCTGATGGCGTTCTTCTCGTCCGCCGTCAGCTCGGCCATGGTCTTGCCCGGCGTGTCGACCGGCAGGAACAGCGGGTCGTAGCCAAAGCCGTGATCGCCGCGACCCTCGTGTGCGATAACGCCCTCGCAGGCGCCCTCACCATAGGTGACCAAACCGTCCGTGTCGATGAGCGCGACGACGCTCATAAAGCACGCAGTGCGGTCCTCGTCGGCCACGCCCTCCAGATTCACGAGCAGTTTGGCATTGTTGGCGGCATCGTCGCCGTGAACGCCCGCGTAGCGCGCGCTATACACACCGGGTTCACCGTCCAGCGCGTCGACGACCAGGCCCGAATCGTCGGCAATGGCCATGAGCCCCGTCTCTTCGACGGCAGCCTGCGCCTTGATGATGGCGTTCTCCAAAAACGTCGTGCCGTTTTCCTCGGGGTCCTCAAAATCGCCCAGCTGACCGAGCGCCACAAAGCGAACCTCGGGCATAACCTTGCCCAAAATGGCCTCGATCTCGGTGAGCTTATGAGCGTTGCCCGTTGCCACGACGATGGTCGCCGCCGGGTCGAGGGTGTCGATGTCGATCTTCTCAAGTGCCATGAGTGGCCTCCTTTGTCTCTATAGCAATGCCGAGTTGAGGACGACGAGGACCTCGGCCTCTCTCCCCTCTCAATCAACGGCAGCCTTATGCTTTGGCGTTTCCGCAGATAAAACCTGCCAAAATAAACCTGTCCCTTTTTGATAGGTTAGGCGAGTGCTTGGCGCTGGAGCTCGATGAGCTCGGCAATGCCCTTGTCGCCCAAATCGAGCAGGGAATTGAGGCGCTTGCGGTCGAAGGGCGCCTGCTCGCCAGTGCCCTGAAGCTCGATCATCTCACCGGTATCGGTGGCGACAAGGTTCATGTCGACCTCGGCATGACTGTCCTCGGAATAATCCAGGTCGAGCAGGGTGTTGCCGTCGACAACGCCCATGGAAATCGCGGCGACCTGGCCCGTGAGCGGAATGCGCTCGAGCTTACCCGCCTCGACCCACATGGCAAGGGCGTCGTGCAGCGCCACCCAGGCGCCGGTAATGCTCGCCGTTCGCGTGCCGCCGTCTGCCTGAATCACGTCGCAGTCGACGGTGACGGTGTACTCGCCGAGCGCCTTCATGTTGACGACGGTGCGCAGGCTGCGGCCGATCAGACGCTCAATCTCCATGGAGCGACCCTTGCGGTTGGCGTGCTCGCGCTTGCAGCGCTTGCCGGTCGATGCCGGCAGCATGGCATACTCCGCCGTTACCCAACCGGCCTTGGCGCCCTTGCGCCAGCCCGGCACGCCCTCCTCGATGGTGGCAGCGCACAGCACGCGCGTATCGCCAAACTCGGCCAGGCACGAACCGTGGGCGTGCTTCATGACACCGCGAGTAAGCTTGATGGGGCGCAGCTCATCGGCGGCGCGGTCGTTGGCGCGATTGACCTGCATGTACTCCATAGAAATATCCTTTCGGCAAAAGGTGAACGTGAGCCTTTGGTCGGTGACCTTATATCTATTTCAGTTCGTCGATATCGATATGCTCAATGCTTTTGAGCGGCTGGCCAAAGATAAAACTGCCCGCCACCGCAAACTCAGCAATGTTATCGGCCGTCGTTGCAAAACGATGCTGCGGCTCGGCCGCGTCGCCCGCCAGCTGCTCGCGGCGCGTGAGAATACCGGTCAGCTCGCGCGTGGTCTCCTCGGCGGAGCTCACCACGCGCACTCCGGGACCCAGCGCATGGCGAATAGGCCCCACGAGCAGCGGAAAATGCGTGCAGCCGAGTACCACGGTATCGATGCCGTGGTCGCGCAGCGGCTCAACCGTGGCGCCGACCAGCGCGCGTACGGCAGGCGTATCAAAGATGTCCTCGTTCTCGAGCCACTGCTCTTGCAGATGTGCGCCCGAGGCGAGCTCGTGCTCAACGACCTCGACAAAGCTCGAGGCAGGGCAGCCGTATACGTCGACGCCGGCATCCAGGTCCTGAATGGCACGCGTGTAAGCACCTGAGCGAATGGTGAGGTTGGTGGCGAGCACGCCCACCCGGCGCGTGCGGGTGCTGTTGATTGCCGCGCGTGCGCCCGGTGCGATCACGCCGATGACGGGGACGTCGAGCACCTGCTGGGCCAAACGCAAGGCCGCAGCGGTCGCCGTATTGCAGGCGATGACCATGATCTTGACGTCGTGCTTCGACAGCCAACGGCCCGCCTGCAGTGCAAACGAGCGCACCTCGTCCTCGGTGCGGGTGCCGTAGGGGCAGCGCTTGGTGTCGCCAAAGTAGTAGACGGACTCGTGCGGCAACGCCGTTGCGATGGCGCGTGCAACCGTCAGACCGCCCAGACCAGAATCGAACACGCCAATGGGACGTGTGTCGCCAGCCAGATTCTCGATATCGGACATTACCTCACCAGATTCTCTCTCGAAAAGATATGGCTCAGAACTATAGGGCCGCGCTACGAACGAGCCGCGACGAGCAGCTCTGCCGTTGCCGCCCAGCCGTCGACAATCTTGCCGCGCGTGACGTAGGCGTTATCGCAGGTATCCAGGAACTCGGGCGCGCCGGCGCTGGTCAAACCGTTCTCGACCAGGCAGAACGTGCCCACGTGGTCAGCCATGTAGAAGTCGGACTCGGAATCGCCGAGCGCCAGCGTCTCCTCGCGCTCGATACCCAGGTGCTCGCAGAAACGTGCGATGGCAACGCCCTTGTTGAGGCCGGCGGGATTGATGTTAAACGCGCGGCCATCCTCGACGCGTTCGAGCTCGAGCGTCGTCGGCTTGGACAGATGCGTCAGATGGCCGTTGCAGGCCCAGACCAGGCCGCAGCCGGCCTCGTCAAGAATGGCCTGAACCTCATCGTCGGGCACATCGCCGCGCATGCCGACGGTGACCTCACGGTACTTGTAGCCGGTCGACATGTCGTTGTGGTACTCGATTTTACGCGGCCAGCGGGCAAGGATCTTCTCGCACACGCCGGTCTGCTCAATCACCTGGTGCGGCGTGAGACCGCAGGCGGGGTCGTAGGGCATGTCGCCCGTCAGGTACTCCCAATCGTTGGCCTTGAGGTCGTACATAACCAGGCCGCCCATCTCGCCGATGTAGGAGTTGAGGCCGAGCACGCGGGCGTCTTCGTGGATCATGGTGCGATTGCGACCCGAGGTGGGGACCACCTGGATGCCGGCACGAGCGAGCGCGACAACCGCCTCGACGAGCTTGGTCGAGGGATTGCCGTCGTTATCGCGCAGCACGCACGAGCCGGGTGCGAGCATCGTGGCGTCCAGGTCGGTAAAGACGTACTTAACCTTGGCAAGACGCTCGCGCATCTCGCCCGAAAGCTCAGCGACGGTCGGCAGGGTATTGTGGGACATGGTCACTCCATTTACGTAGAAGGGGCTTCTGGTCTTAGGCATCGTACGCCGCAAGGGTGCGCTTGAGAATCGAACCGTCGCGCTCACAAGGCTCGGGTCCGTTCTTGCGCAGCATACACTCTTCCTCGCCCTTACCGGTCACGATGACCACGGCAGGACGGACGGTCTCGCGCACGGCAGTCTCGATAGCGGCAACGCGATCAGTCACGATTTGCCAGTTATCATTTCCCTGCGCTTGAACGTTGCGCGCGATCTCGGCGCAAATATCCTCGACATCCTCGGGGCCGGGGTCATCCTCGGTAATCACGATTCGGTCGGCATACTTGCCAGCGGCGATGCCCATCGTGGTGCGTCGATCGACACCCTTACCGCCCGTAGCGCCAAATACAACCGCCAGCTCGCGCTCGGGATAGTTCTCGCGCAAGTCGCGCAGAAGTGTCTCGAGGCTCATGCCGTTATGTGCAAAATCGACGACGCCCAAGATTTTGCCCGATACGGACGGATAGAGCTCCATACGGCCGGGAACGAAGACGCCCTCAAAGCCATGGACGATACCCTCTTCGGAAATGCCCAGGGCCTCGGCGCAGGCAATAGCGGCAAGCGCGTTGGACACATTGAATTTAACCGGCGTGGGAATCACCATGTCGCGCGTAAAGCGGGGCGTGCGCACCGTTGCCACCACGCCGCAGTCACCATTGCGAATCGCCAGCGCAAGCACGTCGGCACGCTCGTCGGTCAGGGAGAACGTCACCGTACGTTCGCAACGAGATGCCGCCTCGAGCACACGATCGACTTTATCCATATCGAGATTGACCACGGCAAAACGGCTCTGCGAGAAAATTTTGAGCTTGCTGGCAAAGTAATCCTCGAGCGTCGGATGCTCAATCGGCGAAATGTGATCCTCGCCGATATTGGTAAAGGCGCCGACTTCAAAGGCGATCTTGCCCGTGCGCTCGTATTTGAGGCCCTGGCTCGATGCCTCCATAACCAGCCACGGGGCACCCGCCTCCGCAGCATGCGCGATGCGAGACTGCAGCATGAAGGATTCGGGGGTCGTCAGTTTGGAAGGGCCCGTCTCGATGCCGTCGTCGAACTCAATGCCCGTATTAAGAGCGGGTCGATGACAGCCCGTAAGCTTGGCCTCGTTGGCGAGAATGCCGCGCAGATAAAAGCTACAGGTCGACTTGCCCTTGGTGCCTGTAAAGGCGCAGACCTTCACCTTACCCGACGGGTGCCCATAAAAGGCATCTGCCACCACGGCGAGCGTGCGACGAATATCACTCACAATCACCGCGGGAAGATCAACATCGTAATCGACCTCGGAAACGTAGGCCACGGCGCCATCGGAGATTGCCGAAAGCAGGTACTCGCGCTTAAACGTACGGCCCTTGCAGACAAACAACGTGCCCGGACGCACCTGGCGCGAGTCATCAGTTGCAAACTCAATGCGCTGGTCGCACGAAGCGCTCGGTTTGGAAACAACAAGGTCATCTTCCTCGAGCAACTCTATATAGCGCATCAGAGTTAGCTTCTCTTGTGTCGGACTCGACATACAAAGACCTCTCTCGCTAAGCCCAGCCTCAATTGCCTCGAGACCAAACCGATTCAACAAAACCCTTTCAATACTAGCAGCCATCGTAATATGCCGCCCAATCTTGTATCGGGCACAGATTGCTAAATCTTGGAACCGCTACCGGAAGCCCGGACGAGTCACGCCGTGGTTTTTTCGGTTCGCTCGGCGCTTATGCCCTATCACGAAACAAAAGATTGGCATGATAGTAAAGATTATTTGACATCAGCTGCCGCGATCCTTGCGGCAGTACACCTGAGCCGTCAGCAGAAAGGATCTTGCATGTGCGGTTTTGTCGGTTTTACCGGTACAGATGAACAGAGTGAGCTGGTTCTCACGGCCATGATGAATCGCATCATCCACCGTGGTCCCGATATGGGCGGCCAGCATATCGTCGACAACGTTGCCCTTGGCTTCCGTCGTCTTTCGATTCTCGATCTTTCCGAAGCTGGAGCTCAGCCCATGTCGAGCGACGACGGCAAGGTCACGATTGTCTTCAACGGAGAGATCTACAACTTCCAGGAGCTTCGCGCCGAGCTGGAGGCAGCCGGCTACGCCTTCCACTGCAACGCCGATACCGAGGTCCTGGTACACGGTTACGAGGAGTGGGGCGAGGACCTGGTCAACCGCCTACGCGGCATGTACGCGTTCGTGATTCACGACCAGAACAAGAACAAACTCTTCGGCGCTCGCGACATCTTTGGTATCAAGCCGTTTTATTACTACCAGGCATCCGATGGCTCACTGCTGTTTGGCTCCGAGATCAAGAGCTTCCTGGACCATCCCAAGTTTGAGAAGGCTGTCAACCACGACGCGCTACGCCCCTACTTGACGCTGCAATTCCCCGCCACGGAGGAGACCTTCTTTAAGGGCGTGTTCAAGCTTGCCCCGGCGCATTGCTTTACGTATGACCTGACGACCAACACCATGGACATCAAGCGTTACTGGAGCTGTGACTTCACCGACGACAACTCCAAGACCTTCGAGGAGTACGTGGACGAGTGCGACAAGGTTGTGCACGAAAGCGTCGCTGCACACCGAATCGCCGATGTTAAGGTGGGCTCGTTCCTTTCTGGCGGCGTGGACTCCAGCTACATCGCCGCCTGTCTCATGCCCGACACCACGTATTCTGTCGGCTTCGATTACAAGAACTTCAACGAGACCAACTACGCTGCCGAGCTTTCCGACAAGCTGGGCATCAAGAATGTGCGCAAGATGATTACCGCCGACGAGTTCTTCGATGCGCTGCCCGATATCCAGTATCACATGGACGAACCGCAATCGAACCTGTCCAGTGTGCCGTTGTACTATCTGGCGCAGATGGCTTCCGAGGAGGTCACCGTCGTCCTTTCGGGCGAGGGTGCCGACGAGCTGTTTGCCGGCTATGAGTGGTACGAGGACACCCCCGAGATGCGCTCCTTTAAGAAGCGCGTGCCGCTCGGCGTACGTCGCGCCCTGGGCTCGCTCGTTCAGCATCTCCCCTACTTTAAGGGCCACAACTTCCTGACGAAATGCGCCGAGGTTCCCGAGCGTTGGTATGTGGGTCAGGCAAAGGTGTTCGATCCCTCCGAGGTCGACGAGGTGCTCAAGCCCGCTTATGACACCGGCAAGAACGCCGCCGAGATGTGCGCCGAGTACTACAAGCAGGTTCCCAACTGCTGCGAGCTTTCCAAGAAACAGTATCTGGATATGAACATGTGGCTGCCGGGCGACATCCTGCTCAAGGCAGACAAGATGTGCATGGCGCATTCTCTGGAGCTTCGCGTCCCGTTCCTGGACAAGAAGGTCATGGAGTTTGCCGAGCACATTCCCGCCAACTACCGTGTTAACGAAGAAGGCTGCAAGCTCGTCCTGCGTCACGCCGCCAACCGCACGCTGCCCGACGAGTGGGCAACGCGCAAGAAGGTGGGCTTCCCCGTACCGGTCAAGTTCTGGCTTCGCGAGCAAAAGTACTACGACTACGTAAAGGAATACTTCACCGCACCGTGGGCTGCTGATTTCTTTGACACCGATGCGCTCATGAAACTGCTTGACGATCACTTTGAGGGTCGCGCGCTCAACCAGCGCAAGATCTATACCACGCTGACGTTCCTCATCTGGTACAAGCGCTTCTTTATCGACGAGGACAAGGGCGCCGAAGTCGCCGGGTTGATTTCCGATCTCAGCCGAACACATTGAGCGGATAGGACGTTCCCGCAGCT
>CAJKFS010000056.1 GCA_905199225.1 uncultured Collinsella sp. | reverse complement strand
CTTCGCGCGGCGGAGCCCTTTGCGTCCTGCGGAAATGTTTTGGAAAGTAACCCAAAGCGGCCCGGCGGGGGTCCTGTGTAGTCACCCTTTAGGCGGAACTCTCCTATTTATTTGGATGAGTCGTTTACTTACTTGTACTGTTACCGTCTTCCCGCTGTTGTTGGGGTATGCTTTGTTCGTATGTAAACGTATGACATGTTGATGGGGGAGGGTGCTATGGCTCGCGAGGGTGCTCGTTCTAAGGATACGGCTAAGCCTGGCATCAAGGAAGTTGCAGCGGTGGCGGGGGTTTCGCCTACTACGGTATCTCGCGTGCTTAATAATCGCGGCTACATTAGCCAGGAAACCCGCGATAAAGTCCATGCGGCGATGGAGCGGATCAATTACACGCCCAACGATATCGCCCGTGCCATGCTCAATGGCCGCCTGAACCTTATCGGCATGATTGTTCCCTTTGTGAGCAGCCCGTTCCATGCTCAGGTTGTGCAGGCGGTCGAGCGCACGTTAGCGGAAAACGGCTTTAAGATGTTGCTGTGCAACAGCGCCAATCGACCTGATCTTGAGCGTTCCTATATCGACATGCTCCGCCGCAATATGGTCGACGGCGTCATCGTCAACTCCCTCAATATCGGTGCTGAGGCATATGCCGAGATGGGCTTGAGCCTGGTTGGTATCGACTGCGACCTTGGCGAGGCCTCTGTTCAGATTGCGAGCGACAGCTATAGCATCGGCGAACTTGCCACGCGTCGCCTGATCGATGACGGGTGTTCACGCATCCTGTGCCTGCGCAGCAATAGCCGCATGCGCATGCCTGCCAATAAGCGTACCGATGCCTACCTCGATGTTGTTGAGCAGGCCGGTTTGCCCGCGCTTGTCCGTGAGGTCGAGTTCGTTAAGCCCGATGACGAAAAGAGCGCGGTCGTTGCGAAGATCCTCGATGAGAACCCCGATATTGACGGCATCTTTGCGGGAGACGACACGATGGCGGCCATCTGTCTCAACATTATGAAGCAGCGCGGCTTGAGCGCTCCGGACGATATTAAGGTCGTGGGCGCGGATGGTGCCCGCCGCACTATGACGTTTATGCCTGACTTAACAACCGTACGCCAAGATATCGATCGCATCGGAGAGCTCGCGGCGCAATCCATCATCGCTCTTGTTAACGGCGATAATCCTGAATCGAATATCAAGCTCCCCGTTGAACTCATTGAGGGCAAAACCGCGTAGTTCATCCCGTGCCAAAAGAATTCCTCAAACGCCTCTGATGACCGTTCGCCGGCATATGTCAACCGTTTGCCGACGACTGGAACTGCGAAAAGACGTATTGATGTGAAAACGTTTGACATATGAAAACGATTGACATATCTTGCAGTTGTACCGAGTTAGTATCTTGTGGGAAAGGAAGTCTCGGATGCACAAGGTGTATTACCAGCCTGAGGGAATTTGGGTAGGCGACATCATGCCGTACGGCGAGGACGGCACGTTCTATCTCTATCATCAGCGTGACACGCGTAACCCCGGACCTTTCGGAGAGCCGTTTGGCTGGGCACTCGCGACGACCAAGGATTTCGTCAACTACAAGGACTTTGGCGAGAGCCTTGAGCGTGGCGGCGACGAGGAAGTCGACCAGTATGTTTATGCCGGCACAGTGTTTAAGGTGGGCGACAAGTACCATGCGCTCTACACTGGTTGCAATCGCGATAAGGTCCGCGCGCGCTTGATGAAGCAGGTTCTTCTTCACGCAACGAGTGACGACGCCGTCAAGTGGGAGAAGAACATCGCCGAGACGCTGCTTCCGCCCCAGGAGGGTTACGATGACCGCAACTGGCGCGATCCCTTTGTTCTTTGGGATGAGGAGAACGAAGAGTACATGCTCATCCTCGGCACGCGTGTGGGCGAGGACAAGCGTCTGATGACCGGTCGTCTGGTCAAGTTCACCTCCAAGGACCTGGATACCTGGGAGTTCCAGGGCGACTGGTGGAATCCGGGCCTGTACACCATGTTCGAGATGCCTGATCTCTTTAAGATGGGCGACTGGTGGTATCTGGTGTTCTCTGAGTACAGTGATGGCAACAAGACCCGTTACCGCATGTCTCGCTCTATCAACGGTCCTTGGATCACTCCTGCGGACGATTCCTTCGATGGCCGCGCGTACTATGCTGCACGTACCGCATTTGACGGCGAGCGCCGCGTTCTCTTTGGTTGGGTTCCTACGCGCGACGAGGGCGGCGACCCCAGCTCTTACCTGTGGGGTGGCACTTTTATGCCTCTCGAGATCGTTCAGCGTGCCGACGGAACGCTCGGCACCAAGCTTCCCGACAGCATGCTTGGCGCCTTTGGCGAGGCTAAGGCAGTCGAGGCCTTTGAGCTTTCGTGCGAGTCGGGCAAGGTCGAGCAGGTGCTCGCCGCGGATGCCGGTTCTACCTATATGCTCGACGCCGACATCGAGCTCGCCGGTGACGCTGCCGGCTTCTCGGTGAAGCTTGCCGAGGACGCCGAGTCCGGTCTTGCCTATGAGTTCCGCGCCAACCTGCGTGAGGGCAAACTCGAGTTTACGGCGGCCCCCCAGTATCCGTGGTTCCAGGTCAACAACATGGGCCTCGAGCGTCCGTTGTTCTTTAAGGGCGAGGGCACTCACCATGTGCGTCTGGTCGTCGACGACGACATCGCGACCATCTTTGTCGATGATGTTGCGCTCAACGCTCGCTTCTGCAACAAGCAGGGCCAGGGTGTGGCGCTTACCGTCACCGACGGTGCGCTCAAGTGCGCAAACGCAACGATCGCGTCTCTGTAGCGGCAACGAACCGTTTTATGATTTAGAAAAGGAATGGAGAGGAACATGGACTACAAGGCAGTGTCCCAGCAAGTCGTCGACAACGTCGGCGGACTGGAGAACATCGAGGGCGCCACGCATTGCGTGACCCGTCTGCGTCTGGTGCTCAAGGATACGAGCAAATACAACAAGGCCGAGCTCGAGAACATCGATGGCGTCAAGGGCGTGCTGTACAACAGCGGCCAGCTCATGATCATCTTCGGTACCGGTACCGTCAACAAGGTTTACGATGAGTTTATGGCTCTGACGGGCGTTAAGGAGATCAGTGCTTCCGAGGTCAAGGGCGCCGAGGCGGACAAGAAGGGCAAGTTCTTCTCGGTCCTCAAGGTATTCTCGGATATCTTTATCCCCATCATTCCTGCCTTCGTCGGCGCTGCAATCATCATCGGCCTTAAGTCGCTGATCGTTGCCAACGGCCTCTTTGGCATGGAAGGCAGCCTCGCCGATCACAGCGAGTTCCTCAAGAACCTCGCAAGCTTCTTTGCCATTATCGCCACCACGTTCGACTACCTGCCTGTCCTGGTTATGTACAGCGCGGTCAAGCGTTTTGGCGGTAACCCGATCCTGGGCATCCTCGTCGGTATCGTCATGGTTCACCCGAGCCTTATGAACCGCAACACGTTCGTTATGGACCCGACGGGTGCTGAGTACTGGAACTTTGGTCCGCTATCCATTCCCATGGTTGCTTTCCAGGGCGGCGTGTTCCCTGCAATCCTGACTGCCTGGTTTATGGCCAAGGTCGAAAAGATTGCCCAGAAGTACATCCCCGAGGTCGTTTCGTTCGTCTTTGTCCCGACCGTTACCCTGATTCTTGCTAACGTCGCCCTGTTCACCGTGTTCGGCCCGCTCGGCAACCTGATCGGCGACGTCCTCGGCGGCGTAATCGATATCCTGTACAACAGGATGGGCGTCTTTGGTGCCTTTGTCTTCGCCGCGTTCCTGCAGCCGCTTGTCGTTACCGGTACGCATCAGTTCATCCAGGGTATCGAGGCAAACCTCGTTGCCACGACTGGCTTCAACTACATCCAGGCAATCTGGTCGGTTTCCATCATCGCCCAGGGCGGCGGCGCCATCGGCATGTACCTCATTCACAAGAAGCATTCCAAAGAGCGCAACATCTGCATGTCGTCCTTTATCCCGACGCTGGTCGGTATCTCCGAGCCCGCAATCTTTGCTGCAAACATGCGCTACTCGATCATCCCGTTCATCTGCGCTTGCATCGGTGCAGGCTGCGGCGGTGCCTTCGTGAAGCTCTTTGAGGTGCGCGCCATCGGTCAGGGTCTGACCGGCGTGCTTGGCCTGCTCATCGTTACGCCCGAGACGCTCGTGTGGTATGTGGCTGGCAATCTCATCGCCTTCATCGTGCCGATCGTCTTGATCTTTGCCTACAACAAGGCAAAGGGCGTGCCGACCACCGATGAAGAGGGCGCTGGCGCTGGCTTCGACGTTAGCTTCTAGTTGAGCCGTTCAGCGTAATGTGCGGATAAGTCCATTTGGGGAAGGGCGTTCGGCTCGTGTGAGTCGAGCGTCCTTTCCCATAGACGAGAAAGTCAACGGCGATGTTTAATCAAAAAAATAAGGTGACATGCGCGGACTATGAGCAGTGGCGTGCCGGACAGGATGAGACGGTGGCTCGCATCGCATCCGACCCCGATAGGCTTTTGTTCCATGTGGAGCCTGAGCTTGGCTGGCTCAACGACCCCAATGGTTTGGTTCAGATTGGTGATACGTATCACATCTATCATCAATACGATCCGTTCGATGCTGCGCATGGCGGTCCAGTGCTTTGGAACCATCTGACGACAAAGGATTTTGTGACGTACGAGAATCACGGCCCCGTGCTGTTCCCCGATTCCGATTTGGATTCGAGTGGAGCGTATTCTGGTTCTGCCTTTGTACGTGATGGCAAGATTCACTACTTCTATACCGGCAACGTTAAACATTTTGACCGTGATGATTACGACTACGTGTTGACGGGCCGTGAGCAAAACCAAATTCATATGGTTGCCGAGAATCCCGACGAATTGGGCGAGAAGCGCATAGCTGTTGGGCCGGTCGATTACCCCGACGATATCGGTACGCACGTGCGCGACCCCAAGATCCTTGAACACGACGGTATCTACTACATGGTTCTCGGCGCTCGTACGAAAGACGATCGCGGGTGCGTGCTTGTCTATACCTCGCGTGATCTAGAGGACTGGGGCTATGCGACGCGCATTGAGCTGGGCGAGAAGTTTGGCTTTATGTGGGAGTGTCCTGATCTGTTTGAGCTCGATGGCGAGCTTATTCTCGTTTGCTGTCCGCAGGGCGTGCCCGCCGATGGCTGGCGTTACCGCAATCCGCATCAGTGCGTGTGGTTCTCCATCGAGGCCGATTGGGGGGCGCCGAGCTTTAAGATCGTCGGCCAGGGCATGCCTCCGATGGTTGATGCCGGTTTTGATTTCTATGCCCCGCAGTCCTTTGAGGACGTTGCGGGTCGGCGTTTGATGATCGGATGGTCGGGTTGCCCCGATGCGAAGGCGGAAAGCCCGACGGTGGCGCGCGGGTGGCAGTGCGCGTTGACGGTGCCGAGAGAGTTGAGCATGCGCGGCGGCAAGCTCTGCCAGCAACCGGCGCACGAGATTGAGAGAATGCGCGGCAATTGCGTTCGTGCTGTAGGCGGTGAAACCGTTGAGGAGCCGGGTCGCCTGTTTGATCTTGTGGTTTCCTGTGAGGGAGCCAAGATGGTCGAGCTCGAAATCCGCAAGGGTGTCTTTGTACGCTATACGGACGGGATGCTTACCCTCGACATGGGTGACGAAGGCTATGGGCGCAACCAGAGGTCGATCGAGCTCAGCGAGCTTCGCGATTTGCGCGTGCTTTCGGACACTACGATGGTCGAGATTTTTGCCAACGGTGGCGAGGCAGCACTTACGAGCCGTACCTATTCGTCGGCGGTTCCGGCGATGGCGCTGCACGCCGAGGGTGCGGCGTCGATGGATTTCTACCGCCTCGCTCATTAACCGTGCATGGAGCACGATTGGACTTGTTGGGCGGAATGTGTCGCAGTTGCTGCGGCCAGCTACCGCTTATCGCGTATAGCGACCGTTTGCGGAATAAGTAACACTCCTTAATAAACCGTGTAGAATCTCAGATAAGCACGGAGTTTTCCAGGGAGACGCTGTCCTTTGTTGTGTGCAAGGGACGGCGTCTCTTTGGCGCTCGGGGCCGTTGCACAGTAGGAAGGCGGACGTGCGCCAAATATTAAAAAGCCAATGTCGAGATGGGTCGTGATAATAATGGGCAAGTACGTAATCGTGGTTGAGTCTGGGTCGGATGTGACGCCGGAGCTCTGCGAGCGCTACGGCATCGTGCGCGTGCCCATGCATGTCACGATTGGTGACGAGACCGTCGAGGACGGCTCCATCGATCCACTCGAGATTTACTCGCGCTGCAACGAGTTTGGCGTAATGCCCAAGACCAGCGGCTGCGCGCCTGCAGATTTTGCGCACGTATATGACCGTATCCATGCCGAGCAGCCCGATGCGACCATTCTGCATCTTGCGTACTCCGAAGTCACGACTTGCTCGCATCAGTCCTCCAAGATTGCGGCTAAGGGCCGCGACTACGTATTCTCCATGGATACGCGTTTTGTCTCGGTGGGCCAGTCGCTCGTTGCCGTCGAGACCGCCAAATACATCGAGGCTCACCCCGACGCCACCGTCGACGAGATCTTTGCATTTACGAACTCCGTCATGGACCGCGTGCTGCTGGGCTTTGTTCCTACCGACCTGGCCTTTCTTAAGGCGGGCGGTCGTCTGTCCAACGTCGCGTTCCTTGGCGCCCACCTGCTCAAGATTAAGCCCTGCATTGAAGTAACGGGCGGTAAGTTTGTGGCGACCAAGAAGTTCCGCGGCTCTATGCTCAAGTGCGCCCGCGCCTTTATTGACCACATGGTTGCGAAGGGCGAGATTGACTACTCGCACATTGGCCTGGCGTATTCGGTGGGCCTTTCCCAGGAGCTGCGCGACGACATGGAGGTCTATGCGCATGACCTGGGCTTTAAGGATATTACCTGGACTCAGGTTGGCGGCGTCATCTCGAGCCATTGCGGCCCGACCGCCTTCGGCGCGGTGCTCACGCTCAAGGCGTAAAGCCTGGCGTCTATCGATTTCTATTGCCTTGACGGCGGGCGGGTTGCGACAACCTTCCCGTCGCTTTTGCATGGGGCCAAATAGGACAATCCAATTGACCGCTAAACCGTTTCGCCATCAAGCATATAGGCTAGAATGACTCTGGCATTTATGTAGCTAAAACCAAGGAGAGGCAAGGTAGCGCGAATGGCAGAAATGACGCTTGAGGGTGTGGACGCTCGCCCCGAGGACTCTGCGTTTGCCCTTGGCCGCGTGCATTCGATCGAGACGATGGGAACGGTCGACGGACCCGGCATCCGCTTTGTGGTGTTTGTTCAGGGCTGTCCCATGCGCTGCGCGTATTGCCACAATCCCGATACCTGGTCGGTCAACGGCGGCACGATGGTGACCGTCGAGCACCTCATGGACGAGTTCCAGAGTAACCACGAGTTCTATCGCAGCGGTGGCATTACGGTGTCCGGTGGCGAGCCGCTTCTGCAGCCCGAGTTTTTGGCCGACCTGTTCCGCGCAATGCACAGCAACCCCGATGGTCGTGTACATACCTGCCTAGATAGCTGTGGCTACGCCTTCGACCCCCAGCATCCCGAGAAGTTCGATGCCGTGCTCAACGAGACCGACATGGTACTGCTCGATATTAAGCATGCCGACCCGGTCGAGCATAAAAAGCTGACCGGTTGTGATCCCGCACGCATCCTGGCGTTTGGCGATGAGCTTGCACGTCGCAAGATCAAGGTCGTTATCCGTCACGTGGTGGTGCCGGGCATTACCGACACGGTGGAGGAGTGCGAGAAGCTCGGTCGCCTCATCGCTCCATGGCACAACGTGGTGGGCCTGGAAATGCTGCCGTATCACACCATGGGTGTCGTCAAGTACGAGCAACTGGGCATTCCCTATAAGCTCGAGGGCGTGCCGCAGATGGATACCGCGCGCATGCCCGAGCTACGCAACGCCGTCATGACGGGCATGAAAAAGCGCCGCGCGGAACTCAAAAACGCCATCGGCTAGCGAGCCATTTTCGCCCCCAAGGGCACTCATTTGGGACAGACTTAAATGAGTGCCCCCGGGCACCTAGTTGATTGCTAAAGAGCCCCGTCAAGTTGCGGTGGAATAGTTCTTGTTTTTCGGCTTATGCCGCCCAAACAGGAACTATTCCACCGCAACACTGCGTTTTGGGCGGAGATGCGCAACAGAATCGTGCCATTTGGATAAATACGCTTGTGGTTTCTTTAGAGACACCTTAAACGCCGCTGAATATCTTTGGAAAGAAATGCCTGCTCGGTATTATGCTGCTCGTATATGAACGGTAGCAGTCAGGAGACCACGTGCGAAACAACGCATCGCGGGACGAGTATGTGCCGCAGCATGGCAGCAGATATAAGACGAAGGACACGTCTTCGCGTGGCCTTGCCGACACTCGCATCCGCGTGAGGAAGATTGCCGCCATTGGGATGCTAACGTCGGCGGTTATTATCCTCGGAATTACCGTTAAAACCTACGCCTCGGAGCGAACGGTGCGCCCAGATGCGTCAACGGTACAGCTGCAAAACGAGAAGGTTTCAAAGTCCAAAGCGTCGGCAGATCAAGCTCTGTCGACGGCAGATCTCAAGACGAGACTTTCGAAGGCGGACTTCAACGATATCCCTTCGGGTGATACCGTTCGGACCTTCTCGTTGGTGGATAACAAGACTCCTGCCTTGGAGGATGAGAGCCTTGCCTCGCTCCAGGATGCCCTGTGTCGGGCGCAGGAGCTGGGCGACGTGGGTGTAGTGTTCTACGACCTATCGAGCGGTAGGGGCGTGACGTATAACGCCGATGTCGAGGTGTATGGAGCGAGCAGCTACAAAGCGCTGTATGCGCTCTATATTTGCGAGACGTTGGTCGAATCGGGGCGGGTGTCGCTCGATGGGCCTTTAGCCACGTATGGTGGTTGCAGCATGGGCTGGCAGACGGTGCGCGACCTTATCGAGAATGCCGTCGCCAACTCAGACAACGATTCGTTTATCGCGTTACGCGCGGCGTTTGACCATGATGGCTATGAGGATTGGATTGCCAATCTGGGTGTTGATGACGAAACGGCACTGAATCCGATGAGTGATTTTCCGACCTACTGCCCGCGCACTTCTGCGAGGTTATGGCGCGAGATGAGCGAGTATCTGAGCATGGATACCGAGACTTCACAGTGGTTGTCAGGCCTTTTGGCATCAACATCGCGCTCGTTTATTCGCGATGGCATTGCGGACGATCAGGTCTTGGTGCGCAACAAAGCGGGTTGGATCAGCGAGGACGGCTACTATTCGACATGCGATGCAGGCCTCATCGACATCGATGGCCGTACCTATGTCATGAGCGTCATGACATCGATGCCATCGAGCGACCGTTCGAGCGAGGTTACGGCTGCGATTGCAAAGGCTCTGTTTGATACGCGAGCTGCACTGGCTTAGCGTGTTCGTTTGGCGAGGTCAAACAAAATGCTGGTACCATACCTTGGTTGAGAATTTCGTATAGGTTTGGGGAATGGTATGGCTACCATCGCGATTATCGGTGCGCTCGAAAAAGAGATCATGCAGATTAAGGAAGAGCTGAGCGACGTTTGCGAGGCACGGGAGGCAGGCTTGACCGTTGTGAGCGGTGAGCTCGACGGCCTGACAGTTGTCGCCACAACGGCGGGCATGGGCACGGTGAACGCCGCCGCTGCAACACAGCACCTCATTAGCAAGTATGCTCCGCAGGCTGTTGTGTTTTCGGGCATTGCGGGCGGTTTGAACCCCAAGCTCCATATCGACGACGTGGTCATTGGCAAACGCCTACGCTATCTGGATACCGATACCGCGCTTATCGCCGAGTCCGCACCGGGGCTCGAGGAGTTTGGCTCGACGCCCGCGCTGGTCGATATTGCCGCCGACGTGCTTGCTGAGCGTGGGTTTGTTGACGCTTCGACAAATGCAGTCGCTTCGAATGAGGGCACCAAGCAGTTCCTGGTCGGCACGATTGCCACGGGTAACCGTTTTGTGACGGGCGCCGCCATGCGCAACGACGCTATCGAGGCGACGCATGCCGATTGTGTCGGCATGGAGGGCGCGGCAATTGCCCATGTCGCAACCAAAAATGGTGTCGATTGCCTGGTGTTGCGCGCTATCAGCGATAATTGTGACGAGGCGTACGATGCAATTTGCGAGCGAGAGTTCGATCTGTTCGAGTACGCGCGTGTCGCAAGTGACATTACGCTCGATATCGTCCGCCGCATTGCCGCTGCGCAATAGCGCGTCTATTTGTAAGAACCTACGACCAAGGAGTGTCCATGGCCGATTCCATTAACTACCAGCTTGCCAAGTTCGTCGCCAGCTATGGCAAGGTTTCGCAGATTCCCGAGTCCACCTGCCCCGAGGTGAGCTTTGTCGGCCGCTCCAATGTGGGCAAATCGTCGATTATGAACAAGCTATTTGGCCGCAAGAACCTAGTCAAGGTTTCCAGTACGCCGGGCAAGACGAGCAACATCAACTTCTTTGAGGCCGATGACGTGCATTTCGTGGACCTGCCGGGTTACGGTTTCGCCCGTCGCTCCAAAGCCGAGCGCGACCGCTGGGCCGAGCTTATCGGCGACTTTTTCGACTCCGAGCGCAGCTTTAACTTGGTGGTCTCGCTGGTGGACATTCGTCACGACCCCAGCAAGCTCGACCACGACATGATCGACTACCTACAGGGCAACGAGTTCAACTTTATCGTTTGCCTCACCAAAGCCGACAAGCTCAGCCGCACCCAGCAGGCCCGCCAGGCAGCAGCCATCAAAAAGCAGCTCAACGTTCCGGCCGAGAACGTAATCATCACAAGCTCCCAGACCGGCACCGGCATCGACGAACTCAAAAAGCGCATCGCCGAGGCTTGCCTCTAGTAAGGGTTCTTGGCAGGCAATAGTTTGCATCTATCTATATCACCCCAGTGATAGTTATTGGTACACTATCACTGGGGTGATATTTTTGTTTGGAGGTCGATATGGAGCTTTGGCACGGGTCGGAGGTTGTTGTCGAGCATCCGTCGTTGGATAAATGCAGACAATTCAATGACTATGGGTGTGGGTTTTATTGCACGCCACATGAGGAAATGGCAATGGAGTGGGCATGTCGGACTGAGTCTGATGGCATTGCAAATCGATATGAGCTCGATATGGATGGTCTCGCAGTCTTGGATTTGGAGTCCGGGGAGTTTTCAATTCTCAATTGGCTTGCGATTTTGGCTAACAATAGGGAGTTCAATGTTTCGACACCGCTGGCGCGCGAAGGACTTCGCTATCTGCTGGATAACTGCCTGATTGATATTTCTCCCTATGACGTAATTCGAGGTTATCGCGCCGACGACTCCTATTTTTCGTTTGCAAGACAGTTTGTCAGCGGCATGATCTCGCTCAGGCAGCTGCAACGTATCATGCGCTTGGGTGATTTGGGTATCCAATATGCTCTTATGAGCGAGTGCGCATTTTCGGCGATTAGATTCTGCGATTGGAAGCAGGCTTTGGGGTCTGAGTTTTATCCCAAGCGTTTTGAGCGAGAGCAGAATGCTCGACGCAAATACTTGGATACGGTTAACGGGTTCGATTCCGAAGGTATCGACATTAGGGATTTAATGGCAGGGAGGGTTGATTTAAATGATCCAAGAGTTAACGGATTGTGGGCCGAGTAGGACATACCCCGTCTACTACCTCGAGGATGCAATGAACAACCTCGGCGACTGCTTTGACTATGCCGTTAACGATTATGGAGCAGAAGGATCGGAAGTTGCTGAACTCTTTTGCCTGAGCGGCGTAGCTCGCGAGTTCGAACGCGGCAACGCATGGGTCGTATCGGGAAAATCGGGCGTTGAGCTGTTCGCGCTTATCGCTGAAAGGTCCGGCTATCAGAGCGGGTCTATACCGGATCGCACCTATCGTTTTGAGAAGACGCCAGAGTATTGGACAGGCTGGATACTGGCATATCTGCAGTGGCGTTTAGGGGAGTCTTTCGAAGACCTGCTGCATGTCGTTCCGTTTGACGCACTGCGCAGTCTGTACTATCCCTGGCATGAAGCCTCGGAGGAACGCGTGGCTCGCCTCGTCTGCGATATGGCGAAAAAAGCGTCCAGGCAAACCAAACTTGCGTTAGCAAGAAAGAAGCTTAAGAAAACCCAACAAGACCTGGCATACGAATCGGGCGTGTCCCTCCGCTCAATCCAAATGTACGAACAACGCCAGAGAAACATCAACGAAGCCTCGGTAACAACCGTAAGGGATATAGCAAAAGCCCTACACTGCAACATCGAAGACCTCCTAGAGCCAGTCTTCGAATACAAAGAAACCAGCGCCGCCTAAACCAGGCACGCAGCCGATGCCCGCCTCTAGGAAGTGCTCCAGCCTAGCAAGAGCCCCTACCAATAAAAAGCCAAACTATCAGCCCGGCGACTTTCCAGAGCGTAGGTCCCTGTAGCCGCCGCCGGCGAAGTTAACATAGGGGAGGCCAGGGGGCTTTGCCCCCAAATCTTTCCGCAGGACGGCAGGACCCCCGCCGCACGAAGTGCGCAGCGGGGG
>CAJKFS010000055.1 GCA_905199225.1 uncultured Collinsella sp. | reverse complement strand
ACGAGCCGGAGAGCACTTAATGTGCTCTCCGTGCGAGCAGGACTGTCCGAGCAGGCGACCTTATGCCCCGCCCCTCGGGACGACGAGACAAATCAAAGGAGCAGCCATGGCAGGCAAGCCGCAAACACTAGCTACGACCTCGGCATTCGAGATCTTGGGCCCCGTCATGGTCGGCCCCAGCTCATCGCACACCGCCGGCGCCCTGCGCTGCGCCCAAGTTGCCGCCAGCCTGCTGGAAGGCCGCATCACCAAGGTCACCTTTGGCCTGTGGAACTCCTTCGCCCACACCTACCGCGGCCACGGCACCGACCGCGCGCTCGTCGCAGGCATCCTGGGCCTCGACACCGATGACGAGAACATCAAGCAGGCCTTCGACCTCGCACGCGAGCAGGGCCTCGAATATCACTTTGGCATCAAGGGCGACGACGCCTCCATCCACCCCAATACCGTCGACATCGACATGGTCGACGACACGGGCGCCACGGCACAGGTCCGCGGCGAGAGCCTGGGAGGCGGCAAGATGCGCATCAGCCGCATTAACGGCGTCGGCGTCGACATCTCGGGCATGTATTCCACGCTCTTCGTGGCGCACAAGGACGTTCCCGGCGTGCTCGCCGCGCTCACCAACCTGCTCGCCTACGCCCATGTAAACATCGCCTTCTGCCGCACCTACCGCACCGAAGTGGGCGGCCAGGCCTACTCCGTCTTTGAGACCGACGGCGCGCCCGACGACACCGTCGTCCCCATGCTCCGCAAGCTCGACAATGTCGATTACGCGACCTTTATCGAGCTCCCCGGTTCTGCCTCGTCGCTCTCCCCCGGCGTCTCGGCTAAGGAGATCTTCGACGACGGCGAGCAGCTGCTCGATGCGTGCGAGGAACTGGGACTCAGCATCGGTGCCGTCATGGCCGTTCGCGAGGCACGTCTGACCGGCGAGGCCCACGCCGTCGCCGCCATGCGCCGCGTGCTCGACGTCATGCGCGAGGAGACAACGGCCCCCATCGCCAATCCGCAGCGCTCGCTCGGCGGGCTTATCGGCGGCGAGGCCAAGCTCGTCGAAGCAACCCGCTGCAACGATTTGAGTGAAAGCCTGATGGGCCCCGTCCAGACCGAAGCCGTGGCCCGCGCCATGGCCGTGCTCGAGCGCTCCGCCACCATGGGCGTGATCGTCGCAGCTCCGACGGCAGGATCCGCGGGTGTCGTGCCCGGCTGCGTGCTGGCGCTCGCCGATCACCTTCAGCTCGACGACGAGCAAGTCATGGACGCGCTCTACTGCGCAGCCGCCATCGGCCTCAACCTCACCACAAGCGCCTGCGTTGCCGGCGCCGAGGGCGGCTGCCAAGCCGAGGTCGGAAGCGCCGCCGCCATGGCAGCCGCCGCGCTGGTGCAGATGCTCGGCGGCACGCCCGAGCAGGCGCTTGACGCCAGTTCCATCGCGCTGAGTAACCTGCTGGGCCTCGTTTGTGACCCCGTCGGTGGCCTCGTGGAGGTGCCCTGCCAAAACCGTAACGCCATCGGCGTGGCTGCGGCCTTTAGCTCGGCACAACTCGCCCTCGCAGGCATTAAGAGCCTGGTGCCGTTTGACCAGATGGCACATGTCATGCTCTCGGTGGGCCACGCGTTGCCGGCCACGCTGCGCGAGACGGCAAAGGGCGGCATCGCGCAGGCTCCGGCCGCACTTTCGGCCTGTGCAAAATGCGGTGTGTGCGGATAGCGACAAAGAACGACTCAAAGGTGGGACAAATGTCCCACCTCTTTTGAATGCCACCGTTTCCGTACCACAAACAGCAGGGCAATCGCTATAATGCAAGCCCAGTAAAAACACGATGAACCGCAAGGCGAAAATCGAAGGATATGCATACGATGTCGCAAAACGATCGAACTCAACTGATTCCCGATCCGCAGCAGCCGAGCAGGCACACCGGCGGCGTTCAGTCGCCGCGTCCTATCGCGCCGAGCCACGGTCAGCAGCGTAGTGCAGCAAACGCTTCCCAACGCCCGAACCAACAGCGACAGCAGCGTCAACAACGTCAGCAGCGCCAGGCAAACGGCAATGCGCCCAAGCAGCCCCACACGCACGCTCGAGGCGATCGTGGCCCCGCGCGCAAACCCGCCGAGAACAATAAGTCGGGCAAAAAGACGACGCTCTTTGTCGTCCTGGGTCTAATCGTCATTGTCTATATCGTAGGCGTCGTAGCATTTTCGCAGGTAGCCTACCCCAACACCACCATCGCCGGCGTCGACGTCTCGTTCTCCAACGCTTCGTCTGCCGCCACCAAGGTCAATTCGGCATGGAAGCACTATAAGCTCGCCGTGACAGGCGATGACTTTAGCTGGACCTATCAGCCCGAGTCCGATGAGCCCATTGTCGACGGCGAAGCTGCCGCAAAAGAAATTATCAGCCACAACGAAGCCTTTGTATGGCCGGTCCGCCTTGTGGAATCCTTAAGCGGCAAGACCAAAACAACCGCTACCTCCAACGAAGTCGATCTTGATCAAGACGTCGACCTGTCCATGCTCTCCGACACCTTTGACCAAAAGCAGTTTGAGAAGGATCTGGGCGCCGCCATCGACGAGTTTAACGAGGGCCGTTCGGGCACGTTCGAGGCAAATAGCTCCTATGACGAGCAGGTCGGCAAGTTTACCGTCGAGAAGGCGCGCTCCAACGAAAAACTCAACCGCGAGCATGTCATTAAATATGCCGAGCTCGAGCTTGCCTCGCTGGCCGAGTCCGTAGATCTTTCCAAGCTCGGCAACGATGCCTATGAGCCGCTCAATGGAACGCTAACCGATGATCAGATTCAGGCCGCATGCGATGCCGCCAACAACTTCCTGGGCGTCAACGTGACCCTCAAGCTCAACGGCGAGGATGCTGGCAAGGTTGATGGCAGCTCCGTATTGCAGTGGATCAGCTTTGCCGATCCGGCCAACCCAACGCTCGATACGACGCAGATCAGCAGCTGGGCAGCCGAGCTCGCTAACGGCTTTAATACCGTGGGCTCCACTCGCTGGTGGACACGCGCCGATGGCAAGCAGTGCGCCGTCGAAGGCGGCGACTTTGGTTGGTCCATCGACAGCAGCTCGCTCGCCAAGCAGGTCGAGGACGCCATTAACAACAAGCAGACCGGCGAAATCGAGATCAAGTACTCCCAGAAGGCCGACACCTTTACCGCAAAGGGAGAGCCCGACTGGAAGGCGTATATCGACGTCGACTTGTCGGAACAGCACGCGCGCTACTATGACGAGAGCGGAAATATCGTTTGGGAGGCCAACTTTATCTCGGGCAAACCGGGCGAAGACGCCACCCCCGAGGGCGTGTGGCAGATCAACAGCAACGACGGCGGCAGCACCCTGATCGGAGCCAAGGACCCCGAGACCGGCAAGCCCAAATACGAGAGTCCGGTGAGCTACTGGATGCCGTTTGAGGGCAACATGATCGGCTTCCATGATGCCACCTGGCAAAACGACAAGAGCTTCGATAACGCCGAGTCGTACAAATGGTGCGGCAGCCACGGCTGCATCAACCTGCGCTTGGCAGACGCCAAGGCACTTCACGACTGCATCAAAGTCGGCCTGTGCGTGGTTGTCCACTCGTAGTGCAACGCGCACATTCATACAACGTGGAACCGCTGCGACCAATCTAACAGTTCCGAAAGAAACCGTCCTATGCGCCTGCCCCAACCGGTGGGCGCATATAATTATCGAAGTTCTTTCTATAAAGGAGACGCTATGCCGAATGTCCCCACGATCACCCCGGGCCCGGATGATACCGAGAACACGCCCGAAGGTGCCACCGAAACGATTCCTCTGATTACAAACGTACATGCCGACAAGCAGAGCGGACGCGCGAACGATGCGACCGAGATTTCCGATGAAGAGGCATATGCCAAGCTCAAGGCAAAACGTGCCGAACGTCGACGCAAAAAGCTCATCCGACGCGGTATTGCCGCCGGCGTCGTGGGCACCATCGCACTCATTGCCATTGTCGCAACCCTGGTTATCAATGCTCAGCCACAGGGCGGTAGTGGGCCTGTGACCGACATGGTGACCGAGGGTCCGTTTACCACAACGGTCGAGGCGAAAGGCCAGCTCAAACCCATTTCGTCCTCAGTGGTCTCCCCTTCTGTCGACGGCACGGTCGATTCGATCAACGTGCAGGCAGGCCAATCCGTCAACGAGGGCGACGTGCTTATGACCATTAAAAATGACGAGCTCGATCGCAACGTTGCCGAGGCGCAGCGTGCAGTTGCTGCCGCTCAAGAAGACCTCGCCAACGCGCAGAAAGCCGCAGCTGCCGCACAGGCCACCCCAACGACGGACGTCGATGGAGCTTCCGCAGCGGCTGGCGTCTCCGACGCATCAACGGACACGAACGCCGTATCGGCCGCGCAGCGCAGCCTCGCTTCGGCCCAGGCAAACCTCGATCAGGCGAACGCCAAGGCAGGCAGCCGTACGGTCACGGCCCCGAGCTCGGGCAGCATCGTGGAGCTCAACGCCAAGGTGGGCGCCACGGTAACAGGCGGCATGATCATGGGCGAAAGCGATACGAGCGGCGGCAAGCAGTGCATGCAGATCGCCGACCTGTCCAAGATGAAGGTGACCGTGCAGGTGGGCGAAAAGGACATCGCAAAGATCGCCGTTGGACAGAGCGCCAACGTCACGTATCCCGCATTTCCCGATATCGTGAGCCAGGGCACCGTCACGGCTATCGCGTCGGTGGCAAACTCCGACGCCGCCAACGGTGGCGGCAGCGTAACCTTTAACGTCGACATTCTCATCGAGGCGCCCGACGCGCGCCTGAAGCCGGGCATGACGGCCGAGGTATCGGTGGTGACCGAGCAGCTCGACGACGTGGTGATGGTGCCGACGATGGCGCTCATGACCGAAGACGGCGAACACTATTACGTCAACGTGGCGACTGATGACGAGGGCAAGCAAACCCGTCGCGTGAAGGTGACCGTCGTGACGCAAAACGACAACGAAGCCGTAGTCGGCAAGACACAGGTCAAGCGCGACGACCAGGGCAACGAGATCAACCCCAACGTGCCGGTTACCAAGCTGCGCGATGGCGACACCCTCGTCATGGACACCGGAGCGGACGCAACGGCTGACGGCGGCTACGGCGCGGATTCGGGCAGTATGTCTGCCGACGAGGGCATGTAATGCGTCCCGTTATCGACATCCGCAACGTGCACCGCATCTTTGAGAGCGAGGCGGGGTGCGTCCACATCCTGCATAACGTGAGCCTGGCGGTAGATCCCGGCGAGTTCGTCGCCATTACCGGCCCTTCGGGCTCGGGCAAATCAACGCTCATGAACATCCTAGGCTGCCTGGATAAGCCGACGGCGGGCGACTACTACCTGCAAGGGCTCAACGTTGCCGAGCTCGACGATGACGAGCTCACCGAAGTTCGCGCCCTGAGCATTGGCTTTGTCTTTCAGAGCTTCAACCTGCTGCCGCGCCTGTCGGTAATCGAAAACGTCATGCTGCCGCTGGCCTACACCAATGTGCCCCGTAGCCAGCGCGAAATGCGCGCCGTGCACGCGCTGCAGGCTGTCACGCTGCCCGTCGACCACTGGGACCACCGCATATCCGAGCTCTCGGGCGGCCAGATGCAGCGCGTCGCAATCGCACGCGCCCTCGTCAATGACCCGCCCATCATCCTGGCCGATGAGCCGACGGGAAACCTGGACTCCGCCACTGGAGCGCTTGTGATGGAGACCTTCCATAAGCTCCAGAAGCGCGGCAAAACCATCGTGCTTATCACACACGACCCCGGCATCGCCGCCGAGGCCGACCGTGCCGTGACCATCCGCGACGGTCGCATTCACGACGGCGCGTATATTCCACATGCACCGCGGACCCTGCGCAGCGCCGTAGATAGCCTGCCCATGATTTCCGCCTCCGCCAACCCGCCGAAAGGAGAGATGGCATGAGCGCCCGCGATCTCATCCAGGAAGCCCTTCACTCGCTCGAGGCCAACAAGGGGCGCAGCCTGCTCACCATCCTGGGCATTGTCATCGGCATCGCCTCGGTTATCGCCATGACTTCGCTCATCGGCGGCATCCAAAACAGCCTGGTCAACAGTCTGGGCCTCAATGCGGCACGCATGGTGCAAATCTATTCGTCGCAAGAACTAACCGAGTCCGACATCGAGAAGCTTCAAAAACTGGTGCCGCAAATAAAGCAGATCGGCATTGTCGACAGCGCGTATACCGAGTACAAGACCGGCGATAAAAGCTATACCGTCATGGCACAGGGTGTCGATAGCGACATGCTCGACGCCGTGGGGGCCGGCAAGCTCGTTGCGGGGCGCACCTATTCCCAGGCCGAGTCCCAATCAGGCTCGCGCGTGGCGCTCATCAGCCGCGGCGGCGCCGATCAGCTTTACGGCAACGAACAGGACGCGGTGGGCAAGACTATTAAGGTGTCCAACGGCGAGGTGCAGATTGTCGGCGTGATTGATGGCGGCAGCGACTCCATGGGCTCGCTCACGCTGTATATGCCACGCGAAACCATCTCCGGGCTGTTTGGCGACGAGAATCCTTCATTCCCCAGCGTGACGGCACTCGCCGCCGAGGGCACCGATATGGATGAGCTTTGTAAGACCATCGAGTCCAAGGTGCGCGCGATGAAGGGCATCGCGGAGGATGATGAGTACGACAGTGTATCGGCGACCTCCATGAAAAGCGCCATCGATGCACTCAATTCCTTTATGGGCGCATTCTCGCTCATCATGGGTGCTGTCGCCAGCATCTCGCTGCTTGTCGGCGGTATCGGCATTATGAATATGATGCTCACCAACGTGACCGAGCGCATCCGCGAGATCGGCATCCGCCGCGCTCTGGGCGCCAGTCGTCGCGATATCACCGCGCAGTTTTTGGCCGAGTCTTCGGCGCTGTGCGTCACCGGTGGCCTGCTGGGTGTCCTGATTGGCTATCTGCTGGCCTGGGGCCTCGCGATGTTTGCCGCAGGATCAGGGGTTCTCAGCGAACTCGGTGCCGGCGGGCAAATCACGCCGAGTTTTTCAATCGCCACGGTGCTGCTGGCCTTCGGCGTCTCCGTCGGCATCGGCGTAATCTTTGGCTTCTACCCCGCTCGCCGCGCGGCAAAGCTCGACCCGGTGGAGTGCCTTCGCTACCAGTAAGCCACCACCAATGAGTTGCGGTGAATTAGGGACTGAATATGCTATCTAACAGCAAAAACAGACACTATTTCACCGCAACTTATTGAAGGACCCTAGGCGCGGCGAGCGCCTAGCGCGCGAACTCCCGTAAGAGCGCGTCTTCCACTTCCCGAAGCGAAAGGGCCCCGCCTCCCTCGGCGGGACGGGTGACCACGATGCAGCGCGCTCCCACGGCGCGCACTGCGGCGAGCTTCTCAGCCGTGCCGCCTACGGTTCCCGAGTCCTTAGTCACAAGCCACTGGGCGCCCACCTGCCGAAGCATCGCCTCGTTGAGCTCGCGGGTGAAGGGCCCCTGCATGCCGATGACGTGCGACGGCGAAAACCCCGCGTCGATGCACTTCGTTATAGCACCGGGCAGCGGGAGCACACGCACGAAGAAGCGCTCCGCGAAATCGGCGACGCGCGTGTAGGGAGCAAGCTCCTTGCTCCCCGTCGTGAGAAGCGCGCGACCCGGGTTCTCGGAGAGAAAGCGCGCCGCGCAGGCGATCGACGCGACCGACACGACGCCTTTGGGCAGCGCCTCGGCCGGGCGCGCAAGGCGCAGGTATCGTGCACCCACGGCGAGCGAAGCGGCCCGGATGTTGCCGCTTGCGAGCGTAGCGAAGGGGTGCGTGGCGTCGACGACGATGCGCGCGCCCAAAAGCTCGCGCTCCATGTCGGCCTCGTCGAGCCTGCCCGCATGCACCTCGATGCCCGGAAGCTCGCCCAAAAGCTCGCCTCCGTAATCGGTTGCTGCGTAGGCACGGGCGGGGATGCCCGCCCCGCTCGCCCATTCGCACAGAAGACGGCCCTCGGTGGTGCCGGCGAAGATGCGCAGCGCCGGCGCGGATGCGGGCGCCGTCACTTCGGGCCGCCTGGGCGCGTGATCTGGTAGAGCAGCGCGTTCATAATGGCGGCCGCCACGGTCGAACCGCCCTTGCGGCCCCTCGCGACGATGGCCGGCACGCGTCGCGCGAGTAGCTCCTCTTTCGCCTCGACCACGTTCACAAACCCAACCGGCACCCCAACGACGAGCGCGGGCGAGATCTTCCCCGCGTCCATGAGCTCGGCGAGGCGCAGAAGTGCTGTGGGAGCGTTGCCGACGGCCACGATGAGCGGACCCTCGATGCCGCAAGCTTTGTCCATGCTCGCAACGGCGCGAGTCGTGCCCGCGGCGCGCGCCGTTGCGGCGACATCCGGGTCGGCCATGTAGCACACGGCCTGGCAGCCGATCTTCGCGAGCGCGGGCTTGCTTATGCCCGCGAGCGCCATGTTCGTGTCGGTGAGCACCGTGGCCCCTGCGCGCAGTGCGTCGAGCGCACAGTGCGCGGCGTCATGGGTGAACACGAGGGAATCGGCGTACGTGAAGTCGGCTGTGGTGTGGATGACGCGCTTCACGACGGGCTCTTCGAGCGGCGGGAACGTGCGGCCGCCGAGCTCTTCGGTGATGATCTCGAAGCTGCGCCGCTCGATGTCACCGGGCGCCATCTCCTTGGAATCCATCTAGTACTCCACTCCTTCCCTTGCACCTATCCCCTGAGCGTAGGGGTGTTTCTCGCACCGCATCTCGGTTATGTAGTCGGCCTTCTCCACGATCTTGCCGGAAGGCGCGCGCCCGGTGAGCGCTACTTCGACGCCGCGCGCGGACATATCGAGCGCGCGGTCCACGAGCGCCTCGTCGACAAGCCCCTTCGAAAGCGCGTCGAGCGCCTCGTCGAGCACGAGAAGCCCCTCCTGCGCGCCCTCGAGCTCGGCGAGCGCGGAAGCGAGGTTCCCATCGTGCAGCTCGCACGTAGCGGCAAGTTCTTCCGGCGTCATCGACCAGGTAAACTTGTCCGACACCTTCCCCGCGAACACGGGCACGCCGAAATGCTCGGCGAGCAGGCGCGCCTCCCCGCTTTCGCCGTCTTTCAGGAACTGCACGACGACGACGCGGCGGCCTGTGGCGAGCATGCGAAGGGCGAGGCCCATCGCCGCCGTAGTCTTGCCTTTGCCGTCGCCATGATACACGTGGATCATACGCCCTCCTCGATAATGCGGTAGACATACTCCATGTCGAGCGCCCCGCGCACGCCGTCGGCCAGGCGGTCGAACTCGCGCGCACGGTGATCGGCCGCGGACGCCGCGCCCGCAGCACCCACGACGCTCTCGGGCAGGCCGCGCATGCGCGCGAGCGAGCGCGCGAGGGCGAGCGCCACCCCCGGTTCGTCGAACAGGCCGTGGAGATAGGTTCCGAACACGTTTCCGCAGGCCGCGCCTTCTGGTTTGCCGCCAATCGTGCCCGCAGGGGCGCAGGAGACGGTCGTTTCGCCGTCGTGAATCTCGTACCCGCGCGCCGTCATGCCGTTCCACACCGAGAACGCACCTTGGGCGCCCGTGATGCGCAGTTCCGACTGGGCGAGGCGCTTTTCCTCCTTGAACACCGTACTTGCAGGGATGAGCCCGAGCCCGCGCGCGGTGCCAGCGCCTTCCCTGCCGTGCGGGTCGGAAAGCTCGTCTCCCAAAAGCTGGTAGCCTCCGCATATGCCGAGCACCGGCGTGCCCGCACCCGAAAGCGCGCGTACACAGGCTCCGATGCCGCTAGCCGCAAGCCAGCGCGCGTCGTCGAGCGTGGTCTTCGAGCCGGGGAGCACCACCAGGTCGGGTCGGCCCAGATCGGTCGTCGAGGAAACGTAGCGCACGCCCACGCCGGGCACGCGCGAAAGCGGGTCGAAGTCGGTGAAGTTCGACAGATGCGGAAGGCGCACGACGGCGACGTCGATGACGCCGCGCGCCTCGCGGGCAGATAGGCGCGGCGCGAGCGAGTCCTCGTCGTCCAGGTCGAGCGTAAGATACGGCACGACCCCCACGACGGGAACCCCGCACATCTTCTCGAGCGGGGCCAAACCCGGGCGCAGGATTTCCACATCGCCGCGGAACTTGTTCACCACAAGCCCCCGCAAAAGAGCGCGATCCTCGGGCGCAAAGAGCGCGACCGTGCCGTAGAGCTGGGCAAACACCCCACCTGGGTCGATGTCGCCCGCGAGCAGCACGGGGGAGGACACGGCGCGCGCGAGCCCCATGTTGACGATGTCGTTTTCGGCAAGGTTGATTTCGACGGGGCTGCCGGCGCCCTCGATAACGATGACGTCGTTTTCCTCCGCGAGCGAATCGAACGCCTCCAAAATCTGCGGCATGAGCGCCTTCTTTCGCGCGAAGTAGTCCCTCGCAGCGAAGGCTCCCTGCACCTTGCCAGCCACGATGAGCTGGCTTCGGTGGTCGCTTTCAGGCTTGAGCAGGATGGGGTTCATGCGCACGTCGGGCGCGATGCCGCACGCCTCGGCCTGCATAATCTGGGCGCGCCCCATCTCGAGCCCGTCGGCCGTGACACCGCTGTTGAGTGCCATGTTCTGGCTCTTGAAGGGAGCCACGCGCAGGCCGTCCTGCGAAAGCACGCGGCACAGCCCCGCCGCAAGCAGGCTCTTCCCCGCGTTCGACATGGTGCCCTGGATCATGATGGGTTTCGCCCTACCCACGGGTATCGACCTCCTTCGCCGAGCCTCGGCCATCCGCGCCCGCCATGGCGCCGCTGCAAGAAGCGCCGCCCCGTTCGTCGGGTTCGCATTCGCCCGATGCGCCTTCCGCCCGAAGCGCGCGGCTGAACGCCATCGCAAGCCGGGCGTTCTCCTTGCGCGTGCGCACCGCGACGCGGCACCAGAAACGGGACAGTACCGAAAACGAGTCGCACGTGCGGACCAAAACCCCCTGTTTATACAGGCGCTCGGGGATGTCTTTCGCCGGCGTGCGGACTAAAAGGAAGTTCGCATCCGACGGCACGACGGAAAGCCCGAGCGAGGAGAGCTCGTGGGAAAGCCACGCTCGCTCGCCCGCCAATACATCGCGCGTGCGCGAGACGTATTCGACGTCTTCCAGGGCGGCGATGCCCGCGGCCTCGGCGACCGAGGAGACGGGCCACGCCTGCCCCGCCCGGCGAATCCCCTCGATGAGTTGTGCGTTTCCGCTGATCAGATATCCCAACCGCAACCCCGCCATTCCATAGAGCTTGGTGAACGCGGAGAGCACGGCCACATGGCGCGAACACGCGGCGCGTGCGGCCACGCTCCTTTCGCGGGCGTCGGGCGCAAATCCGAGAAAGCACTCGTCCACGACGAGCAGCGCGCCCACCTGCTCACAGCGGCAAGCCGCGGCATCGATCACGCTGGGGTCGACGAGGCGCCCCGTAGGGTTGTTCGGATTGCAGAGGTACGCCACGTCTCCCGGCCCCTCGATCGCGCGGGCGAAGGAGGCGGGCACGTCGAAATCGTCCACTTCGGAGAGCGGGAACTCCTGTACGCATGCGCCGTAGTACGATGCCGCCTCCGCATATTCAGAGAACGTCGGCGCGCACACGACGATGCGTTTCGGGCGCACCTCCGCGGCGAGCCGCCAGATGATGTCGGACGCGCCCGCGCCGCAGACGATAGTATCTTCGGGAATGCCCTGGGCGCGCCCTAGCGCGCGAACGAGGGCGCGGCTTTCCCTATCGGGGTAGGCGTCGATTCGAGAAAGCGCCTTGCAAGCTGCGGCGACGGCGCGCGGCGAGGGGCCTGCCGGATTCACGTTCACCGAGAAGTCGATGAGGTCGGAGGCGCCCCCTTCGCAACCGATGCCAAGCGATTGCGCGCTGCCCCCATGCGTACGGGCGCGCAGGATTCCCCCGGCAGCCCGGGACGCGGCGTGGTCTTCCCTCATACCATCGCCCCCACGGCGAGCACGACCGCCGCGCGCGCGGCGCCGAAGACGACGAGCGCGCATACGGACGCGGCGAGCATGAGCCTAGTCGCCCGGGCGATGTCGCCCCACTCGATTTCGCGGGACGCGTCGCCTATCGTCGGTTTCTCAACGAGCTTGCCGAAATACACCGCGGGTCCTGCCAGGCGCAGCCCGAGCGCGCCCGCGCACGCTGACTCGGTCTGCGCCGCGTTCGGGCTCGCATGGCGACGCCTGTCGCGGCGCCAGATGCGCGCCGCCCCACGCGCGTCGAGCCCGACGATCGGGCACACGGCGATCATGAACAAGGCCGATAAGCGCGAGGGAATCCAGTTCACCGCATCGTCGAGGCGCGCCGAGGCGCAGCCGAAGTCGATGTAGCGCTCGTTTTTGTAGCCCACCATGCTGTCGAGCGTGTTCACCGCCTTGTACGCCATGCCCAAGGGCGCACCCCCGATCATAAGGTAGAAAAGCGGCGCGATGACGCCGTCGCTCGCGTTCTCCGCCACCGTTTCCACGGCGGCGCGCGCGACGCCCTGCTCGTCGAGAACAGACGTGTCGCGTCCCACGATGAGCCCGACGGCTTCGCGCGCCGCGACAAGGCCGCCATTCGAGAACGCGCGGG
>CAJKFS010000054.1 GCA_905199225.1 uncultured Collinsella sp. | reverse complement strand
AGGGGCCGGGTTGAGATTTTCGTAGATTCCGCACGAGCCGAAGAGCACTTAATGTGCTCTTCGTGCGAGCCAGGACTTGACCGAGCGAAAATCTCAACCCGGCCCCTCGGACCGGAGCGTATGCAGGGTTTGTGTACGAATCCTCGCGCCCGTTGACCGACGCCGGGGTCCCCGCCATAATACTTTCGGTTCACGCACGAATCCGCTGCCAGAGACAGCCGGCGCAAACGGGTCTTACCCGCGAGCTTAATGGGACTTCCCGCCAGCCGAGGTGGTCGAGTAGATATGTCTTCTCGCCCCCGTCGCTCATGCAGCGCGGGGGCTTTCTTTTTGGACATGCCCCCGTCACGTCCTTGTGGCGGACCGTGCCCGGAAAGAATTCGAGGAGGTGTAATTCATGCCCCAGCAGTACAAAATCGACAAGGTTGCAGAGATCGAGTCCCGTATCGCCGAGAACGCCGGTCTGTTCGTCGTCAACTACAACGGTCTGACGGTTAAGCAGGCTCAGGAGCTGCGTCATCAGCTTCGCGAGTGCGGCGCCGAGATGAAGGTCTACAAGAACAACCTGGTCAAGATCGCTCTCAAGAACCAGGAGCAGCCCGAGCTCGACGAGATCCTCGCCGGCCCCGTCGCTTATGTGTTCTACGAGTCCGAGCCGGTCGAGGCCGCTAAGGCCCTTAAGGACTTCTCCGCTCAGTCCAAGGGCGTCCTTGAGATCAAGGGCGGTATCTCCGACGGCAAGGCCGTTTCCGCTGATGATGTTAAGGCTATCGCCGAGCTGCCCACCAAGGATCAGCTTCTCGGCCAGATCGCCGGTCTCATCTCCGGTTTCGCTCGCGACATCGCTGTCTGCGTCAACGGCGTTTCCTCTGGTCTCGCTCGTTCGATCCAGCAGGTCTCCGAGCAGAAGGCAGCCTAGTCGCTGTTTTCACCCGCGGCGGCAACGCCGCACCCCTGGCGCATTCGCGCCGTGTTTTAACTGATCTCCGTGCATCCGCACGGAAACCGAAAGGACTTAGAAATGGCTAAGCTTACCACCGATGAGATCATCGATGCTCTTAAGGAAATGACCCTTCTCGAGGCTTCCGAGCTCGTCAAGGCTATCGAGGACACCTTCGGCGTTTCCGCCGCTGCTCCTGCCGCTGTTGTCGCCGCTCCCGCTGCTGGCGCTGCTGAGGCCGAGGAGAAGACCGAGTTTGACGTCGTGCTCGAGGGCTTCGGCGACAACAAGATCCAGGTCATCAAGGCCGTCCGTGAGCTCACCAACCTTGGCCTGAAGGAGGCCAAGGAGGTCGTCGAGGGCGCTCCCAAGGCTGTTCTCGAGGGTGCCAAGAAGGAGGACGCCGAGGCTGCCAAGGAGAAGCTCGAGGCTGCTGGCGCTGCTGTCACCCTCAAGTAATCAGGCTCTCTCGCCAGATTTCTTTGCAGACGGGGTTCGCATTGCGAGCCCCGTCTTTTTTGTTTTGGCCCCTCATTCCCATTGCTCGGCACGCAGAACACCGTTGTCTTCGCCGTGCCAATCCCGTTACCGCTGGGGCGTAAAATTGCACCATTCGAGCAATAATTTGCGTTGACCTGCTGAAGAATTGCGTTTGCCTTACGGCGACGTATGTCTCCGGCGGTAAGATACTTCGGTATCGCAATTTGGTCTGCGGCCGTCGTGCCGCACGCACAGGGCGCATTCTGCGTCTGCGAAAGGATCCTTGAATAACATGAAGGCAATCATCCCCGCCGCCGGTCTTGGCACGCGTTTTCTGCCTGGCACTAAGTGCACGCCCAAAGAGATGCTGCCGGTGCTCGACAAGCCGGTCATTCAGTATGTCGTTGAGGAGGCGCTCGACCCCGAGGAGGTCGACGACGCCATCATCGTTACCTCTCCCGGTAAGCCCGAGCTGCTGAGCTACTTCCAGCCCGATCGTTCGCTCGAGAACCTGCTGCGCGAGCGCGGTAAGGACGCCTACGCCGACGCCGTCGCCCATGCGGGCGGTATGCCGGTCGACTTCCGTTATCAGTACGAGCCCAAGGGCCTCGGTCACGCCATCCGCTCTGCCGCCGACGCTGTGGCAGGGGAGAACTTCCTGGTTCTTCTGGGCGACTACGTTGTGCCTAACCGCGACATCTGCGACAAGATGCTCGCCGTTTCCAAGGAGCACGGTGGCGCTTCGGTTATCGCCGTCGCTGCTTGCTCGCCCGAGGAAGTCAGCCGCTACGGCGTTATCGCCGGCGAACGCGTCGGTTCGCTCGAGGGCGCCGAGGGCGTTGCCGATGCCGAGCCGGGCGCTGTCTGGCGCATCGGCGGTCTGGTCGAGAAGCCCGCTCCCGAGGCGGCTCCGTCCAACCTGTACATCGTCGGTCGTTACCTGCTGAGCCCGCTGGTCATGGACCTGCTGGCCGATCAGCAGGCCGGCAAGGGCGGCGAGATCCAGCTCACCGACGCCATGGCCCGCTCGCTCGACCGCGAGGCCATGTATGCCGTCGTCATTGACCCGCTGTCGGGCTACGACACCGGCACTCCCTCTGGCTGGATGGCCACCAACGCCCTCATGGCCGCAAGCGATCCTCGCTTTGCCAGCGCCTTCTGGGACGCCATCGACGAGCGCGGCGGATTGATGCGCAAGTAAGCCTTCGGACATCGACATTTACGGGCGCGGACCTCGGTTCGCGCCCGTTTTTTATAAGAGCTGCGATTGCCGGCTCTCTGTTCACAGAAAATATATGAACATATGTTCGATACACATACATCTACCTGCGTGTTTTCTGTCGAAAAACTTTGCTACTCCAAAAACTCAATCGCGTCAAGGCTTTTCTTGCCCAACGGTCGCTACCTGATAAACTATTAGGTTGCGATAACTGGCGAAGCTATGCCTCGCCAACCCACCGAGCATTTCCGTGAAGGAGGAAAAACCTGGTGACCTACGCATACACTGCCACTGAGCGCAAGCGCGTCAGCTTCGGGAAAATCCCGGAGGCCATGGAACTCCCCAACCTTATCTCTGTTCAAAGGGAATCCTTTGAGCGTTTTAAGGACGAGGGCCTTCGTGAGGCGTTCAAGGAATCCAGCCCCATCCAGAGCCAGAACCATGTTCTCGAGGTTACCTTCGGCGAGCATCAGTTCGGCGACCCCGCGCACACCGTTGAGGAGTGCCGCGAGAAGGATATGACCTATCAGGCTCCGCTTCTGACCGACGTCCGTCTCACCAACAAGGAGACCGGCGAGATCAAGGAGCAGCTCGTCTTCATGGGCGACTTCCCCATGATGACCGATCAGGGCACCTTCATCATCAACGGTACCGAGCGTATCGTCGTCTCTCAGCTCGTCCGCTCCCCGGGCGTGTACTACAGCTCCGAGATGGATTCGGGCAAGCAGATCTACAAGGCCCAGATCATCCCGTCCCGCGGTGCCTGGCTTGAGTTTGAGGTCGACAAGCGCGACCAGCTCATGGTCTCCATCGACCGTAAGCGCAAGCAGAGCGCCACGATGTTCCTGCGCGCCCTTGGCATCGCCGTCACCAACGACGACATCATCGAGCTGCTCGGCAACTCCGATGTGATCAAGCGCACCCTGGAGCGCGACACCGCCCTCACCCGCGAGGACGCCCTCATCGAGATCTACCGTCGCCTGCGCCCGGGCGAGCCCCCCACCGTGGACGCTTCCCGCAGCCTGCTTGAGGGCCTGCTCTTCAACCCGCAGCGCTACGATCTGGCCCGCGTCGGTCGTTACAAGGTCAACAAGAAGCTCAACCTCACCACCGAGGAAGAGGTCACGGTGCTCACCGACGAGGATATCGTCGCGACGCTGCGCTACCTCCTGTCCCTCGCTGCCGGCGAGCAGGGCTTCAAGGTCGACGACATCGACCACTTCGGCAACCGCCGCATCCGTACCGTCGGCGAGCTCGTCGCCAACCAGTTCCGTATCGGCATGAGCCGTATGGAGCGCGTCGTCCGTGAGCGCATGAGCTCCCAGGACATCGACGAGATCACCCCGCAGTCGCTCATCAACATCCGTCCGATCGTGGCTTCCATCAAGGAGTTCTTCGGTTCCTCGCAGCTCTCGCAGTTCATGGACCAGGCGAACCCCCTGACCGGTCTGACCCACAAGCGCCGTCTGTCCGCACTCGGCCCTGGTGGTCTTGCCGGCCACAAGTCCGGCTCCAGCCGCCGCACCAACGTGCCGACGGCCGTCCGCGACGTTCACAATTCGCACTACAGCCGCATGTGCCCGATCGAGACCCCCGAAGGCCCCAACATCGGCCTGATCGGCTCGCTCGCCCTCTACGCCCGCGTCAACGAGTATGGCTTCATCGAGGCCCCGTTCCGTCGCGTCGAGAACGGCGTTGCCACCGATCAGATCGACTGGATGACCGCTGACGAGGAAGAGAAGCACGTCATCGCGCCGGCCAACACGCCGCTCGATCCCAAGACCAACGAGTTCATCACGACCGATGCCGAGGGTAAGATCGTCCGTCCGCACACCGTGATCGCCCGTACCCGCGACTTCGACGGCTCCTTCGGCGCTCCCGCCGACGTGCCCGTCGAGGACGTCGACTACATGGACGTCTCGCCGCGTCAGATGCTCTCCGTCGCAGCCACGCTGATCCCGTTCCTTGAGCACGATGACGCCAAGCGTACGCTGATGGGCGCCAACATGCAGCGTCAGGCCGTGCCGCTGGTTCACCCCGCCGCTCCCTATGTCGGTACCGGCATGGAGCGTCGCGCCGCTCTGGACTCCGGCGAGGTCACCCTGGCCAAGAACGCCGGCGAGGTCATCTTTGCCGACGCCGCCAAGATCATCGTCAAGCATGCCGGCGGCATGGACGAGTACCACCTGGCCAAGTACCAGCGCTCCAACCAGTCCACCTGCATCAACCACCGTCCGCTCGTTCGCGTTGGTGACACCGTTGAGCAGGGCGAGCCTCTGGCCGACGGTCCTTCGACCGATCACGGCGAGCTCGCACTGGGTCAGAACCTCACCGTGGCCTACATGCCGTGGGAAGGCTTTAACTACGAGGACGGTATCGTCGTGTCCGAGCGCCTGGTGGCCGAGGACCTGCTGACGACCATCAACATCACCCGTCACGAGATCGACGCCCGCGACACCAAGCTCGGCCCCGAGGAGATCACCCGCGAGATCCCGAACCTCTCCGAGGACATGCTTGCCAACCTCGACGAGGACGGCATCATCCGCATCGGCGCCGAGGTCGGCCCTGGCGACATCTTGGTCGGCAAGGTCACGCCTAAGGGCGAGAGCGCTCTGACCGCCGAGGAGCGCCTGCTGCGCGCCATCTTCGGTGCCAAGGCCCACGACGTCCGCGACACCTCCCTTAAGATGCCTCACGGCGCTTACGGCCGCGTCATCGACGTCGTCCGCTTTAGCCGCGAGAACGGCGACGACCTGGCCCCCGGCGTCAACGAGCAGGTGCGCGTCTACGTCGCCCAGCGTCGTAAGATCCAGCAGGGCGATAAGATCGCCGGCCGCCACGGCAACAAGGGTGTTATCTGCAACGTTCTGCCGGTCGAGGACATGCCCTACATGGCTGACGGTACCCCGATCGACGTTATCCTCAACCCGCTGGGCGTTCCTTCGCGTATGAACGTCGGCCAGCTGCTCGAGTGCCACCTTGGCTGGGCTGCTGCGTGCGGTTGGGATACCGAGCAGGCCGACTCCGACAAGTACGTCCCCGGTCCGTTCTTCACCGCCACGCCCGTCTTCGACGGCGCCAAGGAGGACGAGATCGCCGAGGTCATCCGTCGTGCCAACAAGAACATGCTCAACAAGGCTACCGCTGCCTTTGGCGATCACATGCGCCCCGAGTTCGTCACCCAGCTTGACGAGCGCGGCAAGACCCGCCTGTTCGACGGCCGCACCGGCGAGGAGTTCCGCGAGCCCATTACCGTGGGTACGTCCTACATCCTCAAGCTCGGCCACATGGTCGACGACAAGATCCACGCCCGTTCGACCGGCCCTTACAGCCTGGTTACCCAGCAGCCTCTGGGCGGCAAGGCTCAGTTCGGCGGCCAGCGCTTCGGCGAGATGGAAGTTTGGGCACTGTACGCTTACGGTGCTTCCAACGTCCTGCAGGAGATCCTGACCGTCAAGTCCGACGATACCGTGGGCCGTGTCAAGACCTACGAGTCCATCGTCAAGGGCGAGAACGTTCCTGTCCCGGGTATCCCCGAGTCCTTCAAGGTTCTCGTCAAGGAGATTCGCTCCCTCGCACTGGACATCGAGCCCATGCACGATGCCGACGAGGACGCCTCCGCCCCTGTGACCGCCGAGGAGACCTCTGCTCTCGACGACCTGGCTGCGCTCGCCGGCGTTGACGCCGACGTCGAGGCCGAGGATGCCGAGACCGCCGAGGCACCCGAGGCTGTCGCCGCCACGACCACTGATAAGGAGTAGTTGACTGTGGCAGATTTCGAAGCTACTGATTTTGACTCGGTAAAGATCTCCCTTGCCTCCGCCGACCAGATCCGTTCCTGGTCGCACGGTGAGGTCAAGAAGCCGGAGACCATCAATTACCGTACCCTCAAGCCCGAGAAGGACGGCCTGTTCTGCGAGAAGATCTTCGGTCCCGCCAAGGACTGGGAGTGCTCCTGCGGCAAGTACAAGGGCATCCGCTTTAAGGGCATCGTCTGCGAGCGCTGCGGCGTCGAGGTCACCTCGGCCAAGGTGCGTCGCGACCGCATGGGCCACATCGAGCTCGCCGCTCCCGTGTCCCACATCTGGTACTTCAAGAGCCCCACGAGCTTCCCGATGAGCCGTATGCTCGACATCAAGTCCAAGGACCTCGAGAAGGTTCTGTACTTTGCCAGCTACATCATCACCGAGGTTGACTACGAGGCTCGCGAGGCCGACGCCGACGACCTGCGCGAGGAGCTCGCCGCCGATCTGGAAGAGATCGATGCCGAGTGCGCCCGCCAGATCGAGTCCCTCAAGGAGCAGGGCAACCCCGAGAACTTTGACGAGTTCTCCGACGAGGAGCCGCTGACCCCCGAGGAGATCGCCTCTGGCATCGTCGACATCGAGGAAGAGTGCAAGGACGAGAAGCAGCTCCGCACGGACGCCTTCAACGCCTTCATGAAGCTCAGCGAGCGCGACCTCATTTCCGATGAGCCGCTGTTCCGCGAGATGACCCGCTACTACTCGATGTACTTCAAGGGCGGCATGGGTGCCGAGGCCGTCCGCGACCTGCTCGCTGCCATCGACCTCCCCTCCGAGGCCGAGAAGCTCAAGGCCATCATCGCCGACGAGGACTCCCAGAAGCAGAAGCGCGAGAAGGCCGTTAAGCGCCTCGAGGTCGTTGACGCCTTCCTGAAGGGCGGCAACAGCCCCGCGAACATGATCCTGGACGTCATTCCGGTCATTCCGCCCGATTTGCGCCCGATGGTCCAGCTTGACGGTGGCCGTTTCGCCGCGTCCGACCTCAACGACCTGTACCGTCGCGTGATCAACCGTAACAACCGACTCAAGCGCCTGCTCGACCTGGACGCCCCTGCGATCATCGTGAATAACGAGAAGCGCATGCTCCAGGAGTCCGTGGACGCCCTGTTCGACAACGGCCGTCGTGGTCGCCCGGTCTCTGGCCGTGGCGGTCGCCCGCTCAAGTCGCTCGCCGAGGCCCTCAAGGGCAAGCAGGGTCGTTTCCGTCAGAACCTGCTGGGCAAGCGTGTCGACTACTCCGGCCGTTCGGTAATCGTTACCGACCCCAAGCTGCTGCTGCACCAGTGCGGTCTGCCCAAGACCATGGCGCTGGAGCTCTTCAAGCCCTTCGTCATGAAGCGCCTGGTCGAGCTTGGCAAGGTCGAGAACATCAAGGGCGCCAAGCGCGCTATCGACCGCGGTGCCACCTTTGTGTGGGATATCCTCGAAGAGGTCATCGACGGCCGCGTCGTGCTGCTCAACCGTGCACCGACCCTGCACCGTCTGTCCATCCAGGCCTTTGAGCCGGTGCTGGTCGAGGGCAAGGCTATCCACCTGCACCCGCTGGTCTGCTCGCCCTTCAACGCCGACTTCGACGGCGACCAGATGTCTGTCCACGTGCCGCTGTCCAGCCAGGCTCAGGCCGAGGCCCGCGTGCTCATGCTCTCTGCGAACAACCTGCGCTCGCCGGCATCCGGCAAGCCGGTCAACATCCCTTCGCAGGACATGATCATCGGTGTGTACTACCTCACCCAGGTTCGCGAGGGTCTGCCGGGCGAGAACCACGTGTTCTCGAGCTTCGACGACGCGCTGCACGCCTATGACTGCCGCTCCGAGGTCGACATGCAGGCCAAGATCCAGGTCCGCGTGTCCGCTGCCGATGCCAACGTCATCAACGAGGACGGCACCCGTATCTTCCGCGTCAAGAACGGCAAGAACGAGTTTGTCGACTACGACGTCACCGGCAACAAGACCGCGCGCTTCGAGACCTCTATCGGCCGCATCATCTTCAACCGCCAGTGCCTGCCCGAAGATTACGAGTTCATGAACTACAAGATGGTCAAGGGCGACGTGGCCAAGCTGGTTGCGGACTGCTGCGATCGCTATCCCGAGGCCAAGGTCGGCCCGATCCTCGACGCCATCAAGTACTCCGGCTTCCACTACGCTACCCGCGCCGGCCTCACCATCTCGGTGTGGGACGCTCTCATCCCTGCCGAGAAGCAGGAGCTGCTCGACCGCGCCCAGGCCAACGTCGACCAGATCAACGAGTACTTCGAGGAGGGCTTCATCAACGAGACGGAGCGCCACATCGAAGTCGTTAACGAGTGGACCGCTTGTACCGATAAGGTTGCAGCGCTCATGCTCGACATGTTCGACGAGGAGAACCCGCTGTACATGATGGCCGACTCCGGCGCCCGTGGTTCTAAGACCCAGCTGCGTCAGCTCGGCGGTATGCGTGGCCTGATGGCAGACATGTCCGGCGAGACGATCGACCTTCCCATTAAGGCGAACTTCCGCGAGGGCCTGCTGCCGCTCGAGTACTTCATTTCGACCTACGGCGCCCGTAAGGGCCTGGTCGATACCGCATCCCACACCTCGGACTCTGGTTACCTGACCCGTCGTCTGGTCGACGTGGCCCAGGACGTCATCGTCCGCGAGGAGGACTGCGGTACGCACGAGGGCGTCACCTACAACCTCATCATCCCCGGCACCACCGACCTCAACACCGACCTCGTCGGCCGTTGCTTCATTGAGGACGTCGTGGCTCCCGATGGCACCGTGCTCTTTGAGCAGGACGGCTACATCGAGAAGGTCGCCGACATCCAGAAGATGGTCGATGCGGGCCTTAAGAAGGTCAAGCTTCGCGCGCTGCTCACCTGCCGCTCCAAGTACGGCGTGTGCCAGAAGTGCTACGGCTGGGATCTTTCCACCCGTCGTCCGGTCGCCATCGGTACCGCGGTCGGCATTATTGCCGCCCAGTCCATCGGCGAGCCCGGTACGCAGCTTACGATGCGTACCATTCACTCCGGCGGCGTCGCTGGCGTCGACGATATTACGCAGGGTCTGCCTACGGTCAGCCGTATGTTCGATATCGTCGGCAACGTCAACGAGAAGATTCTGGGTCGCGAGGCCGAGCTGGCCCCGTACTCCGGCCACCTCTCGATTAAGCCCGAGAAGTCCGAGTACGTGCTGACGCTCACCGACTCCGAGGATCACACCCGTGTCCTCGACGAGCGTCGCGTTCCCGCTTCGGTGCGCTTCATGCCCGAGATCGAGGACGGCTGCGAGGTTCGCGCCGGCGACCAGATCACCAAGGGCTTCGTCAACTTCCGCAACCTGCGCAAGCTGACCGACATCGAGTCGACGATGCACACCTTCGTCGAGAGCGTCAAGGACGTCTACACCAGCCAGGGCGTCGACCTGAACGACAAGCACATCGAGGTGCTCGCACGTCAGATGCTGCGTCGCGTTCAGATCACCAACCCCGGCGACTCCAAGTACCTGCTTGGTCAGTACGTCGACCGCTACGAGTTCGCCGACGAGGTCGAGCGCGTTGCCCGTCTGGGCGGTCAGGCTCCCGTGGCCGAGCCCGTCATCCTGGGTACGCTCAAGGTCGCGTCCAACATCGACTCCTGGCTGTCGAGCGCTTCGTTCATCCGTACTGCCGGCGTCCTTACCGAGGCTGCCATTGAGGGCAAGGTCGACCACCTGCTCGACCTTAAGTCCAACGTCATCGTCGGTAAGAAGATCCCGGCTGGTACCGGCCTCAAGCCGTACGCCAACGCCAAGCTGACGTATCGCACGGCCGACGGCTATGTCGACATCGACGGTCCGGCTTCGCCCAATGCCAAGTCGCTGCCTGAGTGGGCTCCTGTGGAGCTCAAGGACCTGGACGAGCAGCTCCCGCAGCAGCTCGACTGGGCCGGCTACGATGAGTTCGGTGGTGCTGACGGTTCGTTCACCCGCAACGGCCACACCATCTCCGCCGAGAAGGCTCGCCTGTACCTGTTCGACGACCTGGGCGTGTCGCAGCGCTGGACCAACAAGTTCAGCGAGGTCGGCATCGAGACGGTCGGCGACCTGGTCGGCAAGTCCGAGGAGGATCTGCTGCGCATCGATGGCATCGGTGCCAAGGCGATCGAGGAGCTCCGTGACGGCCTGGAGGCCCACGACCTGCTCTACATCCTCGAGAACAACGACGACGTTGCCGACGAGGAAGACCTCTCGCAGCTGTTGCAGATGGTCTTTAGCCCCGACGGTCCGGACGATATCCTGCTGGGTACCTCCGCTCCGACGCATCACGCCGACGCCGACGAGGAGCTCCTGGGCGCCCCGATCGACGACAAGAAGGCTCCCGCCAACGGTGCCATCAACGAGGACATGGCTTCCCTCGACGAGCTGCTCAACCAGCTCGTGGACACCGACGACGCCGAAGAGGCCAAGGACAACGACGAGGAGTAATTTCCTAGTACGTTAACCGTCCTTCCAAAGACCCGCTTCCCAACAGGGGAGCGGGTCTTTTTTGTTGAAGAAAACCTACCAAAAAGGGACAGGTTTATTTTGGTAGGTTATTCCTGCTTGAATTTGAAACATTTCGTTCGGTCAAAGCGTATCTATGATGAGGGCCTCAGCAAGAAACATCAGCATCACCGGGAGGTGATTATGGAAGAACAAGCATTTAGACAGGCGGTCGAAGATTACCGGGATGTCGTGTTTCGGATCGCATTGACGTACCTACGCGATCGTGCCGATGCCGACGATGTTGCCCAAGATGTCTTTCTTAAGTTGCTCAAAAGCGATGGACACTTTGAAAGTTGGGAGCATCTTCGTCGCTGGCTTATTCGGGTCACGATCAATGAATGCAAATCGCTCTTTCGAAAGCCATGGAGGCGCATAGAGGATATTGAGAACTTGGCCGATTCACTCTCGGCAGCGCAGGATGAGACCAAGGTGGTCCTGTCAGACGTTATGCGACTTCCGGAACGATTCCGTGTTCCCATCGTGCTCTATTACTATCTAGGCTTTTCGACCTCAGAGATTGCCGAGTTGTTGCATGTACCAGCCGCGACCGTTCGAACGCGTTTAGCTCGCGGTCGATCGAAGCTCAAATTCATCCTAGAGGAGGGCGACCGTGAAATCCAATCAAATCAAGCAGGCCTTCGAGTCCATCCAAGCCGATAGCAATCTTGCAGATCGCGTTCTTAATGCAGCTGAAGGCGAGCCGCTTCGCAAAAGGGGTCATGCTAAGCCCCTCTATGTTGCGGTTATCGGATGTCTTGCCGGAGTGTTGGCGACCGGAGGGGTCGCCTACGCCGTTGTCAATTCCAGCTATTTTGCCTCAGCCTGGGGAAACCACGGCAACGGGGATTCCATTACCTGGACCAACGGCGGCTCATCGGGAACTAAATATACCTACACCAGAGAGTTTGGCGATGGCATCGCGCCCCAAAGCCTGGAGGGCACAGTCCAGAAGGTTAATCTGTCCGTCGAGGGTAACGGCTATACGCTTGATATCCATGAGATGGCAATCGACCAAAACGGCTGCGGAGCCGTGACGTTTACGTTGTCCAATCCAAATGGAGTTAACTACTACAAGCCAGCAGCAGAGATTGGCGAACTTGTTCTCTATGGTGAAGAAGAACAGGGCATCGGCACGCCCGATATGAAGTTCGGCGAGGAATGGCCTGACACACGCAGCACAATTGATAAGGACACATCAAGCGATACTGTCATTAATGGCACGATGTACTTTGCCGCTATGGATCGCGAGCGAGATTTGCAACATGCGGTCACCTGGAATATCCACTGGACCGAGGGTGAAGGTGAGAGTGCGAGGCGGTTTGAGGCGTCGACACCCGAGTTCAATATTGGAGCGTACGTCGATACAAAGGAACTCCGCTCCGGTGACTCGCCTCTTGAGATTAGCCCGTTTTCCATCCAGACGCACATCGATGATTTGGGCTATGAAGCAGTTGATAATAAGCTGACCGTCAGCTACAAGGATGGATCGGAGCAGATTATCGAAGATGACGACGCAGGGGTGTTCAACTTATATTTTTCTTATGGGCGCAATAGCGGAGAGAACATCTGGGTGCCAACGAAGTTGATTGATGTCGATCAAGTTGTCTCGGTAACCCTTGAAATTGTGAGGTATACATCAACAGGGGAGACCGAAACGAAAGAGCCCTTTACCATCGTCTATTCGTAAGATTTGGGGTCGCTTCCTACTAGGGGAAGCGGCCTCTTTTGCGTTAAATGGAAACGCCGCCGATTTCCATGCGACAGATGAGAGCAGATCACCGCTGGAGCGCGACGTTTCCCCAGATAAAACCGACCAAAATAAACCTGTCCCTATTTGGAAGGGAACGTTGCCCCGACAAGCACGTCGGATTCCCGGTCCGGGCGGCCCGCTGTTTAAGTTTGTCGCGAGTTCCGCACGCAAAGGAAAGCACTTAATGTGCTTTCCGTC
>CAJKFS010000053.1 GCA_905199225.1 uncultured Collinsella sp. | reverse complement strand
CCCGCCGGTAATGCCCAGCAGGATCGTTTTCCCCTCAAGTTGTATTGAATTGTTGGGTGCCGCCATCGTTTAAGCTTCCTTGCTGGGGAGCACGAGCAGGCGGTGGCAGTACGGGCAGTGCGTAATCTCACTACCGTCGTGGTTGAGGTCGCTCATGGACGATGCCTGCAGCGCTGTGTGGCAGACCGTGGGGATGTTGCCTTGGATGGTCTCGACGGCCAGGCCGCGGAACTGCTTAAGCAGGCGCTCGTAATCGGTGAGCACGTCAGTCGGCAGCGTGGCAGCCAGCGCAGTGCGCTCCTTGGTGGCGGCATCAATCTGGGCCTGCAAGTCGGCGGCCTTGGCTCGTGCGGCCTTGGTGTCAGCCTTCACGCCCTCCTCGAACTTGGCGATGATGGCCTGCGCGCGGGCCTCGCGGTCGAGCGCTTCCTTATGGGCGACGATGACGTCCTTGCGGGTGTGCTCGATCTTGTCCAGACGCTTGGCCAGGGTGGCAAGCTCATTCTCCAGGTCCTGCACCTCGCGGTAATCAGAACCGTCGACGTGACGCTTCTTGGCAGCCTCGATGGCGTTATTGGTCTGAATCTCGGTGGTGTTGAGGTCGTCGAGCTCAATGTCCAGGTCCTTGCGCTGGGCGTAGAGCTTGGTCATCTCGGACTTGAGCTTCACATAGGTCTTGCGCTTAGAAGCGAGCTCCTTGAGCTCCGGCATATTGGCAAGTTCGCTTTTGTTGCGGGCGAGTTCCAAATCGATCTGTTGCAGCTTGAGTAGCGTAGCGCCGGCGCTCATAAGTTCTCTCCTTTTGTCACAGTCCACCATTGGCAAGGGTTCAGTATTTTAATCGCATGACGGGGGTCGACCCCTGCGTCAACTGCAGAGTTCATCAAGATATCCACGAACGGCTCCTCGGAGCGATCGTGGCCGAGCAGGATGACGCCCAGACCGCGCAAGGCAAGGTCCTGCGCCACGTGGTAGCCGGCCTCTCCGGTCACAATAACATCTGCGCCGGCGGCGATGGCAAGCTCACCAAAATCGCCGAGGGAGCCGCCCAAGATGGCGACGGTGCGGCACGGGCGCTCGGCTTCGCCCCATACGCGCGGGTCGCTGCCAAAGGCCGTGGCGGCACGGTTGGCGAGATCGCGCAGGTTGCAGGCGTCGTGGAGGGTCGTGAATGCGCCCAGACCGGTGAGTTCAGGCTCGTCCACATGCTCCAGCGAGCTCATGGGCTCAGCGCCCAGTAACTCACTCAGGCGAGCACGCGCATCGTGCGAGCGGTCCAGGTTGGTGTGAAGCGAGATGACGCTCACGCCGCAACGAGCTGCCTCGTACAACGCTGCGCTGCACTGGGGACGCGACGCATCCGCCGGGCAAAACGCCTCGGGCACCTTGATGTAGATGGGATGATGCGTCAGCAGCACGTTGGCGCCGGCCTCGAGAGCGCGGTGCACGTTGGCCTCGGTCGCGTCGAGTGCGCAGGCCACGTTGGTAATCTCGGCGGCAGGGTCGCCCACGGATAAGCCTACGTGGTCCCAGCCCTCGGCGTCCGCCTTGGGGTAGCGCGTCAGCAGGGCACGCTCGAGCTGGGCGACGATCATGCGGCACCTACGATCGACAACAGCGTCTGGGCAAAGTCGTCCAGATCGCCCGGGTTCACCCGGTCATCAAACGAGATGCGCAGCGACCCCAATGCCTGCTCGCGGCCGATGCCCATGGCGCTGAGCACGTGGCTCGGGTCCATGCTGCCGCTCGAACAAGCCGATCCGGCCGAAACCTCGAAGCCGGCGGTATCGAGCTTGATGATGAGCTCCTCCGAGTCCATGCCGTCGACGTAGATCGAAACCATACCCGGCAGACGATCGGCCTGCGCGTAGTCGCCCATCGTGGCGTGAATGCGAGGATGGGCCGTAAGCGTGGCGTAGAGCTTGTCGGACAGGGCCTGCAGCGTCGCACGCTCCTGGCCCACATTCGGCAGCAACACGGAAGCGGCAGCGGCAAAAGCCAGCTGCGTGCGCAGATCCTGCGTACCGGCGCGACGGCCGGCTTCCTGTCCACCGCCAAAGATGCGCGGACGCAGCGGCGTGCGGTTCTTAAGGTAGAGCGCACCGGATGCCACAGGGCCGCCGATCTTGTGCGCGGCAACGGTCATGGCATCGACGCCCAGCTCGGTGACATCGAGCGGAATGTGCAAGTAGCCCTGGATGGCATCGGTATGAAACAAGGCGCCGGCAGCATGTGCGGCGGCGGCCAGCTCGCGGATAGGCTGCACCATGCCGGTCTCGTTGTTGGCGACCATAATGCTCACGAGCGCAACGTCGTCGCCGAGCAGCTCGACAAGCGTGGCAGGCTCTATGTAGCCCGCGCGGCAGGGCTGCACCAAGTCGACGGTAAAGCCGGCGGCACGCAGCAGCGGCAGGTTGTCCAGAATCGAATCGTGCTCGATGGCCGAAACGATTACGCGATCGCGCTTGCGATCGCGCTGACGAGCGCCCTCGGCAAGACCGAGCAGCGCCAGCTGGTTGGCCTCGGTACCGCCGTTGGTAAGGATGATCTCGGACGGGCGAACGCGTGCGCCAAAGCTACGGGCGATCTCGCGACGGGCGACTTCCAGGCGTGCGGCGGCCTTGCGGCCAAGCGAGTGCAGCGAGTTGGGGTTGACGCCGGCAAGCTCGCTGTTGTCGTACTCGCGCTGCGCAAGGAGCGCCTCGGCGCGCATGGGCGTCGAGGCGGCATAGTCAAGATTCACGGGTATGCGGTTTTGACCTGCGGTCATAAGGGTTTATGCCTCCTGTGCTGCCTCATTGCCCAACTTCTGCAGCAGCGCAACCTCGGCGGCGGGATCTTCGGACTTAAATACGGCGGAGCCGGCTACGAGCACGTTGGCGCCGGCCTTGACGACCTCGGCGATGTTCTTGGAAGAGATTCCGCCATCGACCTCGATGAGGGGCGAAACGCCGTGGCGCTCACACATGGCCTTGAGCTCGTGCAGTTTGGCGATGGTACCGGGGATAAAGCTCTGGCCGCCAAAGCCGGGGTTAACGCTCATCAGTAGCACCATGTCGACAACGTCGATGATGCTTTCGAGCACGCAGACGGGGGTGGCGGGGTTGAGCACCACACCGGCCTTGACACCGCGCTGCTGCAGATGGGTGAGCGTGCGGTGCAGGTGCGTGGAAGCCTCGTAGTGCATGGTAATCATGTCGGCACCGGCGTCGGCGTACCAATCGACCGTCTCGTCGGGATTCGACACCATCAGGTGCGCGTCGACCGGCACGTCGGTGGAGCGCTTGACGGCCTTAAGGATGTCAACGCCAAAGGTCAGGTTACCGGTAAAGTGGCCGTCCATGACGTCGAAGTGCACGTAGTCGGCACCGGCGATCTTGTCGAGCTCGCCCTTCAGGTTGGCCATGTCGGCCGAAAGGACGGATGGAGCGATTTTGATGGAACCCATGGTAGTAGCCTTTCTGCGCTAGTCGGCGAGTCCGTAGAACTCTTGAGAGGGAACGCGGTCGGTGAGAATCTCGAGCGCCCTATCCAAAGTAACACCGTTGTAGAGCGTTTGCTCCACGGCAAAGGTGAGCGGAATGTCTACGCCCAGTGAACGCGCAAGCTCGCTGACGCTGCGGGCCGCGACGGCACCCTCGACCACCATATGCGTGCGCGCCTGGTACTCGTCGAGCGACACGCCATGAGCGAACTCGTAGCCAAAGGTGCGGTTGCGCGAATGCTCCGAAGTGCAGGTGGCGATGAGGTCGCCCATGCCGGCAAGCCCCATGCAGGTCATGGCCTGACCGCCGCGGGCGTGCACCAGACGGCTGATCTCGGCCAGACCGCGCGTCATGATGAGGGCGAGCGTGTTATCGCCCGCGCCGGTACCGGCGGAGATGCCGCACACGATGGCGATGACATTTTTCATGGCGCCGCATACCTCGACGCCCGTCATGTCCTGCGACAGGTAGATGCGGAGGGCCGTGGAAAGCAGCAGCTCCTTAAAGGTCTCCCCCACTTGCTGGTCTTCACTGGCGATGACGGCAGCCGAAAGCCCGCCGCGGCAGATTTCCTCGGCATGGTTGGGGCCCGAGAGCGCCGCCACGCGTGCTTCGTTGCCGATCTCGCTGGCGATGACCTCGCTCATGAGCAGGCCAGACTCGGGCTCGATGCCCTTGGTGAGGCAGAGCACCGGGGTGTCGGCGGCGATGAAGGGTGCTGCCTGATGGCAGACGTCGCGCAGGTGCGTGGAGGGCACGGCAAAGATGATGGCCTCGACGCCGTCGAGCGCCTGGGCCAAATCCGTCGTGGCGACAACGTTTTCCGGCAGCACGTAGTCCACCAGATAGCGGGGGTTGCGATGCTCGCCGTTTATGCCGGCGGCCGTCTGCTCGCTATGGGCCCACATGATCACGCGCTCGGCTCGCGCGGCGGCAAGGCCGGCGACGGCGGTTCCCCAGGAGCCGGAGCCAATCAGCGCAACATTCATGACTCTCTCCTACTTATCGTCGGGCTCGGTGACGCGCTTGGTAAACGAGAGCTTGGACTCCTTACCGGTCATGATCTTTTTGATGTTCGCGCGATGGGCCCACACCACGGTGATGCCGATCATCGTCATGCAAAACTTGAGGCCCAGGCTGCTGTACGGAAAGACCGCGCAGGCAGCGATGGGAAGGCCGATGGCCGCGACAAGCGAGCCCACCGACACAAACTTGGTAATGGCGACGGCCACGATAAACATGCCCAGCAGCGACAGGCCAATGGGCCAGTACCAGGCAAGGATCACACCCAGGCCCACGGCGATACCCTTACCGCCGTGGAAGTTAAGGTAGGGCGAGAAGATGTGTCCCCACACGGCAGCCAGGCAAATGACGCCGAGCATCCAGTCGCCGGCGGCACCGGGAGCCATGATGCTCACAGGGAAGCCATAGCCCACGCTCGCGATGAGCGGACGCGCGATAAGGACGCAGATGGCGCCCTTAAGGCAGTCGAGCAGCAGCGTGAGCGCGGCCACCTTGGGGCCGGCCACGCGCAATGCGTTGGTAGTGCCGATGTTGCCTGAGCCTGCCTTGCGGATGTCGGTGTGGTTGAACACACGGCCCAGAATCAGACCAAACGGAATCGCTCCGATAAAGAACGAGACCACGGCGCAGATGGCAGTCAGAAGAATCGGATTATGCATCCTTTTGCTCCTTCTTCCTAAAGAAGAGTCGAATGGGCGTGCCGGCGAAGTCGAAGGTCGAGCGCATGCGGTTCTCCACGTAGCGCTGGTAGGTGTCGTTGACCAGGTCGCTGTGATTGACGAAGAACGTGAACGTCGGCGGGTTGACGCCCGTCTGGGTCACGTAGTGCATGCGCAGGCGGCGCTTGCCGTCTACCACGGTGTGGCCAAACTCGCGCAGGTCGGTGAGGAACGTGTTGAGGCGCGAGGTGCTGATCTTTTGCGAACGCGTCTTTTCGGCGGCATCGACCATCGCCCAGATCTTCTCGACGCTGCGGCCGGTCAGGGCAGAGATGCGCAGGTACTGGGCCCAGGGAGCCATGACGCCCAGACGGCGGTCGATGGTCTCCATGCAGGCCTCGCGCTTACGGTCGTCGTCGAGCAGGTCCCACTTGTTGAGCAGCACGACGATGGCGCAGCCGCGTTCGATGGCGAGGCCCATGACCTTCTGGTCCTGCTCGGTAACGCCCACGGAGGCGTCGACGACAAGCAGCGCCACGTCGGCGCGATCGATGGCGCGCAGGCCGCGGACCATGGAGTAGTACTCGATGTTCTCGTATACGGTGCTCTTCTTGCGAATGCCCGCGGTGTCGACCATGCGGTAATGCTTGCCGTTGCGCTCGACGACGGTATCGATGGCGTCGCGCGTGGTGCCGGCAATGTTGGACACGATGGAGCGGTCGGTGCCCAGGATGCGGTTGAACAGCGAAGACTTACCGGCGTTGGGGCGGCCGATGATGGCGACGTTCAGCGCGTCGGGGAACTCATCGGCGACCTCGTCCTCTTCCTCGGGAAGCAGGGCCACGATGTCGTCGAGCAGGTCGCCCGTGCCGTGGCCGTGCAGGGCCGAGAGCGGCGTGGGCTCGCCGATACCGAGCGAATAGAACTCCCAGATGCTGTCGTTCTCGCGATCGGGGTTGTCGAGCTTGTTCACCAGCAGAAAGACCGGCTTGTCGCAGCGCTTGAGCATGCGAGCGACCGACTCGTCCTCCTCGGTGACGCCGGTGCGGCCGTCGACCACAAACAGGATGACGGCGGCTTCCTCGGCGGCGGCGAGGGCCTGGTCGCGGATGGACGTGGCAAAGACGTCGTCGCTCTTGAGCGGCTCGATACCGCCCGTGTCGACGATGGTGAACTCGCGGCCGTTCCAATCGGCCGTGTGATACGAGCGGTCGCGCGTGACGCCGCGGGACTCATGGACGATGGCGTCCGAGGTCTGGGCCAGGCGGTTAACGAGCGTGGACTTGCCCACGTTGGGGCGTCCGACGACGGCGACGATAGGTTTCATCTGCTCTCCTTTAATGGATAGGGTCAGCGGAATTAGTAGAGTCGGCAGGCACAATGCCAAGGATGTGCTCCAGGGTATCGAGCAGCTCATGCGGCATGGTCGACACCACATGAACCTCGGCGCCGCGACTGGTAAGGCTTGCGAGTAAATCGTCACGATGATACTCGTCAAGCGTCATGCCGTCAGCGTTGAACATGAGCTTAGGCATAAAGAGCATAACCCCCGACAGGTCTTGCGGCAGCTGCTCCAGGATGTCGCTCGCGACGATGAGGCCGGTCACGTCCACGTTGCCGCCAAAGTAGCGGTTCTTGATGGCCGTGACGGTGCCGGAAAGGCCCTGTGGAGACTCCACGAAGCGGGCGACGGTATCGCGTGCGCTGGCGCCCGAAAGACATACCAGGCGCTGGTCGCGGTCGGTCATAGCCTTGCGAACGCGGGCAAGGCGCTCGGCGTCGGTGGCAAGCACGTCGTCGGTCTCGTCCAGATACGAGCGGATCATGCCGATGCCGTCGTAGTACTGCGGGTAACCGTCGTAAAAGTCCGCCTCGGGCGGCTCGATGCCGGCGTCCAGATAGAACTCGTCGCTCATCTGGAACGTGTGGCGGCCAAAGCGCTCGTACGCGCGGTCCTGGAACGGTCGGATCATGGCAATGGTTTCGCGCGCGAGCTCGGGCTTGTCGCTGTAGGACCAGCTGAAGCGGTTCTGGTGCTTGGTAAAACCGAGCGGCACAATGCCCAGGCTGGTGATCTGCTCGTGCTCCTCGCAAAAGCGCAGGGTCTTTTCCAGCTCCTCGCCGTCGTTCATGCCGGGGCACAAAACGATCTGTGCGTGAATCTCGATGCCGGCGGCCATGATGGCCTCGAGCACGTCCATGCCGCGCTGGGCGTTGCGGCCCATCATGCGGCGGCGGACATCGGGGCTTACGGCATGGACCGACACGTTCATGGGGCTCATATTTCGGTCGATGACGTTTTGCACGTCCTCGTCGGAAAGATTCGTGAGCGTGACAAAGTTGCCCTGCAAAAAGCTCAGGCGGTAATCGTCGTCGCGGATGTAGAGCGTGGAGCGGCCGCCCTTGGGCAGCATGGTCATAAAGCAGAACACACAGGCGTTAACACAGGTACGCATGCCGTCGAAGATGGGACCATCGAACTCTAGGCCCCAGTCCTCGCCGGGAAAGCGGTCAAGCTCGACGGGGGTGACGGTGCCGTCGCGCGGGTCGAAAACCTCCAGCTCGACGGTGTCGTCGTCTGCTTCCCAAAGCCATACGATCATATCGGTCAGCTTCTCGCCATTGACCGTGAGCACGCGCATGCCCGGCTCGATACCCACATCCCATGCGGGCGACTCGGGACGCACGTTCTTAACGAGCGCGCCCTCACCCGGCTCGGGGTCGCGGCTGCGCCCGTAATCGGCCACCTCGGCGGCGTATGCGGGTACGGTCTGGTCCATGATTAGCGGCAAAGCTCCTTGATGCGCGCAACGGCGCGTTCGATGTGTTCTTGCGGGGTGGAGGCACCGGCGGTGATGCCGATGTGGCGCGCGCTGGCAAACCATGCGGCCTCGAGCTCGGAAGCTTCCTCGATGTGGTGCGTGTGCTCGCAGACATCGGCGCAGATCTGTGCCAGGCGGCGCGTGTTGCCGGAGTTTTTGCCACCCACGACGACCATGCAGTCGCAGCGGTTGGCAAGTGCGGCGGCCGCCTGCTGGCGCTCGCTCGTGGCTGCGCAGATGGTGTTGATCACGCGCAGTTCCTGCACGCGCGGGGTGATGGAGGCCACAACCTCGGCCAGGTTCTGCGCGGTCTGGGTGGTCTGCACAACCAGGCCAACCTTGCCCTTGAGCGGCAGCGCGTCCGCATCGTCGGCACAGCTCACGACCTGCGCGTCATCGCCGGCGTGGCCCAGGATGCCCTCGACCTCGGGATGCCCCGGCTCGCCCACGACGATCACACGGTAGCCCTCGCGCACCAGGCGCTCGGCGGCCACGTGGACCTTCTTGACGTAGGGGCAGGTGGCATCGACCACGGTAAGGCCGCGCTCACGAGCGGCGTCAATGACCTGCGGCACCACACCGTGGGCGCGGATAATCACAGTGCCCGACGCAGCGTCGTCCAAGGTGTCGGCCAGGCCCACGCCTGCCTCGGCGAGCTCGCGTACCACGATGGGGTTATGGATGAGCGGGCCCAGCGTGTGGACCTGAGTGCTCTCCCCCGCCTGCGGGGCGGCGGCCAGTGCCATATCGAGTGCGCGCTGCACGCCGTAGCAGGTGCCGGCGTGGGCGGCGATTTCGATGGTGGAGACGACCCCCTCAGCGGCGGTCGCGGCGGTATTCATGACGTTCTCACCCATGACTAGAACCTGCCCGGGTGCTCGGCGCACAGGTCGTCGCGCATGGCGTATACGCGGCTCATGGCCTCGGACTCAAACCATGCCAGGCGCTCCTTGCGCTTGAGCTTGGCCGGTGCGTCGGATAGAGAGATGGCCTTGCCGGCGCGAATCCAGCACTTTTTGGGGCGCATGAGCTTTTTGCCCGCAGGCGTAATATCAGACCAGCCGCAGATGGCGAGCGGGTTGACGGGCGCCTTGCCCATCTGGGCGATGAGCGCAAAGCCGCCGTGGACCTCGGGCTTGATCTCACGCGAGCGGATGCGCGTGCCCTCGGGGAAGATCAGGACGTCCTCGCCGCGCTGCAGTGCATGCTGGGCGGCACGCAGACACTTCATGTCGGCGGTGCCGCGCTCGACGGGAATGCCACCCACGCGGCTAAAGGCCCAGCGCACAATCTTGGTCTTGGCAAACTCGGACTTAAAGATGGGGCGGATGCAGCGGCCGCCAAAGAACAGCGCCGTCTCCACGGCCAAGAGTTCGGCCATCGAGGTGTGGTTGCAGATGACTACGCTGCCGCGGCCTTCCTGGCGCTCAAACAGCAGGTCGGCGTCCTCGACCTTCCAGCGCCACATAAGCTTGGAGAAGACCCACAGGATGCCCATGACCACGACGACGGTGCCGCGGATGAGTACCGGGAACTCGGCGTAGGGGGCGTTGTAGTAATCCTCGGGCGTCTGCTTAAACAGGCGCATGGGCTACCTCCTTTGGTTGATGAGGTCCTCGATAATGCGGACGACCTCGTCGATGGTGTGGGCGGTGGAGTCGACGTGCACGGCGTCCTCGGCGGGCACGAGCGGCGCGACCTCGCGGCTGCTGTCGAGCTTGTCGCGCTGTTTGAGGGCGTCGAGGGTCTCGTCGACCTCGGCTTCGAGCTGCTCGGCAGTAAGCGGCTGGGCGTCGTTTTGGTGGCGCTGCAGCACGCGGCGGCGGGCGCGCTCACGAGGGTCGGCAGTCAAGAACACCTTGACCTGCGCGTTGGGGAATACGACGGTGCCGATATCGCGACCCTCGGCGACGATGTCGCGGTCCTCGGCGGCGCGGCGCTGGTGGATGAGCATGGCGGCGCGCACGCCCGGGTAGGCCGAGACCTTGGACACGTTGGCGTCCACCTGCGGGGTGCGAATGGCAGCCGAGGCGTCCTGGCCGTCGATGGTCAGGCGCGTGTCCTCGCCGGTGCCGTTGGTAAAGCGGATCTCGATCTGCTTAGCGAGGGCGTCGATGGCCGCCTCGTCGTCCAGATCGATGCCGCGGTCGAGCGCGGCGAAGGTGACGGCGCGATACATGGCGCCCGTGTCGAGCTTGTTAAAGCCCAGCTGGCGGGCAATCTCCTTGGCGATGGTGGACTTGCCGGAACCGGCGGGGCCGTCGATGGCGACGATCATGCAATGCTTCCTTTCGGTGGTTGACGTGCTGGTATGGGACGCGGGCGCTGTGGCTTGGCGGGTTGCCTAGCTCGTGTAACGCTCGCGGTAGGTGTTGCGCTTGGGCGCGGAGCCGTGACTGCCGTGGTGGCGGGTGCGGCTGGCGGGCGTGTCTTGGGGCTTGCCGCCGCGTATGGCGCTGGCCTGCTTGGGAGGGATGCCACCGCTTTTGAGGATTTGTACCTCGCGCTCGGTGAGCTCGCGCCACGAGCCTTTGGCCACGTCCTTGAGCTCCAGGCCGGCAAAGTTACAGCGGTGCAGGCGGATCACCGGGTGGTGGATCTTGCTCAGCATGCGCTTGACCTGATTCTTGCGACCCTCGCGGATGATGACCTCCACGGCGGTGGTGCCGGGCTTGACGCCTTGCGGAGCCACGGCCTCGGCCTCGCGCGCGGTAATGACGCGGCAGATCGCCGGCTGGCACAGGCCGTCGTCGAGCTCGATGCCGCGGCGGAGCGGTTCTAAGTCGCGATCGGTCAGGTGGCCGTCCACGAGCGCCTGATAGGTCTTGTAGACGTGCTTGCTGGGGTGCAGCAGGTCCTGCGACAGATCACCGTCGGTGGTAAAGAGCAAAAGGCCCGTGGTGTCGCGGTCCAGGCGGCCCACCGGGAAGAGCCCCGGAAAGCGGTTGCGCGGTACCAGGTCGGCCACGCAGGGGCGCTCCTGCGGGTCGCTCATGGTGGTGAGGTAGCCGGTCGGCTTGTAGAGCATCAAGTACACGGCGCCCTGGTTGAGCTTGACGGGCATGCCGTCGACCTCGATATGGTCGCGGTCGACGTCGACCTTGGTGCCCAGCTCGGTCGCGACCTGACCGTTGACGGTCACGCGTCCGGCGGTCATCAGGTCCTCCGAGCCGCGGCGGCTCGCCACGCCCGCGCGCGCCAAAAAGCGCTGCAGGCGCATGGTGTGCGGATAGACGGGCTGGGCGTCGGTTGCGGGTACTGCGTTGCCCATGGCGCGCGTCTCCCCTACTTCGTTAGTCCTCGTCATGCAAATCCTCCGAGGTCTCGTCGACGACCAGAGTCTCCAAGTCCTCGACTGCCTCAACATCTTCAACATCGGTATCGATCAGTTCGCGCTCTTCGTCCAGGTCCTCGGCCTGCTCCTCGAGCGTGGACTGAATACTGCGGCCGCTCAGGCGCTCGCGGATAAACTGGCGCGACTGCTCGTCGGGGGCAAACTGCTCTAGGTCGGGCAGGTCTCGGGTGGAGCGCAGGCCGAATTTTTCCAAGAAGGCGTTGGTCGTGCCGTAGATGATGGCCTGACCGCGCTGGGGGTCGCGGCCGAGCTCACGCACCAGACCCTTGTCCACGAGCGACGCGATGACGCCGTCGGAATTGACGCCGCGGATGCCCTTGACCACCTCGCGCGTCACGGGCTGGTGGTATGCGATCACGGCCAGGGTTTCGAGCGCCGCCTGCGACAGCTTCTGCGTGTCCCAGCTCAACACATAGGCCTCGACCACATCGTGGTAGGCTGGGTGCGTAAACAGGCGCCAGCCGCCGGCGACCTCGCGCAGCTGAAAGCCGCGGTTGGCCTCCTCGTACTCAACCTTGAGCTCGGCGAGCATCGACGCGCACTCGCCGGGGGCGATATCCAGTGCGCCGGCCAACGCGGGCGCACTCACCGGGTCGCTCGACACCAGCAGCAGCGCCTCGAGGGCGCCTTTGAGGCTGTTTGCCTCCAGCGTGGAAAGGGTTGACATGGTTGCGGCTCCTATTCGGTGAGCTCGGGGCCCTCGCCGGGCACATAGGCCTCGGCTCCCTCGACTCGGTTGATGCAGATGGTTCCAAAGATCTCGTCCTGGCTCAACGTGAGCGAGCCGCGCTTGGCAAGCTCAAGCATGGCCAGGAAGGTGACGACGAGCTGCTCGGTGGTGGCATCGCCGTCCAACAGCTCGCGGAAGGTGCAGGTTTGGTGCGCCATGGTAAAGCGGTCGACTGAGGCCACGGTCAGGTCGAGCGGTACGCGATGCGGCGCCACGTGCTCGGCCTCCAGCAGGAAGGTCTGGCGCTTGCCATCCAGGTCGGCGCAGATAACGGCGAGACCGCGCAGGGTAATGCCGGCCAGGTAGTCGGGCATGAGGCCTAGGAACTCGGGGTCGGGGCCGGCCACGCGCGGATGCATGCGGCTTTCGGCCTGCATGCGCGCACCGAGGGCCGCAGCCGCGCCTTTAAACTGCTTGTAGGCGATCAGGCGCTGGATCAGGACCTCGCGCAGGGCGTCGCCGTCGAGCGCACTGAGTTCTTCGAGGTCTTCGTCGAACTCGTCATCGTCGTCATCGACTTTGCGCGGGGCCTCCTGCGGCACCAGCGAGGCAGCCTTGATGTCCAAAAGGGTTGCCGCGACCAGCAAAAAGTCGCTCGCCACGTCTAGGTCCAGCGCCTCGATGCGCTCGGCCTCGGCAAGGTATTGCTCGGCCACCTCGCTGATCGAGATGGCGCCGATATCAACTTTTTGGCGGGTAACCAGCTGCAGCAGCAGGTCGAACGGTCCGCTGTAGACCTGCGTCGACACGCGATACGACATCTTCGACCTCCTTTGACGGCGCCTTCGCGGCGCGGTTTGGGTGCATGTTACGACCGTTATGCACGGTCGACCTGTAAGTTTACCTTAGATGCCGGCGATTGCGAAGTTGACCTTGAATATCAACTTCATCCGAACACCTCCCATATTCATCCGTACATGTACGGA
>CAJKFS010000052.1 GCA_905199225.1 uncultured Collinsella sp. | reverse complement strand
CAGCGGGGGTCCTGCCATGTCCGAGGACGATTTGGGGGCAAAGCCCCCTGGCCTCCCCGGCGAGTATACGGGACGGCGACTACAGGTATTCGATCTGGGCGCCTTCCGTGTCGCACGTCAGAATATGCGTATCACACTTAGGGAACTGCTCGCGCAGCTTGACCTGCAGGAACTTTGCCACGATGGTGTCGTCAGTCACGGCCATGAGAGTCGAGCCCGAGCCGCTGATCCAGATGGTCTTGGCGCCGCCGTTAAGGCAGGTGTCGCGCACGGCGTTGTAGTCGGGAATCAGACGGCGACGATAGGGTTCCTGGATGCGGTCGTCATTGGCGGCGGCAATCAGGTCGAGGTCACCAGTCTCCAGGCCGCGCGTCATGCCGGCGATGCGGCCCATCTGCCACACGGCGGTGGAGAGTGGAATCTCCTGCGGCACAACCTTGCGCGCCTCGCTCGTATGCACCTCGTAGGGCGGAATCACGGTAATAAAACGCAGGCGATCGCTCACCTCGTAGCGCAGGCACTGGGGGAGCGAATCGGTCGGCGTAAAGGAACAGACGGCGCCGCCCAGGATAGCGGGGGCGACGTTATCGGGATGGCCCTCGACTTCGGTGGCAATGCGAACCAGCTCGGCGCGGTCGACGGTGTGGCCTGTCAGTGCGGCGGCGGCCATAATGCCGGCGACGACGCAGGTGGAGCTGGAGCCCAGGCCGCGGGCGACGGGCACGTCGGTCTGGATGTCGATGGCAACGGGAAAAGCCGGCTCGCCCCATGCAGCCAGTGCATCGACAAAGCTCACGTAGACCAGGTTATTCTCGTTTTGGAATTCCTCGGGGCAGCCCGTGATGGTGAGTTTGTCGGCGCGCTCGAAGGTGAAGTGCGAGTAGAGGCTGACGGCCATGCCGAGGGTATCGTAGCCAATGCCCAAGTTGGCGCTTGTTGCTGGGACGGTGATCTTGATCATGTGAGTCCTCCTGGCGTGCCTGGCTGTTTAGTTCGCTGCTCGGGCAGTCCTGCGCAAGACGGAAAGCACATTAAGTGCTTTCCTTTGCGTGCGGAACTCGCGACGAACTAAACAGCCAGGCACGCTGTGCGCGTTCGTCATCAACCCGGGGGTTATCTGATGAAAGAAGGTGCGCCGGCTTTCGCCGGCGCTTAATGAGGGATCTAGTTGGTGCTCATTCGTTTTGCTGCAGACTCTACGTAGTTGGCCATGTCGGCTACGTCGCAGACGTCTTCGAAGCGGACGGGTTTGGACTCGAGTTCGGCGAGCTGGGTCGGGGCGACAGTATTGGTTGCCTGCTCGAGCACGCGCATGGCCTCAAAGTCGTCTTCGGGAACGTTAAGCCCCAGGGCGTCGCAGCAGGCGCGCGGGAACTTGTAGGGGCTTGCGGTCGAAAGCAGCACGCGGGCCTTGGCGCCCTCGGCGGGAGCGACCTTTTCGAAGACGTGATAGCCGCAAGCGGTGTGCGGGTCGATCACGTAGCCGTTGGCATCCCAGCAGCTCTTGATGGCGGCGCGAACCTCGTCCTCGCTGGCCCAGCCGCAGCCAAATACGCTCTGGATCTTGGCCAGCAGCTCGGCAGGCACCTCGTAGCGACCGGTCTGGGCAAGCTGCTCCATAAGGCCGGCAACGAGCTCGCAGTCGCCGTCGGACAGGAAGTAGAGCATGCGCTCCAGATTAGAGCTAATAAGGATGTCCATCGACGGCGAAATGGTCGTGAAGAACGGACGGTTGCGGTCGTAGACGCCGGTGGTCAGGAAGTCAGCGAGCACGTTGTTCTTGTCGCTGGCCACGACGAGTTTGGCGACGGGCAGACCCATGCGCTTGGCGTAGTAGCCGGCCAGGATATCGCCAAAGTTGCCGGTCGGTACGCAGAACTCCACGGCATCGCCGGCCTCGATGGCGCCGGCGCGCAGCAGCTGCGCATAGGCGGCAAAGTAGTAGACGACCTGCGGCACCAGGCGGCCGACGTTGATGGAGTTGGCGCTCGAAAGCACGGTGCCGGCGGCCTCCAGGCGCTCGGCCAGCTCCTTATCGGCAAAGATGCGCTTGACGGCACTCTGGGCGTCGTCGAAGTTGCCGCGGATGCCGCAGACGGCGACGTTGCCGCCCTCCTGCGTGGACATCTGCAGATTCTGCACGCGGCTGACCTTGCCCTCGGGATAAAAGACGGTGATGCCCGTGCCCGGGGCGTCGGCAAAGCCGGCGAGTGCTGCCTTGCCTGTGTCGCCCGACGTGGCGGTGACGATCATGATGCGCTCGGCGCCGCCGTCCTTGGCGGAAGTGCGGGCCATCAAGCGGGGGAGCATCTGCAGGGCGACGTCCTTGAAGGCGCTCGTGGGACCGCCAAAGAGCTCCATCACATAGGTCTGAGGGGCGTCAGCGCCCGGCGCAGCGTCGAGTTTGACGAGCGGCGTAACCTCTTCACTCGCGAACGTGCCGCGGTATGCCTCGTCGACACACGCCGAAATTTCTTCGGCCGTGTAATCATTCAGTAACATTCCCAACACATCTTGAGCGATTTCAAAGTACGATTTATCTGCAAGCGAGCTGATATCGACCTGCTGGGTGCCGAGCTCGTCCGAGACAAACAAACCCCCGTCGGGAGCGATGCCGGTACGGATTGCCACCTTACTTGAGCACGATAAAGTGCGTCCTCGTGTACTATGATAAGTTCCCATATAACACTGCTCCTCGGATGCCTTGGTCCCAATCGGTGAAACCATGGTATCAGAGCGCGCAAAATAGGTTCGCAGAGGCTTTTTAGAAAGGTAACCTCCAGCCCATGATTAAGATTGCCAAGTTTGGCGGCTCGTCGGTCGCCGACGCCGAACACTTCAAAAAGATCAAGGCCATCGTCGACGCCGACCCTGCCCGCCGTTTTGTGGTGGTTTCCGCCTGCGGCCGCCGCTTTAAGGGCGACACCAAGGTGACCGACCTGCTCTATCTGGTCAATGCGCACGTTAAGTACCACGTGTCGTGTGAGGAGCTGCTCGAGGACATCGGCCAGCGCTATTTTGATATCGCTGATGAGTTGGAGCTCACCTATCCCATCCGTGAGGAGTTCGCGGCCTTTGCCGAGCGCGCCCGCTCGGGCGGCTACTCCACCGAGGAGCTTGTGAGCCGTGGCGAGTACTTTACCGCTCGCCTGATGGCTGAGTACCTGGGCCTACCGTTCCTGGACGCCGCGACGGTTGTGGCGTTCCATCACGACGGTACGCTCAGCATGAATCGCACCTCCGAGCTGGTGCAGGAGTATGGCCAGCAGGGCGGCTTCGTTATGCCTGGCTTCTACGGCGCGACGCGCGAGGGCCAGATCAAGCTGCTCGATCGAGGCGGTGGCGATATCTCGGGCTCGATCTTGGCCAAGTGCCTGGGCGCCGACCTGTACGAGAACTGGACCGACGTCTCGGGCTTCTATTCTGCCGATCCGCGTATTGTTCCCGAGGCTCAGCCCATTGCGCGCGTTACCTACGAGGAGCTGCGCGAGCTTTCGTACATGGGCGCAAGCGTCCTGCACGAGGAGGCCGTGTTCCCCGTGCGCGAGGCGGGTATTCCGCTGGTCATCAAGAACACCAATGCGCCGCAGGACCCCGGTACCATCATTAGCGAGACGGCTGATGAGGGCGAGGCGGAGCCCATCATTACCGGCGTGACCGGCAAGCGCGGCTTTGTCGCCATCAACGTCGCCCGCGACCGCACCAAGCCCCGCGTTGGCTTTATGCGCCGTGCGCTTTCGGTGTTCGAACGCTATGACGTTTCCGTCGAGCACATGCCCACCGGTGTCGACCGTTTTGGCGCCGTGGTGCAGGAGCAGGACGTGCACGATTCGCTGTACTCGCTCGTTGGTGACATTCAGCAGGAGGTCGAGCCGCTCGAGATCGAGGTTGTCGAGGGTCTGGCGCTCATCGCGACCGTCGGCCGTAACCTGCGCGGTCGTGCAGGCATCTCGGGCCACCTGTTTGGCATGCTTGGCCAGGCCGGCGTGAGCGTGCGCATGATTTCGCAGAGCTGTGACGAGATCAATATCATTATCGGTGTCGAGGAGAAGGACTTCGACCTTGCGATTCGGACCATTTACCGTGCCTTCTCCGATGAGAACGGCATTGTGAAGGTCTCCGATCTGGAGGCTCCCGCGCCGGCCGATCCCACCCTGGCCGCGCTCAAAAAGTAGCGACTGCTCGGTAGATTTTTGGGTCATGTCTCAAAAATCTACGGCGGGGCGTTTCGTTTCGGTTTCGTTTCGACGGGGCGGGTTTCATGCCCGCCCTGTTCTTGTATAAACTGGCAACAATAATCGGCCTGCTCGGCGTGCGGGCAAAAGCCACAACCTTTAAAGGGGGAAGCATGAAACAGTACACGGTTGCTATTTTGGGCGCGACGGGAGCCGTGGGCACCCAGATGCTCGAGTGCCTCAACGAGCAGGAGTTCCCGGTCGGCAAGCTCAAGCTGTTGGCAAGCGCACGCTCCGCGGGCAAGACCGTCGAGTTCCGCGGCGAGCAAATCGTGATCGAAGAGGCTTGCCCCGAGGCCTTTGAGGGCTGTGACATTGTGCTTGGCGCTGCCGGCGACGATATCGCCAAGGAATTGCTGCCCGAGGCCGTAAAGCGCGGCGCCGTCGTGGTCGACAACAGCCATGCCTTCCGCATGGATCCCGAGGTGCCGCTGGTCGTGCCCGAGATCAATGCCGACGACATCAAGTGGCATCACGGCCTTATCGCCAACCCCAATTGCGCGACCATCATCGGCCTAGTTCCCACGTGGCCGCTGCATCAGCTCGCCGGCGTGAAGCGCATGATCGTCTCGACGTACCAGGCGGCTTCGGGCGCCGGTGCTCCCGGTATGGCCGAGCTCGAGGCTCAGCTGGCCGCCCTGGGCCGTGGTGAGGAGATTCCCGAGCCGCGCGCGTTTGCCGCCCAGCTGGCGAGTAACCTGATTCCGCAGATTGGCGGCGTCAAGGAGGAGGGCTTTACCTCCGAGGAGATGAAGCTACAAAACGAGGGCCGCAAGATTATGCATCTGCCCGAGCTGCGCGTGAACTGCACCTGCGTGCGCGTGCCCGTGCTGCGTTCGCACTCCGAGAGCATCACGCTCGAGTTCGAGCGTGACATTACGGTTGACGAGGCCCGTGCTGCGCTGGCTGCCGCTCCCGGCGTCAAGCTGGTTGACGATATGGCTGCCGAGGATGCGCACGACCGCTTCCCAATGCCGATGGATACGTCCGACCAAGACCTGATTTGGGTCGGTCGCGTGCGTCGCGACATCTCGAACCCCGAGGCCACGCGCGGTATTACCTTCTGGTGCTGCGGCGACCAAATCCGTAAGGGCGCGGCAACCAACGCCGTCCAGATCGCCAAGCTGCTCTGCGAGTAGGTTGACCTGTCCGGCGGGGCCGGGCTTAGTTTTCAGAACGTCCTCGACCATGTGTGGCGCCTTGTCCTGCTCCTTCGGAGCCGCGGACAAGGCGCCACACTGGTCTGCGGAGTGTTCTGAAAACTAAGCCCGGCCCCCGCCTGCGGTGACGCTGCGCGAGCGGTCTGCGATGGGGCCGTTGTTGGTTGGGGCCGCTGGGCTGATGTGAGGGCACGTGGCTGTTGCGGGCCCTAGTCCCGGCGGCGGCCCCGGCGCTGCGCGCCTGCTGCCTTGGGTGACTTTGGGGTCGATTGGGGTTGTCTGCACAATTCGCGGTATTATGTTGCGGAGTTTTGAAAGGAGCCGCTGGTGGTCACGACGACGTTTGCTTCGCCTTTGGGCGAAATCTTGCTTGCCGCTGATGGCCGCGGTCTGACGGGGCTTTGGTTTGAGGGACAGGAGCATTTTGGCTCCACGCTTCTCAAAGAAGATCCTGAACATGTTGAAGGCGCCGATGCAGTTTCTGGTGCTGGCGGCATGTCGTCGGTGAGTCCTGCAAATGGTGCGGCTTCTTCGGTGCTTGAGCGTTCGTGGGCTTGGCTGAATGCTTATTTTGCAGGGCAGGAACCTCGGTTTACGCCGCCGTTGCATTTGATTGGCACGGCGTTTCAGCGTGAAGTTTGGTACGAGCTGCTTTCTATTCCGCGTGGCGAGGTCGCTACGTATGGCGAGATCGCCCAGCGTGTTGCGGCTCGACATCGTGTGCCGGGAAATGAGACACCCGTTGTGTCTCCCCGTGCCGTGGGGGCCGCGGTCGCTCGCAACCCTGTTTCGATTATTGTGCCATGCCATCGCGTGGTGGCGGCCGACGGCTCGCTTAACGGATATGCCGGCGGGCTTGATCGCAAGGAGTGGCTGCTCCGGCTTGAGGGCGCGTACGAGGAGTAGCGTTCGAGTGCTTTGCCTGTAGTAGCCGACTTCGACCAAAGCTCGCTCGAGTTCGCTTTGATCAGAGCACTTAAGACCCTTGTTTTCTGTCAATAGTGTTATTTGTTCGTTGATGGATATCCGCGACTTCTGGTATTTCATTAAGCCTCTTGATAGAAAAAGAGCTGGAGTTGCGCATCGTTGAGAGGCTTTCCAGCTTTAGCAAAACAAACTTATAAGATGCGACGGGCCGCGTCAAGATAATTGCTTGACAGCCTAGGAGGCGGCTGGTTGGCTGGCTTAAAACCTAGCGCGTGAAATGACGCTCCACGCTATTCAGCGCGCTTGATAGGATGACGAACCACGGTCTTAAGTTTCTCCGGCGCACACTTGCGTGGATCGGAGAGATAGATTTCGTGATGTAAACGGGTATCTGAGAAGTCGGGGACATAGCCCTGCTCGGTCGCATATTCATGCATGGCGTCTACGGTTGCCGGCTCGCTGTCGTAGGGTCCGGTATGCATGCATTGAACGCAGAGACCCTCGTCAACTTTAAGCAGCTCGACGGCAGAAAAGTCCAGTTTCTTTTTGGCCGTGGCTTCCGCGACCGCCCAGTCAAAGTCATCCTGAGTGACGAAATCGGGCAGGCGGATGCACGAGATAAAGTTGAAATCGTCCTTGCGTACATAATCGATGTCGCCGCTCGGGGAGTCTTGCCACCAGAAGCCCTCGAGCGGCGGTACCACAAAGTCGAAATAGCCCTCGATACTCCTTGAGCCTTTCTTTGACATCTTGACGGTATAGGCGATGCCGTAAAGCAGCGGCAGGGCATTTTGATACTCGCCACCTTCGGTATTTGGGTCGCCCTTTCCGCGAACGGCAACGTAGCTCATAGGCGGGACAGTTATGATACTCGGCTTGCTTGCAGGTCTGTAGAGCTCCTTGCATTCCTTCTTAAAGTCGAACGCCATGTTGGCCGCCTTTCTGCGTGTTGGCCTGCTTAGATAGCGGAATCATATCATAGAAACGAACAGCTGTTCGAATGATTTGGCTGACAGATTGAGATGCGTGCGTTGTGTTTGGCGGTTGGCCTGACCCCATCGATGATTTCTCTGCCTCCCCGGCGCCTCATCTATAGCTGCCGTTTCCCCATATAGAACCTGCCAAAATAAACCCGTCCCTTTTTAGTCGGTGCGAAATGGGTAATACTAAAGAGTTATCCGACCAGATGGGAATTAATCGATGGCTTATATCGAATTCAAAGACGTCATCAAGGCATACGGCGAGGGCGACGCCCGCATCCATGCGCTCGACGGCGCGAGCTTTACGGTCGAGCGCGGCGAGCTCGCCATCATTTTGGGTGCTTCGGGTGCCGGCAAGACCACGGCGCTCAACATTCTGGGCGGCATGGATACGGCGACTTCCGGCACCGTGACGGTGGACGGGCGCGATGTGAGCTCCGCTAACGAGGCGCAGCTCGTGGAATACCGCCGCGCCGACGTCGGCTTTGTCTTCCAGTTCTACAATCTGGTCCCCAACCTGACGGCGCTCGAAAATGTTGAGCTTGCGGCGCAAATCTGCCCTGATTCGCTCGATGCCGAGCAAACGCTTTGCCAGGTTGGCTTGGGTGAGCGCCTCGCCAACTTCCCCGCGCAGCTTTCGGGCGGCGAGCAGCAGCGCGTGTCCATTGCCCGCGCACTGGCAAAGAACCCCAAGCTGCTTTTGTGCGACGAGCCCACGGGCGCACTTGACTATAAAACCGGCAAGCAGATCTTGCAGCTGCTGCAGGACACTTGCCGCAAGCAGGGCATTACGGTCATCATCATCACCCACAACTCCGCGCTGGCGCCCATGGCCGATCGCCTGATCCGCTTTAAGAACGGTCGCGTGGAGAGCGAGACGGTCCAGCAAAATCCCGTGCCTATCGAGACGATCGAGTGGTAGCGCCCATGGACCAAGACCGCCAAAACAGCCTACGCCGCGACGCGCAGAACACGGAGCGCGAGCAGGATTTTACGACCTACCGCACTGCCCAAAGCTCAAACGATATGGTGCCGACGGTTTTTCGCCGTGGCATCTACCGCACAATCCGAGGCAGTCTTAAGCGCTTCTTGTCAATCGTGGTCATCACCGCGCTTGGCGTGAGCGTGATGTGCGGCCTTAAGGCGGGTTGCGAGGACCTGTGTGATTCGGTTGATGTCTACTTCGACCAGCAAAATGTCTATGACATTAACGTGCAGTCGACCTATGGCCTGACTGACGATGATCTCGACGCCATACAAGAGGTCGATGGCGTCGAAACGGCCGAGGGCATCTACACCGAGACCGCCTACACCGCCGTGGGTACAACGCGCGAGCGCGTGGTCGTGCAGAGTCTCTCCAAGGAGAACATCGATCAGCCGGTGCTCGTGAACGGCGATTTGCCCGAGAGCGCTGATGAAGTCGCGGTGACTTCGAAGTTCCTGAAGGCATCGGGCAAGAAAATCGGCGATACGGTGAGTTTTGCCGCCAATGACGCGAGCTCGTCCAATCAAAGCGCCAAGGACCAGTTTGCCGCGGGCGATTACACCATTACGGCTGAGGTCCTCGACCCCACTGATGTAAGTTCTGACTCGACAGTCAACGCCTTTCGCGCTGCTTCGGCGGCGGACTATAAGTTCTATGTGAGCGAGGACGCCGCGACATCTTCTTCCTACTCCGCGGTCCACGTGATCGTCGAGGGAGCCAAGAGCCTCAACTCCTATTCGGATTCCTACGCGGCAAAGATCAACAAGGTCAAGGGCAATATAGAGAAGATCCGCGAGGAGCGTGAGAAGGCGCGCGCTCAGGAGCTGACGGTCGACACGCCGACAAGATTGGATGCGGCCGAGCGCCAGGCGAATATGCTCTTTGGGATTGAGCAGGACAACATCAACCGCATGGCAGAGGGCAGTGAGGAGCGTGCGCAGGCGCAAGCCGACCTGGATCAGCGTCGCGCCGCCGCCGATCAACAGTTTGCCGATGCCCGCGCCGAGCTTTCCGATCTGGGCGAATGCACCTGGTACATCCAGGACCGCGGCAACATCGCAAGCTACTCGAGCGTGGAGAGCGACAGCTCGTCAATTGAGGCCATCGCCACGGTGTTCCCGTTCATCTTCTTTATCGTCGCCGTGCTCATCAGCCTTACCACCGCCACGCGTATGGTCGAGGAGGAGCGCACGCTCATCGGCCTGTATAAGGCACTCGGTTATTCGCGCGGACGCATCCTGTCCAAATACGTGGACTATGCGCTGTGGGCTTGTCTGATCGGCGGCGTGCTCGGCAACATCATCGGATTTGTGGGCCTGCCGCTGTTCCTGTTTACGGTGTTCGACGACATGTACTCACTGCCCCAGATGCTGCTTTCGTACGACATCGTGTCGTCGCTCGTGTCGGTGGCGCTGTTTGCCGTGGGCGTGGTGGGCGCCACGATTATCGCCTGCCGCCACGAGATGGCCGAGACCCCGGCCTCGCTTATGCGTCCCAAGGCCCCGCGCGCTGGCTCGCGCATCTTGCTCGAGCGCATCGGCTTTATCTGGCGCCGCATGGGCTTTTTGAACAAGGTCGCTGCACGCAACCTATTCCGCTATAAAAAGCGCGCCTTTATGACCATCTTTGGCATCGCGGGTTGCACCGCGCTTGTGATTTGCGGTATGGGTATTCGCGACACGTCGGTCGCGCTTTCGCCCAAGCAGTACGGCCACATCACACGCTACGATCTGCTGGCGGTCGCCAATCCCGACGATTTTTCGCAGACGTGCGCGGCGCTCGACGAGCGAAGCGCAGCCAAGGATTCCGACGTGACCGTGACTTCGATGCTGCCGATTATGACCGACAACGTCACTTTTACATTTGGCGGAAAGAGCGAGACCGTGCAGCTCATTGTGGTGCCCGATGACCGCACGAATGATCTGGACGACTATGTTCGCCTTGAGGATGAGTCCAAAGAGCCACTGTCTTTGCGTGACGGAGACGTGTATCTGAGTAAGAGTTCACAGCTGGTGCTGGGGATTCAGCCGGGCGATACAGCACACGTCCAGGATTCGTCACTCAACGTCGCCAAGGTCAAGGTCAGCGACATTTCGCTTAACTATCTGGGCAACACGCTTTACATGACGCAGAGCACCTATGAGCGCGCGTTTGGGCGCAGCGTTCGCCTCAATGGCATCTTTGCGCTGCTCAAGGGTTCGTCGGCCGACCAGATTGCGTTTAGCAAGAAGCTTAAGAGTGACGGTTGGCTTTCGATTTCGAGCACGGCCGAGCATTGGGAGAACTTTGAGGCGAACTTCACTATTATCAATTCCGTCGTGGTGCTCGTGACCTTTATGGCGGCGTGCCTATCGTTTGTGGTGGTGTTTACGCTGTCCAACACGAATATCTCCGAGCGCGAACGCGAGCTGGCGACCATCAAGGTGCTGGGCTTCCGCCGTGGCGAGGTGCACCATTACGTCAACAAGGAGACGTTGATCCTCACGGCGATCGGCGCTGCGCTGGGCGTGCCGCTGGGTGGCTTGCTGGCCGAGAGCTTCACGTACATCCTGCAGATGCCGTCGCTGTACTTTGACGTTGAGGTCGAGCCGCTAAGCTACGTGCTCGCCGTGCTGCTTTCCTTTGGCTTTACGTTTATCGTCAACCTCGCTACCAATCGTACCCTCAATAAGATCGACATGGTCGGCGCCCTCAAGAGTGCCGAGTAACCTGCCAAAAAGGGACAGGTTTATTTTGGCAGGTTTTACCTGGCCAAACGCCGGGCACCTACGGGCGACCCGGCGTTTGCCCCGTTTTTGCTGGGGATGTCTGTCGTTCAGTGCTCTTACTGGCCAATCCAGTGTTGCGCACAGCTCTTAATGTCCTCGGTAAAACCGTCAAGGTCGTCAAGGGTGATCACGCTGTCGATAAGCAAATTGGCTATCTCGCGGTGCATTGTGCTGCGGCGAATGTCGTTTGCAATTACGCCTGAGGACAGCTTGTCTCTATTGAGGCGCTCTTCCAGTGCCCAAAATCTACTGGACGCTTCGCTGTCGCCGTTCAGCATCTCAACGTACTGGCCGATGAGCTTTTCCATATAACGTTCTTGCCATTGGGGAAGCATTTTCTTAAACAGCTTCCAGTCGCTTTCGGCTACGTCGCGCATATGTCCTCCGCTCGTCAAACGGGCTTTCCATTTGCCTTTCATTCTATTTGGTTTTCGCTCGCAGGCATGGATGAGAGGCTCTCTTCAGCCTTCGAGATTGAGCTTGAATGGGTCGTATGCCACAAAACGGGCCTATCTACTACGTTTAATTGGATACCCTCAACCATGCCGGGAAAACGAAAAATAAAACCGCAGGTAGAAGGCCTATCGATTTTCGAAAAAGGCGATCATGGTTGGCCTCATCGAGTTGAACGTAGTAGATGGCCCCTTTTCGTGACGGACCATCAAACGAACGCCGACGCTTGTGCTGTAGCCGCTCCGACCATTCGTAAGTTGCGGTGGAATAGTTCCTAAACTCGATTACTCAAGGCTAAAACCGGAACTATATCACCGCAACTTAGGAGGGATGGGCGGGGGAGTATTAGTTGGGTGCTGCTGTCGGGCTGGGATGGTTTAGGCTCGCTCGCGATGCTTCCATTGTTTGCGGCACCAGCGCATGAGTGCTTTTACGACCGGGATGGTGATGAGGATTACCCAGGCGGGATGGGGTTGTTCCAGGCAGAGCCACATGTAGAGGAACCATGCCTCGGCACTGACTGAATAGACGACATCGATCAGCTTAGATAAGTGGCGTTGGTCGATAAAGTCGCCGAGTGCGTAATAGACGGGAATCAAAAAGACGAGGAAGAGTCCCGTAACCCATGTGCTGTAGACAATGCCGAGCACCAGATAGGCGAGGGCGACAAGCGCGGGGAAGGGGAATTTGTTCCATGTACGTCCGACCTTGGTGTGGAAATGCTTGCCATGATGGTCGAGCTTGTCGTGTGCTTCCTTCCAGCTGGAGAACGTCTCGCCGTCGATGGTGACGGTGCCGTCGTCATCGGTATGCACGCTATGTCCATCGTCCTCAAGCGTATCGACATGCACGCCGTCCGGCCCCACATGCACCTCTTCGCCCTTGCGCTCGTTGGTCACATGGATACCGTTCCAGCCAACATGGACTTCCTCGCCTTTATTGGGATCAATGACGTGGATGCCGCGCGCGAGGGAAATATCGACAAGTGGTTTGTCGCCACAATCGGCGTGCTCGGCAGAATCTTCGGCCTCTTTAGCCTCATCCACCGTTTCGGTGCTGCCGTCCTCTGAGCTATCGGCATCGCTAGCCGCTTCCCCATACAACAACTCATCCAGCGACACACCATACAGCGCGGCGAGAGCAATGAGATTATCGGTATCGGGTGAGGACTCGCTGCGCTCCCATTTACTGACAGCCTGACGACTCACACCCAGCTGGGCGGCAAGCGCCTCCTGAGAAAGCCCGGCAGCTTTGCGGCGATCGACGAGGCGCTGCGCCATCGCAAGATCCATGGTGGTTCCTTTCGTTTGATGGTCGAATCGAATGAGCCGAGTATGCCGAGAACAACCGGTAGCGACCACCATCTCTAGTTAGAATCTGCCCCAATCCTACCGCAACTACCGGTAGCGACCATCATGACCAGCAATTACGTGACAAATGTCAGTGCTACTCTCAGCTAAGAGCCTGCAACATCCCAAAATCTCAGCCCACGCACCCGCAGCAAGAAGACGAACAGCCTCGGCTTCCCTAGTTGCCGCAGGAGACCCCAGGGCCTACCTCCCAAATCTTTCCGCAGGACGGAAGGACCCCGCC
>CAJKFS010000051.1 GCA_905199225.1 uncultured Collinsella sp. | reverse complement strand
AGGAAAGCACTTAATGTGCTTTCCGTCTTGCGCAGGACTGTAGAGCAGCAAACTTCATGCCCTCCGGTCCGCCCCGGGAGCCACTGCTTGGTTATCCCCCGACATTCAGAAAATCTAAGTGCCAAAAAATAAGATTTTTTGACTCCGTGTTGTATAACCCGCCATTCGTGGGTACCATTCAACGCGTACGCAAACGAAGTAGGGAAACCCGCACGGCTCAACCGTGCGGCCCAAAAAGGAGGAAACAAGCATGTCGTCTTTGAAGCCGCTTGCAGATCGCGTCCTGGTCAAGCCCGACGAGGCCGAGCAGAAGACCGCTTCTGGTCTGTACATCGCCAGCAACGCTCAGGAGAAGCCGCAGCGCGGCACCATCGTTGCCGTTGGCGCCGGTAAGGTCAACGACAAGGGCGAGCGCATCCCCATGGACGTTCAGGTCGGCGACGTTGTCATCTACGGTAAGTTCGGTGGCAACGAGGTCAAGGTCGACGGCGAGAAGTATCTGCTCATGCGCGCCGACGACATCTACGCTGTCGTCGAGGCCTAGTCTCGTCAGAATCTCTGATTCGTCTTTGAACGCGCCCGCCGCATAGGACTCGGAAGCGGCGACGCGAGTCACATTTCTTTTGGAGGATTACCCACTATGGCAAAGAACATTACGTTCAACACCGATGCCCGCGCTAAGCTTGCCAAGGGCGTCAACACTCTGGCCGACGCCGTTACCGTCACCATGGGCCCCAAGGGTCGCTACGTTGCGCTGCAGCGCACGTTCGGTGCCCCGACCATCACCAACGACGGCGTTTCCGTCGCCAAGGAGATTGAGCTCGAGGACAACATCGAGAACATGGGTGCCCAGCTGGTGAAGGAGGTCGCCACCAAGACCAACGACACCGTGGGTGACGGCACCACCACCGCAACCCTGCTCGCTCAGGCTATCGTCAACGACGGTCTGCGCAACGTCGCCGCCGGCGCCAACCCGCTGGCCATCCGTCGCGGCATCGACAAGGCTGTAAACGCCGCCGTCGCCGAGATGAAGAAGCAGGCCAAGCCGGTCGAGACCAAGGAGCAGATCGCTTCCGTCGGCACCATCTCCGCTGGTGACCCCGAGGTCGGCGAGAAGATCGCCGAGGCCATGGAGGTCGTGGGCAAGGACGGCGTCATCACCGTCGAGGATTCCCAGACGTTCGACATCACCATCGACACCGTCGAGGGCATGCAGTTCGACAAGGGCTATGTCTCCGCTTACTTCGTCACGGACAACGACCGCATGGAGGCCGTGATGAAGGATCCGTACATCCTCATCACCGACCAGAAGATTTCCAGCGTCCAGGACATCATGCCCGTTCTCGAGGCTGTCCAGCGCGCTGGCCGCGGCCTGCTCATCATCGCTGAGGACATCGACGGCGAGGCTCTGCCTACCCTGGTCCTCAACAAGATCCGTGGCGCCCTCAACGTCTGCGCCGTCAAGGCTCCGGGCTACGGCGATCGCCGCAAGCGCATCCTTGAGGACATCGCCGTCCTCACCGGTGGCCAGGCTGCCCTGGACGAGCTGGGTGTGAAGGTCGCTGACATCACCGCCGATATGCTCGGTACCGCTAAGTCCGTCACCATCTCCAAGGACAACACCGTCGTCGTCGGCGGCGCTGGCTCCAAGGAGGCCATCGACGCCCGTATCGCTCAGATCAAGGGCGAGATGGAGAACACCACCTCTGACTTCGATCGCGAGAAGCTCCAGGAGCGTCTGGCCAAGCTCTCCGGTGGCGTTGCCGTCATCAAGGTCGGCGCTGCTACCGAGTCCGAGCTCAAGGAGATCAAGCATCGCGTCGAGGACGCCCTTCAGGCTACCCGCGCTGCTGTCGAGGAGGGCATCGTCGCCGGCGGCGGCGTCGCCTTCATGGACGCTGCTCCTGCGCTCGACGCCGTCGAGATCGACGACCCCGAGGAGAAGATCGGCGTCGACATCGTCAAGAAGGCTCTGACCGCTCCGGTCGCCACCATCGCCAAGAACGCTGGCTTCGAGGGCGCTGTCGTGGTCGACAAGGTTGCCGAGCTGCCTGCTGGCCAGGGTCTCAACTCTGCCAACGGCGAGTGGGGCGACATGATCGAGATGGGCGTCCTCGACCCCGTCAAGGTCAGCCGCGTCACCCTGCAGAACGCTGCTTCTGTCGCCAGCCTGATCCTCATCACCGAGGCCACCGTCTCCGACGTGCCCAAGAACACTCAGCTTGAGGACGCTATCGCTGCTGCTACCGCTGGTCAGCAGGGCGGCGGTATGTACTAAGGCCGACAAGGTCTAGAACTCCCACCGGGAATCCGGGGGCGTGACGGGGTTTCTCTCAGGAACGTCCTCGGATAGATTAGGACCCCTTGTCCTGCTCCTTTGGAGTCGCGGACAAGGGGTCCTATTTGTGTTGAATTATTGTTCAGCTATTTCGGGATCTCTCATTTGTTCGACTTTAATCGACTGTCTGCTCTATTGAGTGGCGGGCTCGTCTCGACTCGCGTCTTGCAAGTTCTTGGGCAGACGGTTTGCTCGAGGTTTATGAAAGGGACCGTCCCGCGGGACGGTCCCTTACTTGCTATCTGACTTTGGCGGGATCGAACTCATTCGATATATCTTCGATGCCATCAGATTGAAGAACGAGCTCGCTAGGCAGATGGTGGCCCATCGGATCGATTAGAAAATCGAGTCCTGCCCTTCTGGCCGTTTTTGCGACTGGGATGAAGTCTGTGTCGCCAGCTATGAGGACGATTTGATCAACAGTTCTCCCATGGGCGAGTGAGGCGACATCGAGTCCGATTCTCATGTCAACACCGGATTGCTTTAACCCAACGAGGGTGAAATCTTCCTGCCCGAGGTCGGTTGTTGTCAGCTCACCCTTGAGCAGCTTCTTGAGCGATTCTTGTTTCAGGTTGTAATGCGCGTTCGCTGAGCGTAGTTCGCCCATGCGCATCGCTACTTTCCTCTTCTCTCCGAGGGCTGCGTGGAAATCAGACATCCATACATTGGAGGGATGCTTCCGGCTGAACACGGTGTTGTGTTCGTCCCAGGGCTGCTTAAAAGTGCCGTTTTCCAGTGGTGGACAGTTGTAGAAGAAGATTCTGTATAGGGAGCGGTCGCCGTATTCTAGCGTCATCCTTCGTTTAGCGGATATGTGTCGCAGGGCATAGGCATGACATTCCGATGCGCGCTTTTCGGGTGAAGTGTCTCCCCATAGCCTGCGCGCTCGTTTCAGGAAGAAATTTCCATCGATTAGGACAGCGGTTCTTGTCATGATATCTCCTGCTACATGAATTGACCCCCGAGCTGTGGTACTCCGGCTAAAGATTGGAGCCACTGTCGGAGGTCTTCAAAAAACGGAGGACAGGGAGATGGCGGAAAACCTAATTTCTCTGTCTGGCTTGAGTCTACATCCATTGACTCAGCAATTTGTGGTGGAATTCGGGTTAGATTGTGGAATCGCGCCCTTTGCACTTCGGGGAATTCTGTGTTGACTGCCCTTCTTGATCTTTCGTACTTGCCTGCGATCAGTTGTTAGCGTGCTGCAGCATCGTTGTTGCACCGCTCTATCCCGGGCGTATTTGTGGGACGTTTCCCCCCATAAATTACCCTTGGCATACTTGCGCGAAAACCTGCCCGTGCTACACTTGCAATTGCTGTTTCAGGGCGGGGTGAAATTCCCCACTGGTGGTAAATCGGGCGGTGCCAAGGGGGTACCGTGGCGCAGGTAAAGTGCCTGCGGTCGAGCCGATGAGTCCGCGACCCGGGTGTGCGTTGGTTCGCATGCCGGCTGAACTGGTGAAATCCCAGTACCAACGGTTAGAGTCCGGATGAAAGAGGCAGGTGATCTTATGTCTGAACAGTCGCAGCATATCCATTTTGAGAACACGAATAGGTGGAGCACTAAACAGCTCGTTACCATGGCGTTGATGTGCGCCTTGGGAGCGCTGTTTATGTATGTGCAGCTGCCCATCCTTCCCTCGGCGCCGTTTTTGACGTATGACCCGTCGCTGGTGCCGGCGATGGTGTGCGGATTTGCGTATGGCCCTGGTGCCGGCACTGCCGTTGCCGCTATGGCGATCGTTATCCATGCGCTTACCACGGGCGATTGGGTCGGTGCGCTTATGAACTTGGTTGCCACGCTGGGCTATATTCTGCCCGCGGCGATCATCTACCAAAAGATGCACACCTACAAGGGTGCCGTGATTGGTCTGGTGCTCGGCGTCATTGCCGCTACGGCGTTGTCCATGGTCGCGAACCTGACCATCGGCGTTTGGTTCTGGTATGGCTCGGCCGATGTGATTCTGCCGCTCATGCTTCCCGCCGTCTTGCCGTTTAACCTCATCAAGACCGTGCTTAACTCGGTACTCACGCTGGCGGTGTACAAGGCGGTCTCTAATCTCATCACGCCCAAGAAGGACCAGGTCAAAGGCCGCGCATGATTGAGTGTCGGGGCATCTCATTTAGCTACGACGGCGCCACGAAAGCGCTCGACGGCATCGATCTGACCATCGAGGATGGCGAGTTTTTCTGCATCCTCGGCGGAAACGGGTCGGGCAAGTCGACGTTTGCCAAGCATTTGAACGCGCTGCTGCAGCCCGATACGGGAACGGTGTGCGTCAACGGCATGGACGCGTCCGATCCCGAGCTGGTCTACGACATCCGTTCGACTGCGGGCATGGTGTTCCAGAATCCCGACGACCAGCTTGTGGCGACGCTTGTCGAGGACGATGTTGCGTTTGGTCCCGAGAACTTAGGGGTCGAATCGGCCCAGATTGCGCAGCGCGTGCGCGAGGCGCTGAAGGCCGTGGGTCTGGTGGGCTTTGAGCGCCACGAGACCCACGCTCTCTCGGGCGGACAAAAGCAGCGCGTTACGCTTGCCGGCGTGCTCGCCATGGAGCCGCGCGTGCTCATCTTGGATGAGGCCTCCTCGATGCTCGATCCGCGCGGGCGCAAGGGCCTTATGAAGGCCTGTCACGCGCTGCACGAACGCGGCATGACCATCGTGATGATTACGCACTTTATGGAGGAGGCCGCTGAGGCCGATCGCGTTGCTGTCTTCCAAGCGGGCCGCGTTGCCATGCTCGGTACGCCCGAGGAGATCTTGACGCGGGCGGACGAACTCGCGCGGCTGAACCTGGATATGCCGGCATCGTGCTGTCTTGGCAGGGCGCTTCGCGCGAAGGGCTTGCCCATTTGCACACGGGTGCGCGAGGCGGATATGGTCGCCGATATAGCGCAGGCTTATACCAAGCGGAGTAGGACAGGCATCGCCGGGCGGCCTTTCGCATCCGATTCTCGTATTCCCGACAACGCCTTCTCTGCAATCGATGGCGCAGACGCGCTGGAGCCCGTCCTCGAGATTTCGCACCTTTCGTATAGCTATTCGCTGAGCGCCCGCGAGCGTCGCCGTTGGCACAAGCGCTCGGCCGCCGAGGGCGCATCGAACAAACAGGCCCTCTGGGGCAACGACCCTAGCAGCCCCTGGGCGTTGCGAAATGTGTCGCTAACGGTGCGTCGTGGCGAGTTCCTGGGCCTTGCGGGCCATACCGGTTCGGGTAAGTCGACGCTGGTTCAGCATCTCAACGGCCTGATTCGTCCCCAGGAGGGTTCCGTCTGCGCGCTGGGGCTCGACCTGGCAAACAAGAAAGATGCCGCCGCGGTTAAGGCAAAGGTCGGCGTGGTGTTTCAGTATCCAGAGCGTCAGCTGTTTGCCGAGACCGTGGCACAGGACGTGGCGTTTGGTCCGCGTAACCTTGGCTTGTCACAGGCCGAGGTTGCCCGCCGCGTTGCGTCATCGCTCGCGCGCGTAGGCCTCGACCTGGCCACGGTGGGCGACAAGAGCCCCTTTGAACTTTCGGGCGGGCAGCAACGGCGCGTGGCATTCGCCGGCGTGCTCGCCATGGAGCCCGAAGTCCTGGTGCTCGATGAGCCCATGGCGGGACTCGATCCGGCGGCGCGCAGTGACTTCCTGGAGCTCATCGATCGACTTCACCATGGGGGCCTGACCGTCGTCATGGTCTCACACAGTATGGATGACCTTGCCAATTGCTGCGACCGTATTGTCGTGATGAACGAGGGCACGGTGTTTGCCGAGGGCACGCCCGCTCAAGTTTTTGCGCAAGCGGATGAGCTTAAATCGATCGGCTTGGGTGTTCCCGCTGCCCAGCGCATGGCGCTGGCGCTTGCGAAGGCAGATGTGCCACTGCGCTTTGACGGCCTCTATACGGTTGAGTCGCTGACAGACGAGTTGGTGGACCTGCTAATCGGTCGCTCGGACGGTCCTTCTAACGTCGCGGACATTGCTAAATCCAAGACGGTCGCGCGAGAGGAGGGCTGCTAATGGAGGCGTTTTCGTTTGGCAGCTACTATCCCGGCGATAGTGCAATTCACCGCCTGGACCCGCGAACTAAGTTGCTCTTGGGCTTTGTGTTTCTGATCACGACGCTCACGGTCAGCAGCTTCCGCGGACTGGTCCCGGTCGCAATCTTCGTTGTCCTGATCTATACCGTGTCCCGGGTGCCGGCTCGTCGCGTCCTGTCATCGATGGCACCGCTGCTGGCGATCGTCGCGGTGGTCGCGGTGCTCAACCTGTTTTCCGACCAGAGCGGGCGCATTCTGTGGCAGCTCGGCTTTTTGCAGATGAGCGAGGGCTCGCTGCATTCCGCCGCCTTTATGGCGTGCCGCCTGACCTTGATGATGGCCGGTATGAGCGCTATCACGCTCACCACACCGACGCTCGACCTCACTGCGGGCTTTGAGCGCCTGCTCGCGCCGTTTGCGCGTGTGGGACTTCCTGCGCACGAGCTCGGCATGATCATGGGTATCGCGCTGCGCTTTATGCCGCAGTTTGCCACCGAGATGAAGCAGACGGCCGATGCGCAGGCGAGCCGCGGTGCGCGCGTGACGGGGGGCCCGCTCGGCGGCGTGCGTATGCTCGGCAGTGTGGCGATTCCGCTGTTCACGGGCGTGTTTCGTCATGCCGAAACGCTGTCTGCCGCCATGGATGCCCGTTGCTATCATGGCGAGCAGGGCCGCACACGTCTGCATGCGCTTGCATTTGGCCGCGGCGACGCGTTGGCGGCGGTGGTGACGGCGTTGCTGCTCATCTGCGTCATTGTCATCAATCTTCAACTTGTTTAGGCGCGATTCGAGCGCAGGAAAGGGGTCCCTATGACCGACAACGATCGCACGGCGCAGCTCGAGCGCGCCTGTTCGTATCTTAGGCGTATTCCGGCGTGGTATCTTGCCACGATCGACGTGACGGACGGACATCAGCCGCGCGTGAGGCCGTTCTCGTTTGCCATGGTCGATGATGGTAAGCTGTGGTTTTGCACCTCGCGCGATAAGGACGTGTGGGCCGAGCTCAGCGCGAACCCCAAGTTTGAGGTTTCGGGTTGGAAACCGGGGGAGTGTTGGATCGTGCTGACCGGCGAGGCCGCGCTCGAGGACGACGCGGTCGTGAGCGACCGGGTGCGCCAAGCCGGCTTTAAGCACATGGTGGGCATCGGCGAGCAACACGATAGTGCCAACGACGGTCGCCTTGCGTTTTTCTCGGTGCGAAATATCGCCGCCCGTTTCTGTGATATCGACGGCAGCGAGGAGCGCCTGGAGCTTTAGCCCTAGGGTAGCTAAAACAGCCCCGACCCAAAAAGACTAGTGCCAGGAGGACACATGGACGGATTGAATACGGTGTTGGAGTATCTGACGTCGGTGCCGGCATGGTATTTGGCGACGAGCGTTGACGGACAGCCGCATGTGCGTCCGTTTTCGTTTGCGCAGATCCAGGACGGCAAGCTGTGGTTTGTAACGGCGCGCACCAAAGACGTGTGGCAAGAGCTGCTGCAAAATCAACGCTTTGAGGCCACGAGTTGGTGGCCGGGCCATGGCTGGCTCATCTTGCGCGGGCGTGCGGGTCTGGATGACCAAGCCGCTCCCGATATGCGCGAGGCAGGCTGGAAGCACCTGGAGCGCCTAGGCGAGCACTACGAGGGCGCAGACGATCCCACGCTCGTCTTCTTTAGCGTGGAGGAACCCGAGGCCTTTATCTGCAACCATGACGAATGGGTGCCAGTCGAGCTCTAAACGAGTCTCTCAGCAAGCTTCGACAATTCAAATTCTCGCATGTAGCGGGTCCCGCATTGCAACGTCACCGTAAGGTGCATTGGGCAATGTGGGGCCCGTATTCATTTGTCAATTCCTTCGAGTGAATGTGTCGGGACTGTTTCAATGCATGAATATGTAAAAGATTTGCGTATATATGCATCTTTTGGTGCTAAAGTTTCAACCCACTTCATAACGACGGCTGCGGGATGCGCATTGGTGCATAACTGCAGACAAGGAGTCTGATATGTCATTAAAGGTTGGAATCGTCGGTGCGGCTGGATATGCCGGTGCCGAGCTCATTCGCCTCGTCCTCGGTCATCCCGAGTTTGAACTTGCTGCCATTACGTCCAACGCCGATGCCGGCCAGCCGTTGTCTGCGGTGTACCCGAGCTTCGCCGGCGTAAGCGATCTTGTCTTCACGACGCATGATGCCCCCGAGCTCAAGAACTGCGATACGGTCTTTTTGGCCGTGCCGCACACGGCTGCCATGGCACAGGTGCCCGCCCTGCTTGCCGCGGGGGTCTCCTGCATTGACCTCTCGGCCGACTATCGCCTGAGCGATCCGGCCACCTTTGCGGCCTGGTATGCCGCCGAGCACACGAGCCCCGAGCTACTCAAGAGCCGCGCCTTTGGTCTGCCCGAGCTGTTTTGCCAGGATTTGGAGACTGCTGCATCCGACCACGCCGACGGCAAGCCCGTGCTGGTCGCCTGCGCCGGTTGCTATCCCACCGCAACGAGCCTTGCCGCTGCGCCTGCCGTGCGCGCCGGCTGGGTTGCCCAGGGCGGTCCCGTGATCGTTGACGCTATCAGCGGTGTAACGGGTGCCGGTAAGTCCTGCAACGTCCGCACGCATTTTTGCAGCGCGGAGGAGAACCTGGAGGCCTATGGCGTGGGCAAGCACCGTCACACGCCCGAAATCGAGCAGATCTTGGGCCTAACCGATCGCGTCGTCTTTACCCCGCACCTGGCACCGCTCAAGCGCGGTCTGCTCTCTACGGTGACGATGCCGCTTACGCCGCAGGCTATCGATACCTTGACCCTTGAGGACGTTGTCGACCATTACAAGCAGTTCTACGCCGGTCGCACCTTCGTGCGCGTACTCGATGCCGGCCAGCAGCCCAAGACGGCTTCGGTCGTCGGCACCAACGCCGCCCAAATCGGCCTCGCGCTCAACAAGCGCGCGGGCGTTCTGGTGGCTACGGGCGCCATCGACAATCTGTGCAAGGGTGCAGCAGGCCAGGCGGTCCAGTGCGCCAACATCGTTTTTGGCTTTGACGAGCGACGAGGCTTGCCCACAGTGGCGTGCCCGGTGTAGCACATTCGATTGTTAACGATTTGGTAGTCGGGCATCGAGTGGGGCGCCACTCTTAAGCTGGTCTCATGATTGTGGCTGGCATGGCGTACCAACCGATGCCCATTTTTTGTTTGACATAAGGAGTCATAAAGACGATGAATGCTGAGCAGTTCGATATCAAGATTCGTGCCGTAGAGGGCGGCGTAACGGCGGCAGCCGGCTTTAAGGCGGCGGGCATCCATGCCGGATTCCGCAAGAATCCCGAGCGCCTGGATTACGCGCTCGTCGTGCCCGATAAACCCTGTCCCGGGGCCGGCGTGTTTACGACCAACCGCTTTTGTGCGGCGCCCGTGCAGGTGAGCCGTGCCAACCTGGGCGGCGCCGACAAGGGCTACGGCGTCATTGCCGGCGTTTCGGTCAACTCTGGCAATGCCAACGCCGCCACGGGTGAGACCGGTCTTGCCTGCGCGCGCGAGACCTGCAACATCGCCTCGCAGGTCATCGGCTGCGAGCCCCAGCAGATTCTGGTCGCCTCCACGGGCGTAATTGGTCAGATTCTGCCGATTGACACGTTTGAGACTGCCGTTCCTGCCGCCTACGAGGCGCTCTCCGCCCACGGTGGCGCCGATGCCGCCCGCGCTATCATGACGACCGACACGCACTCCAAGGAGTATGCCGTGTGTTACCGCAGCGAGGCCGCGGGGCACGCAGGCAATGCCTATACGGTGGGCGGTATGTGCAAGGGCTCGGGCATGATCATGCCCAACATGGCAACCATGATCGCGGTCATCACTACCGATGCCCCCGTCGAGCCGGAGGCGCTCCATGCCCTGTTGCTCTCCACCGTCAAACAGACCTTCAACAAGGTAACGGTCGATTCCGACACCTCGACTAACGACACCTGCATCATGCTTGCCTCCGGGGCCGCTGCCGCAGATGCCGAGCCTATTGTCGAGGGCTCTGACGCCTTCGACGAGCTAGCCTTTGCCGTGCATGAGGTGTGCGAGAGCCTGGCGCGCAACATCGCCGCAGATGGCGAGGGCGCATCCAAGCTCGTGACGGTTAACGTCACCGGCGCCGTGAACGACGAGGAGGCCGATATCGCCGCTCGTGCCGTCGCCAACTCGCCGCTCGTCAAGACCTGCATTGCCGGCCACGATTGCAACTGGGGCCGCGTCGCCATGGCGCTCGGTAAGTGCGGCGTGCAGTTTAACCAAGAAGATGTGTCCATCGACATGATGGGTATGCCCGTCTGTCGCGATGGCCTGACGGTCCCCTTCGATGGGGACGAAGCCCTGCGACGTTTTGAGGCGCCCGAGATTGTGATCTCGGCAGACCTGGGCGCAGGGGACGCGGCGACCACCGTGTGGACTTGCGACCTCACGCACGAGTACATCTCCATTAACGGTGACTACCGTTCCTAGACTCCCGATGTGCCGTGCGCCCCGCTGCAATCGCGGGCAACGAGGGACGGCGCAATAGCTACACGAAAGACGAGGCTGACTATGAAGTTCGCACGCGATTGTCGCTCGAGCGAATCCAACGAAGTTACCGCGCAGCTGCTGTTCGAGGCGCTGCCGTGGATTAAGAACCTGACCGGTAAGACGGTCGTTATCAAGTACGGCGGTGCCGCCATGGTCGACGAGCAGCTGCGTCGTGACGTGATGAGCGATATCGTCCTGCTCAAGATTATCGGCATGCGCCCTGTTATCGTGCACGGTGGCGGCAAGGCCATCAACGAGGCGCTCAGCCACTACGATATCCTCGTCGAGTTTAAGAACGGCCAGCGCGTGACTACGGCTGCCACCATGGACATCGTGCGCGAGGTACTGGGCGGCAAGGTCAATCAGGAGCTGGTCGCGGCACTCAACCACCACGGCAACCTTGCCGTGGGCGTGTCCGGCAGCGACGCCGGTACCCTTATCGCCGAGCCACTCGACCCAGAGCTCGGCCGCGTAGGCAAGGTCACGCACGTCAACACCGACTATATCGAGCGTTTGCTCGATAGCGAGTACATTCCCGTTATCGCCACGGTCGCGGCGGGGGAGGACGGTGGCTTCTTCAACATCAACGCCGATACCGCCGCCGGTGCCGTTGCGGCGGCGCTTCACGCGCACAAAGCGATTTTTTTGACCGATGTCGACGGCCTGTACAAGGACTTTAGCAATAAGGATTCGCTCATCTCCAACCTGACGCTCGACGAGGTCAATGAGATGCTCTACGGCGGCGAGGTCGACAAGGGCATGATCCCCAAGCTTCGCGCCGCCGTCGATGCGCTTACCGCTGGCGTGTTCCGAGCCCACATCATCAACGGCACGACGCCGCACTCGCTGCTGCTGGAGCTGCTGACCGATGCTGGCGTCGGTACCGTGATCCACTCCACCGAGACGGCTTACGAGTTCGATACGCATCCGCACCCGCTTTCGACGTTTGCGGCGCGCCTGACCGAGAACCTCGACGAGGTCGAGAAGCTTCAAACGGTCTAGTCGGTTTTAAATCGCCACGCCATTACGCTTACAGTTTGCGCTTCCTGGCGCTTAACGAAAGGTATCCCATGTCACTTGCAGCTCAACAATCACTCGAATCCCATTATGTTATGCACACCTTTGGTCGCTCTCCGGTCGAATTTGTCGAGGGTCACGGTATGAAGCTCATCGGTGACGATGGCCGTGAGTATCTCGATTTTCTTGCAGGTATTGGCGTATGCAGCCTAGGCCACGGCAATGCGGCAGTGCTGTCGGCGCTCGAGACGCAGACCAAAAAGCTCTTGCATGTCTCCAACTATTTCTACATCGAGCAGCGTGGCCAGGTCGCGGCGCTACTGTCCAAGCTCGCTAACGACGATGTGGATGGCGCGTGCGTGCTTGCCGACGCGATTGCCGCCGGCGACGAGACTACGGCGGCGGCGCTTGGCGTTCCGGCTGCGGGCGAGCAGGTGTGGGAGACGTTCTTTGCCAACTCCGGTGCCGAGGCCAACGAGGGCTCGATGAAGCTCGCGCGCCTGTACGCCAAGCGTGCCGGCAACGGTGGCAACACCATCGTGTGCATGCGCGGCGGTTTCCACGGTCGTACGCTCGAGACCATTGCGGCGACCATGCAGGATTGGCTGCAGGACAGTTTTCGTCCGCTGCCGGGCGGCTTTGTGGCCTGCACGCCCAACGATGTCGATGAACTGCGCGCAATCTTTAAGCAGCTCGGAAGCGAGATTTGCGCCGTGATGCTCGAGCCGATCCAGGGCGAGAGCGGCGTGCATCCCATGACCGAGGAGTTTATGGCGGCTGCGCGCGACTTGGCGCACGAGGTGGGCGCCGTTCTTATCGCCGACGAGGTCCAGTGTGGCATCTTCCGCTCCGGCAAGCCGTTTGCATTCCAGACCTATGGCGTGGAGCCTGACATCATGAGTCTTGCCAAGGGCATCGCCGACGGCGTCCCCATGGGCGCCGTGGTGGCAAAGAAGGAGATCGCCGACGTGTTTAAGCCCGGCGATCATGGTTCGACCTTCGGCGGTAGCTGCTTGGCCATCGCGGCATGTGCCGCGACACTCTCCGCGCTTGTGCGCGGCGATTATGCCGAGCATGCCGCCAAGGTTGGCGCCTATATGGAGGCAGAGCTCGCCAAGCTGCCGCACGTTACCGAGGTGCGTGGACGTGGCCTGATGCTCGGCTGCGATCTGGATGACGCTGCGGGCGATGCGCATGACATTGTTGCCCGGGCGCTGGAGGCCGGTGCCGTGATTAACGCGACCGGAGCTCATACACTGCGTTTCCTGCCGCCGCTTGTCTGCGAGGAAGCCGACGTGGACAGCCTGATCGAGATTTTGTCGGACGTTTTGGCCTAACACAACGCAATAGCTCAATTTGGACCGGGTTCCGGACTGCGGACGTGCCCTATGCGGCACGATTCAGCGGTCTGGACCCCGTTTTGTCTTAGATTTGCTAAGGCGGGGGAGACCTGCTGGTCAAAAAACATCAAATATGAGTACTGTTACCGATTTGGTAGCAGCAATTTTGGACTAATAAGGCTAGATAGCAAGACGAAATGGTAGCGCGCAGAGATGTGGTGTAAGAGGCGGGGCATGCCCCGCCTCTTCTCTTT
>CAJKFS010000050.1 GCA_905199225.1 uncultured Collinsella sp. | reverse complement strand
GGCTCGCCCGCTTTTTCATCGCGCTAGCGCTTCTTTGGGATCGACCTAAGGCGAGCGAACCATAGGGCTGCGGCACCCGAGGTCAGGAGCGCGGTGATGCAAGCGGCGATGGGAACTGATCCTGTTGCCGGTAGGTCCTGCGGTAGGGTACAGCGTTGAATGACGCTGTCCTCGTCATGTGACTCAAGTTTATCGCCGCCACCGTTGCGGCAAAGATCGACGCGCGCGCTGTTGGTGAGTGCGGTTTGGGGCGTATAAGCCGACGTTGCCTGCATGTGTACGACTGCGCCCCGAGCGTCTGTGCCAAGGATTGCTTTGGCATCGTCAAGGTCGTCGTGCTCATCTTTGAGATCATCGCGGGTCCAAGAATCCGCATCGCTTCGAGTCGTAAAGTCGGCGGCTACCGCACCGTATTCAATTCGAATGCCTGTTACGACGGTATTGGATGCAAGATCGAGCTCTTCCGCCTCGAGTGTGGTGGATTCCGTGGTCGAGACATCCGCCTTCCAGAGGCACCAGCCGTCGTAATCGACGAGGCGGCAGTCCTCACCAAGGCTCTCTTTTACTTCGTCGGACTCAAGCCAAGGATTTTCGTGTCCATCGTCAAGTGTCGCGTTCGCCGGCTCATCGACGTCTGTCGAGTCCAACGGCGTCGTGCGATACCACACGTTGCACAGACCGTTGAGGTCGCCGATGGCGACGGGGGTTTCGATTGAGATGAATCTCGCCGTGCCGTCTTTGGCGCACTCAAGATCATCGGTAATCGTAAACTCATCAACCCAAGTAGCGGAATCGTTTCGAGCGTCGATGGTATAGGAGAAAAGTCCATCCGTATTAGTTTGCGTCGCGGCGCGATTTTTACCATCGCCGTTAGCCAACAGGCCCTTTTCGATAGGTTGGACAAGTTCCTGACGCTTGTCGACCTGTCCCTTGATCTCGATGGGCGCATCCTTCATCGCGACGGATTGGACTTCTCCCGTATCCTTTATTTCAAACGTTATTTCCTCGGCAAGGTCATAGGTCCGCGGAGACATCATTTCGCGCAACGAGTAGGTGCCGGGTGCAAGATGTTCGACGCGGTGTGGCTTGTCGGATGAGGTCCAGGAGTCTATTTCGGTTTTATCGGGACCATATAAGGTGAGTTGTGCGCCTTCCACTTCCTGCTCACCGCTTGCATCGACCTTGGAGATATCAACCTTGGTGTAATCGTCGGATACGTTAAGCCGTGCTTCTACAACGGGTGTTTTCTGGTCGGCATAAGTAAGGTCGACAATATGGGTTGTCCGATCGAGCAAGAAGCCTGCCGGCGCTTGAGTCTCGACAACCTCGTAGTGTGCGGTGCCAAGTCCCAGCGGGAGGTTGTCCGCGCGTGCTTCTCCAGTTTCATCCGTCGTGACGGTCGCGACAGTCTCACCGTCGAGCGCGGCAATGCTACCGTCGGGGCGCACGATATCACCCGAGGCACGGATCTCAAAGACGGCGCCCGCGAGGCTGCTGCCGTCTATGGCATCGGTTTTAACGATCCTGATGTTTCCGGTCGCGGCGTGGTCATAATACGAGGTGACTGCAACGGGCGTTAGGTTCATGTCGGCGGGTATGTTTACCTCGATCTCTTCGCCGACAAGATAGGGCTCTTTGGCCGAGGTTTCGCGTACATAATAGGTGCCCGGCACGAGCGATTCGGGCAGTGTGACGGTCCCGGTCGCGTCAGTCGTAAAGGTGTCCATTACGTCATGTGCTGGATACCAGCAAGTTTGTGAGACAGGTTCGTGATTGCTGTCGAGGAGTTGGAAGGTGAATCCGGCTAGTGGAACAGAAGCGCCTGTTTGGGCATCGCGTTTTACAATCTGGAGATGCGTCGACAGAGCGTGGTTGTCCACGATATATTGAAGCTCGGCGCCGTTGGAAATCTGATTGGCCCCGACGGTCCATTCCCCTGCACGTTTAAAACCCTCGGGGACGGTTTCCGGAACCTCGCGAATCGTGTAGCCGGCACGGTCGTATGGGACGGCTCCGTGGACACCGGCGGGTCGCTTGCCTGTGCCGAACCATGCTTCGGGCTGATCTTTGGTGGAGGCAAAGCCATAGATGTTTGTGGTCAATGTGCCAACAACCTGCTGAGAGCTGTTGCTGACAACTTCAAAGACAACACCACCCGCCGGCTGCTCCAGGCCGGATTGGTCGCTATTGCCGTAATCCTTGAATTTGGAAATCTCAAGGTCAAACGCAATGGGGATATCGGAAATGCGAGATTCGATCTCGACTACGCCTGAATCGCCGAGCTGGTCGGCTCCAACGGTATAGGTCCAGCTGTCGTTGGATGGCAGGTAGCCCTCGGGGGCTTTTGATTCGTAGATGGTAAAGGTTCCTAAGGGGACATCGACGAGGGTAGCCCGACCGCTTTCGTCAGTCGTGAGAATTTGCGCCCATCCAGGGGTTGATTGCGACACACACGTGAACTCTGCTCCTGCGAGTGAAGATCCCGCCTGGGGGCCGGCATTCGTCGCGGCATCGAGTTTTACGATACGCAGATTGATGGTGCCGGGCTGTTCATCAATGGCGACCTTTCCACCGTCATTCCCCGTGGTAAAGGCGATGCGATCGTGACGGGGGACATAGCCGGCCGGCGCCTTCGTTTCAACTAGGTAGTATGCCGTGTTGGGCAGAAGTGTTGCCTGCGCTCGACCGTTGCTGTCCATCTGGACGGTGCCGACACGCGCGCCGCTGGTGCTCTCAAAAACATCGAATGTTGCCCCGTCAAACTGATAAGTATTGTTTCCGCTGGTAATGGCAGCGTTTGCAGACTGCTTTTGGAAGGAAACAGAGACCGCCGGCAGTACATAGAGCATGTCCTGACGTTTGCTGCTGCCCGATACGGCTCCTAGATAGCGCCGCGCGCGGTGCGGAGCGGCTTTGATGCTTCCTGATTTTGCGCTGTCGTGGAGCCACCGCGCCGCCGCCACGACTTCATTGTCAGTGATAAAGTGCCCACTCTTGGTTTTGCCCTGAGCGGTCGTGTAAGAGTAGGTACCGTCGACATGGGTAGTGCCGTTGAGCATCCATACGGCAAGCTGGGTTGCGGCGCGGGCACGATCGGGTGAAAGATGGTAACCGCCAAACGACGTGGCGGTAGGATATCCGTGACAAACGATTGCCGCGAACTCGTCGTCGAGCCACACCCAGCCTTGATCAAAGTTGAGCCATGGGCCGCCCGGCTTGGTGGGGCCGGGGCGCTCCTGGTTCATGCAGTAGGCAATCGAGGCGTCTTGAGCTTCATACTTGCCGATGAGGAAGGGCCCACAATCATCGCTAATAGTGCGGAAGCCGAGCTGGTCGTAGCCATCGACGGCAAATGCGGCTCCCGGTGTCAGGCAGCCGAAAAGCAGGAAGAGGAGCAGGAGCAGCGGACCTGTTGCGATTGCGCTGTGGACAGAGTGCGTGGGTGCGTTGGACATGGCTGCTCCTTATCCCTCGTGCGCCGCATGGGGAGGTTGCGACGCGTAGGATGAGGCTACCCCCGAGGTTCATGCGGGTAAGTACCGGAGCCTGACCAAAAGCTTGCCCGATTTCTGACAAATCGAGCTCAAATACAACAATCAGATAAAAGTGCAGGTAGAAGATGGTAAGAAAAGAAAGACAAAGGTCCTCATCTCCACAATTGGCGCGGTTTTCAAATGATTCTCCACAGCTAAAACAAGCATCGACACCCTTGTATCGAACAAGACAACCGCGTTATACTATCCCCCACATATGCGGGCATCGCCAAGTGGTAAGGCATCAGCTTCCCAAGCTGACACTCGCGGGTTCGAGTCCCGTTGCCCGCTCCAGTAAAAAGCACAAGCACGGCAGCGTTACGTTGCCGTGCTTTTTACTACCAAGCGCCGGGACTCGAACCCGCCAGGGTGCGAGCGTTAAGCGAACGCGAAGCGTTTGTAGCGAGCAGGCGAAGGCGCCGACAGGCGCCTGAAGCCGGTGCGGATTTGCGAAGCAAATACGCAGACGTCCTCATGGTCGCTCCAATTCCAAAATGTTAGGTTAATGCCTGCTGCCCATACTTGCACCTGCGCACGGTACAATGGATGGGTTACGACCAACGTGCCAATAACCAAAAAGGAGCCGCTATGATCGATCGCTATACCCGCCCGGAGATGGGACACATCTTCTCCCTCGAGAACAAGTACGCCATTTGGCAGGAGATCGAGGTTCTGGCCTGCGAGGCCCAGGCGGAGCTCGGCAAGATCGGTATTTCCAAAGACGAGGCCCAGTGGATCCGCGCCCATGCCAACTTTGAGAAGGCGAAGGTCGATGAGATCGAGGAAGTCACGCGCCACGACGTCATTGCCTTCCTGACCAACATGAAGGAATACATCGATGCCGATGTTCCCGAGGGCGACCCCAAGCCCAGCCGCTGGGTTCACTATGGCATGACCAGCTCGGATCTGGGCGACACGGCCCTGTGCTACCAGCTCACCCAGGCCTGCGACCTGATCATCGAGGACGTCAAGAAGCTCGGCGAGATTTGCAAGCGTCGCGCCTTTGAGGAGCGCAACACGCTCTGTGCCGGCCGCACTCATGGCATCCACGCCGAGCCGATGACCTTCGGCATGAAGTTTGGCTCTTGGGCCTGGGAGCTCAAGCGCGATCTGGATCGTCTTGAGGACGCCCGCAAGAATGTTGCCTTTGGTGCCATCTCGGGCGCTGTCGGCACGTACAGCTCCATCGAGCCGTTCGTCGAGGAGTATGTCTGCGAGCACCTGGGCCTGGTTCACGACCCGCTGTCCACGCAGGTTATCAGCCGCGACCATCACGCCTATCTCGCCGGCGTTCTCGCCACCACCGCAGCCACCTGCGAGCGCATCGCTACCGAGGTCCGCAATCTGCAGAAGACTGATACGCTCGAGGCCGAGGAGCCGTTCCGTAAGGGCCAAAAGGGCAGCTCAGCCATGCCGCACAAGCGCAACCCCATCACCATGGAGAAAGTCTGCGGTCTGTCGCGCGTCGTGAAGTCCAACGCCCAGGTTGCCTTCGATAACGTCGCCCTGTGGCACGAGCGTGACATTTCGCACTCCTCTGCCGAGCGCGTCGCCCAGGCCGATAGCTTCATCGCCCTCGACCACATGTTCCAGTGCCTCATCCGCGTTATCGACGGCCTGCAGCTGTACCCTGCCCGCATGATGGCCAACCTCAATAAGACCCGCGGCCTCATCTTCTCCTCCAAGGTGCTGCTCGCCCTCGTCGACATGGGCATCACCCGCGAGGACGCGTACGCCATTGTGCAGGAGAACGCCATGGCAACTTGGCACGAGGTACAGGATTGTGTCTCCGGCCCCACCTTTAAGGAGCGTCTCGAGGCCGACCCGCGCTGCACCGTCAGTCAGGAGAAGCTCGACGAGATCTTTGATCCGTGGGACTTCCTCACCCGTATCGACACGGTCTTTGATCGTCTGGAGCAGCTGAGCTTCGAGTAGGTTCGGGCATAACGTTAGCTTTTTAGGGCGCTTTGCTGGTAATGTGTGTTGCCGGCAAAGCGCCTCGTTGCATTTAGGGAAAGACGGGGATAATAGTCGTCTCGAATAACATTCTGAGAGGGGATCGCATGATTTCGTTTGATTACAAGCCTCAGGGCGTGTGTGCTCGCAATATTCACCTTGATCTTTCCGATGACGGCAACAAGGTGATGGGCGTTGAGTTTACCGGCGGCTGCGACGGCAATCTCAAGGCTATCTCCAAGCTGGTCGAGGGCGCTCCTGCCGATCGCGTAATCGAGGTTCTCGCCGGTAATACCTGCGGTATGAAAAAGACCTCCTGCGCCGACCAGCTTACACGCGCTATCGAGGCCGCTCGCACCGAGATCGCCTAATGGGTATCGCCGATCACATCAAGAACGGAATATCGCGTCGCGGCTTTGTACTCGGTGGGGCTGCCGCGGGCGCTGCCACGGTGCTTGCCGGATGCTCGAAAAAAACGGGCACCAGCGATGATGCCGCCGGCGAGCCGCAGGTTATCAAGGACGATTCCAAGATCATCTCGATTACGGATGAGTACGAGGCAGTCGACATCGATCTTGAGCCGGCGGCGTCGTGGACGCTGCCTCTGGGTACGCTGCTGTACTACTGCGACGGCGATTACGCCGCGGCGATGATGGCGCCCGCATCGGCGCTGCACGCCAACACACTCGGTGTGCTCAACCTGGGTGATGGCTCGCTTACCACATTAATCGAGGATCCTATCGAGGGCACGGGATATGCATTCTACGATGTCCGTGCCGGCGACGGCGTATTCGCGTGGGTTGAGATGAACTTTGCCAATTCATCGTGGAAGCTCTACGCTCAAAATCTGTCGGGCGCTTCGCTCTCTGGCGACGTGGTTGAGCTCGATCGAGGTGGCAAGGACTATGATCCGCCCCTGTTTACGGCGTTCGGGTCATCGGTCATCTGGTATAAAATGCCTTCGGCAGGCGGCAATAAAACGAGTAGTGATTCGTTTTGCTATCGTCGCTCGCTTGATGAATCCAAGGCCGAGGTAATTTGGAAATCGACGGGCCGCTTTGCATCGGCCCCGCGCGCGAGCGACGGCATTTTGACCATCTCGCCGCGTGTCCGCAACGACGAGGGCGTCTACTACGGCATAACGGCAATCGATCTGACCGACGGCAACAACACCAAGCGTGCCCAGTTGGTCCTTCCTTCGTCAGTTTCGCCTTTCGAGGCCGTATATATGGGCGATACCTTCGTGTTTTCTATCGAGGCGGCCTATAGTGGCGTGGGCAGCCTGGGCAATATGGGCACGTATATCGGTAATGAGGGAGGGCCGTACCTCTTCCTGTCACGCGAGCCGCTCGCATGTGCGGCTGGCAAGAAGAATAAATACCTTGTTAAGGTACAGGCGTCGCATTTCCTGATCGACACCTCTGCCAAGACCTATGGCTCGCTGCTGTCGCCCGACCGCGCTTTGGAGTATGGCGATTATCCAGCTACGGCGGGAAAATCGGACTCATTCCTTACGTACGCCACGGTGCGCAACAGCCAGGGTATACCAGAGACGGTCACTGCACGCCTATTCTCTCTTTAAGCTTAGAGGGGTTAAAAAGGCGCCAACAGGGGAATAAACGCGTTGTAATTGTGAGTACCGCCCGCCGAGCTGCCGCGTCATAGCGGCATCTGGCGGGCTCAGGTGCGTTAAAATGGGCTTGTTCTTAGCTAATTGAGACAGGGGGGCCGTGTTATGGCTTCAGATGCAAAAAAGATTCTGCTGGTCGAGGATGAGAAGGCAATCCGTGACGCCGTCGCTGCCTATCTCGAGCGCGAAGGCTACTGGGTTGTGGGCGTCGGCGATGGCCAGTCCGCGATCGAGGAGTTCGAGAAGCATCAGTTCGACCTGGTCGTGCTCGACCTTATGCTCCCCAAGATCCCCGGCGAGCGCGTTTGCCGCACCATTCGCGATACCTCGGATGTCCCCATCATCATGCTGACGGCTAAGGGCGAGATCGAGGACCGTATTATCGGTCTTGAGCTCGGCGCCGACGACTATCTGATTAAGCCGTTCTCGCCGCGCGAGCTCGTCGCCCGCGTTCGCGCTCTGTTCCGCCGTGCCCATCAGGCCGACGAGCCCGCCGTCGAGGTACTCGACTTCGGCGATCTGGTCATCGATATCTCGGGCCACAAGATCTTGGTCGAGGGCAAGGAAGTCGATCTGACGGCTTCCGAGTTCAAGCTGCTCACCACGCTTGCCCGCCATCCCGGCCGTGTGTATAACCGCATGGAGCTGGTCGAGAAAGTGCTCGGGTATGACTTTGAGGGCTATGAGCGCACCATCGATAGCCACGTGAAGAATCTTCGCGCCAAGCTGGGCGATGATCCCAAGAAGCCCAAGTGGCTCTACACCGTCCATGGTGTCGGCTATCGCTTCGAGGCTCCGGCCAAGACCGATAAGTCGGACGAGAAATAGGGAAATCACATATGACACCTGCGCGCTTTGAAATCGGACAAAAGCACAAGCAGGAGAGCGAGGCGGGTTCCAAGGCTAGTTGGAACACGCCTCGTTCCGATTCACGGCCAACGATGAGCTATCCCTCGCGCATGGCACTTGCTTTTGCTCTGACATCGCTCATGACGGTATTGGTGCTGGTGGGCGTTGTCTCTGTTGTGTGGGGCACGGTCTTTTCGGATTACACACGCTCCAATATCGTCGAAATCGCAAATTCCGCTGCCGAGAAGTTGGCGACCTCATATGAGGAAAACGGCTCCTGGACCGCGGGAGAACTGCGCACGGTCGCAACGTCGAGTTTGGTTTCCGACGATCTGGGCATGCAGGTCGTCAATAAAAAGGGTGTGATCGTTTATGACGATTCCTGGCCCTCGGCAAGCGCCACCGCCGATGTACGCGAAAACCAGGCTACGACCGACGACACGAGCGGCAAGAGGGCATCGCATAGCCCGGTCTCGTCTGCTCCAACCGACTCCGATAGCGTTGCTAACGTCGAGATTGTAACGTCTTCCGGCGAGCATGTCGGACAGGTAAAGCTGTGGGCCATCGGCTCCGACGCTCTGCTCACCAAGGCGGACTCTGCGTTTAGGGAGAAGACCTTTAACGCCATGGCCCTCGCCGCGGTTGTTGCAATCTGCATTTCGGTCGTTATCGGATCGCTCGTGTCGCGCATGCTCACCAAACCGATTCATCGCATCACCAGTACCGCAAAGCAAATCCGTGACGGCGACCTGTCGGCTCGCACGGGGCTGCGCGGTGATGACGAGATCGATCAGCTGGGTGAGACCTTCGATGAGATGGCCACCTCGCTCGAGAAGGATATGAAACACGAGAAGCGCCTGACCTCAGACGTTGCACACGAGCTTCGCACGCCGCTTATGGCCATGCTCGCAACGGTCGAGGCCATGCAGGATGGCGTGTATCCCACCGACGATGAGCATTTGGAGACCGTTGCTTCCGAGACGCGTCGCCTGGCTCGTCTGGTGCAGCAGATGCTCGACCTATCGCGTATGGAAAACAGCACGGCTCCGCTCAATCTAGAACCGGTGGACATGGTTCCGTTCGTGCGATCGATTGTGAACGGCCAGGAGCGTCTGTTTGCCGACCGTGACCTTCGTCTTCGCTTTGCAGATGAAACCCAAGGGCACGACGATGTCGTCGAGGCCGATCCCGACATGATCACGCAATGTGTTATCAACCTCATGAGCAACGCCATGCGCTACACCCCCGAGGGCGGTTGGGTCGTGGTGTCGGTGCTCAGTGACCGCAGGCACGTCAGCATTGCCGTTTCTGATACCGGCATCGGTATTGCCAAGGACGATCTGTCGCGCATTTTCGGGCGGTTTTGGCGCGCCGATGCCAGCCGCGCCCGCGAAGCTGGCGGCCTGGGCGTCGGCCTCGCCGTGACCAAGCAGATCGTCGAGCGTCACCATGGCTACATATCCGTGGAGTCGGAGCTTGGAAAGGGTACGACTTTTACAATTCATCTGCCCCGCGAGCACACGGCGGACGCGGCATCTACTACAATGGAGCACTAGCTTTTCGCTATTCGGTGAAGGAGGGGCCGCGTCCCTGCCGCTCCGAGTTTGCGAAAACATGCGGGAAAGAACCCGCATTTCTGTCGTATTTAGGTAAGGAGTGACTCACGTGACAACGATGGAGCGTCGTCCGGATTCCCGTGGCAAGGTTCGTGATATTTACGATGCCGGTGAAAACCTGCTGATGGTCGCCACCGACCGCATTTCTGCGTTCGACTTCATTCTTCCCGACGAGATTCCGTTTAAGGGAGAGGTGCTCAATCGCATCTCGGCATTCTGGTTCGATAAGTTTGCCGACATCGTTCCCAACCATCTCGTTTCCATCGACCCGGCGGATTTCCCCGAGGAGTTTGCTGAGTATCGTGACTACCTCGCTGGCCGCGCCATGCTGGTTAAGAAGGCCCAGACGATTCCTATCGAGTGCATCGTCCGCGGCTATCTGACCGGTTCGGGCAAGAAGACCTACGACGAGAACGGCACCGTCTGCGGCATCCAGCTGCCTGAGGGCCTGACCGAGGCTTCCAAGCTTCCCGAGCCGTTGTTCACGCCGTCCACGAAGGCCGAGATCGGTGACCACGACGAGAACATCTCGTTCGAGCGTTGCTGCGAGATCGTGGGCGAGGACATCGCCACGCAGATTCGTGACCTTTCCCTCAAGATCTACAAGGCCGCTGCCGAGTACGCCGCGACCCGTGGCATCATCATTGCCGACACCAAGTTCGAGTTTGGTGTCATCGATGGCAAGGTCACGCTGATCGACGAGTGCCTCACGCCCGACTCCAGCCGTTTCTGGCCTGCTGCCAGCTACGAGGAGGGCAAGATCCAGCCTAGCTACGACAAGCAATTCGTCCGCAATTGGCTCAAGGCCAACTGGGATATGACGGGGGAGACCCCGCACCTGCCCGCCGAGGTCATCGATGGCACGTCCGAGCGCTATCGCGAGGCCTTCCAGATCATCACGGGCTCCCAGTTCACAAGCATGAAGGAGAACGCATAAGTGAGTACCCGTAGCGCCACGAACAAGCGCACGCAATCCCACGAAGTTACCGGGGTTGCGCGCAAGTCTGCCGCATCTGCTAAGCCCGCCCGCCAAGCAGCGAGCTCCGTTCGCGTCGTGCCGGCTTCGTCTAAGGCACGCCGCAAAGAGCTCGAGAAGGGCGAGAACCTCGAGGGCCTCTCTAAAGAGGAGAAGCGCGCCCGCAAGGCTAAGCAGCGTGCTCGCGAGGATCGTATCTACACGGTGTCGAATATTCTCCTCAAGCAGGACGAGGACTACGCCAAGCGCCGTCGTATCTGGTGGGCCGTGCTCGCCATCGGCATGGTACTCGTCGTGGCAATTGGGGCTTCGCTCTACTTCGCTCCCGGCGGCACGGTGTCCAGTCCCGTCCAGATGGTCGGCATTGTTTTGTCCTATGTCATCATCTTAGGTGACTTTATCTACGACTTCGCTCGTATTCGTCCCTTGCGCAACATGTACCGCGCGCAGGCCGAGGGCATGTCCGAGAACAAGCTCAACGCTCTTATCGAGCGCGCAGCTGCCGAGGAGGACAAGAAGGACTCCAAGAAGAAGTAGCGTTTGCATACATACTTATCGCTAAGATATAAGGCGCGTCGTTTCTGCGGCGCGCCTTTTTACTGTTCTATAGATAGATGGAGTGGCACATGATTCGAGCTGTCCTGACGGTCGAAGAGGCCTTGGAGGGTATGAAGTCCCTGGAGCCCAAGATTAAAAACTATGCGCGTCTGGTTGTCCGCAAGGGCGTAAACGTTAAGCCCGGCCAGGAAGTCGTCGTTCAGTCTCCGGTCGAGTGCGCGCCGTTTGCGCGCGTGGTGGTCGCGGAGGCCTATGCTGCCGGCGCCGGCCACGTGACGGTCATTTGGGCCGATGATGCCGTGACGAGGCTCACGTACGAGCATGTCGAGAAAGGCTATTTTGAGCAGACGCCCGAGTGGAAGCGCCTGCAGCTGGATTCCCTGGCCCAGGACGGTGCCTGCTTTATCTTTATCGAGGGTGCGGATCCTGCGGCCCTCAAGGGCATCGATCCAGCCAAGCCGGCCGCGGCATCAAAGGCGAGGAATACGCAGTGCAAAGTTTTCCGCCGTGGACTGGATTACAACATCAATCCGTGGTGCATCGCCGGCGCTCCGGTCGTGGCTTGGGCGCACGAGGTGTTCCCGGGAGACGCCGATGAGGTTGCAATCTATAAGCTGTGGAATGCGATTCTGCACACCGCGCGCGCCGATGGCCAGGACCCAGAGAGCGACTGGGAACTCCATGACGCCGCATTCGAAAAGAACCTGCGTTTCCTGAACGACAATCGTTTCGACTACCTGCATTACACCGCGGCAAATGGAACCAATCTGACGATTGGCATGACGAAAGGTCACGAGTGGGCCGGCGGCAAGGGCAAGACGCCCGATGGGCACCCCTTCTTCCCCAACATTCCCACCGAGGAAGTCTTCACTTCGCCCGATCGCATGCGCGCCGACGGTATCGTGTACTCGGCCATGCCGCTCATCCACCACGGCAATAAAGTCGACGATTTTTGGATTAAGTTCGAGGGCGGCCGCGTGGTGGACTACGACGCCCGCGTGGGCAAGGCAACGCTCGCAAGTATCATCGATACTGACGAGGGCGCTGCTCACCTGGGAGAGGTTGCGCTCATTTCCAAGAACACGCCGATCCGAGAAAGTGGTGTTCTGTTCTACGATACGCTCTATGACGAGAACGCTAGCTGCCATCTCGCGCTAGGTGTCGGTTTCCCCGAATGCATCGAGGGTGGGTATGACATGTCCAAGGAGGAGCTCCTGGAGCATGGTGTTAACGTCTCGAGCACGCACGTCGATTTTATGATCGGCACGGACGACATCGATATTACGGGCATTACGCCTGATGGACGTGAAGTTGTGATTTTCCAGAACGGCCAATGGAGTTGGGAATAGTCCCAGACCGTGGTACAATGCCACCCGCGGGCCGTTAGCTCAGCTGGCAGAGCAGGGGACTTTTAATCCCAAGGTCCAGGGTTCGAACCCCTGACGGCCCACCATGGAATAGAAAGCGATCAACTCCGGTTGGTCGCTTTTTTTTGTTGCCGGTGCACGGGTTCGAACCCGTCGGGGCGCGGAGCTGAGTAAACGCGTGAGCGTTTGCCAGTGCAGCGCGCAAGGCGCGAAAGCGCCGCAGCGGCCGCCTGCGGAGCAGGCTGAACCCCTGACGGCCCACCCAAAGAAAGGAAAAAGAAATGAAAACAGATAGATACGGAATTAGCGGCAGCACATTAAAGATAATAGCGGCCATCTCGATGGTTCTCGATCATGTAAGCAGGATCGTCCTGACCAATGGAATCATGACTCACGCATCGTACAATCAGATATCAGACGAACAGTGGGCGATTCTAAGCGAGGCTTCGGATGTGCTTCATGTTCTTGGCAGAATTGCATTTCCCTTATTTTGCTTTTTGATAGTTGAGGGATTTTTGCATACTCATGACATAAAGAAGTACCTGCGAAATATGCTTGTCTTCGCAATCATTGCGGAGCCCATATACGATTTCGTTCAAACCGGGCAGCTATTTGACCTTCGGCAACAGAATGTTATGTATGAGCTCCTGCTTTTCTTGGTCTTTTTGATTATTCTGGAAAAGATACAAAGTCTTTCAAAATGGAAGAGGCACATTGCAGAAATTGCTCTGATTGTTTTGACAGCACTGGCAGCTGAATACACTAAGCTGGATGGCGGTGCGTATGGCATTCTGCTTGTGGCTGCATTCTATTTATTCCACGACAGCAAAGCTAAGATGTTCTTTGCTGCAGTATGTGCAGTGCTCCTTTCGTCATGCCATATAATTGGCGGCGGATTTGAGTTCACTACAGCTAATATTTTTAATCCTGATGTTGCTGCCGCGATAATTTCGTTGTTGCTTATCAATCTTTATAATGGCAAGCGAGGGCTGAAGCTGAAATATTTCTTCTACATTTTCTATCCGGCACATCTTGCTCTGCTTTATGGTGTCTCGCTTATTGTTTTGAACTGTCTTTAAAAACTCTCAAACAAGTCTCTGAAAGCAGAAACAAATTGACCCTAAGACTGCTTGTGAATTTCCGGAAGACCTGAGAGATGCGAGGATAGACAACGAGGGCTGCAGAAAGATGCTTCTCAGTTCTCTGGCGGATCGCATGAATCTGTATGAGGATCACTTCCACACACTCATTGATAACAGTGATAAACACGGCAGATCCTCAAAACATGAGACTGCGAAGGTCGAAAGATGCTTCGAAAGCATGAATGGCAGCGAGAAAACGAGTTCGGAAGCACCCTCTGGATGCTCCAGCATAGAATAGAAAGCGGTCAACTTCGGTTGGCTGCCTTTTTTTGTCGCCCTTTCATGGGTTCGAACCCGTATCTATCTATATATAAGAACGCTTGGCGAACAAAACCCGCCTTTTACCGATGGGAAACAAATAGCTGATGCCTTTGGAGTAAAGTAGCGCTCCAGAGATGACCGATGTCTCAATACTCATAAAACAGCTGGTCATCGCCAATATCAGAAGCCAATGCTTCAGTTTTAACCTCAGTGATGCGACTGAGGAACCTATTCATTTGTGAACAAAATATGGAGTGTGCGATTCCCGCCCGCGGCGCCCCTCCGGTCTGGCAATATATCTCCTTGCCGCGCGGCCCGGTGGAACCGGATGAGCCGCAAAGCGTGCACCTTGAGAACCGGATACTGCGAGGATGGACACATTCAGTGTCGCATCCGGGCAGACATCGAACCATTTGAAATGGTCTAACTTGGATTTGTTTTTCGCAAGGCCGCCGAGAGGCGGCCCCGAGAAATTCCTTTTCCTATCTAATAGAACCATATGAATCGAACGGAACCGATCAGCGATGAACTGAGAGGACCGGACGGGCTCGAAGCCCAGAATATTTGGACGGAGAGTTCGATCCTGGCTCAGGATGAACGCTGGCGGCGCGCCTAACACATGCAAGTCGAACGG
>CAJKFS010000049.1 GCA_905199225.1 uncultured Collinsella sp. | reverse complement strand
AGAGAAGAGGCGGGGCATGCCCCGCCTCTTACACCACATCTCTGCGCGCTACCGCAGCTTCGCCAGGATTCCGAAGAGCGCCAACGAATCGACCTCGAAAAAGCAACACTCGAAGGCATCACGCTGGATGACCCGACAATTAATGAAGTTACAGCAATCGATGACATGCAGACAGTCGAATCCGACAGCCCATCATTTGCCCAAACAAGCAGCCTCGCGCCCGAGGGCAGGATCTTCGGGGCCGGAAGCTAGACCGGCTAACAAGGTGGGTACCTTAGCGACGTGCAAAATTGCGAGTATTCAGCAGAGCCGGGTGTCTATCACCCTCGAGTGGATCCAAATGTGAAGCGAAATCACTCTTGCGTGAGAGCGTTAGGCAACATTTGAGGAAGAACTCATCGGATTAACACCCTAAGATAACTCTTGAACTGCATTATATGGCCTGCAATAAATTAACGGACCCCCTATCGTTACAGAATACTCCAATTTTTGCACGGCTCAGGGGCACCCACCCCGGCATCGGCTATCAAAACCGCTCACTCCGGGATCTCGTCCACTATTCCCCATCATTTTGTGCAACGAATTACCTGAACGTCATTGACATATGAACATACACTCATATAATTGGAAGCAAGTTATATGAGCGCATGTTCATATGAAAGGATATTGCAATGAGCATCCGCGTTGATGAAACGAAACCCGACATCGAGGCCACCGAACCCGCGATCCCCACCACCTGCTCGCCCGAGGACCTTCCCGACGAGGAGCTTCTCTACAACCTCGCCGACCTGTTCAAGGTCTTCAGCGACACCACGCGCATCAAGATCCTCTATGCCCTCATGGGCCGCGAGCTCTGCGTGGCAGACATCGCCGAAGCGACCGAAACCTCGCAGTCCGCGGTGTCGCACCAGCTGCGCACACTCAAGCAGTCGCACCTGGTTAAATTCCGGCGCGACGGGCGCAATATCCTATACTCGCTCGCCGACGACCACGTCTACACCATGCTCAACCAAGGCATGAGCCACATCTGCGAATAGCAACCAACCACGGTACCAGCGCGGCCTGCACCCAAGCCGCAAAACAGGGAAAGGAACCCACCATGAAAAAGCAGTTTAAGCTCGACGAGATCGACTGCGCCAACTGTGCGCGCGAGCTTCAGGACGAGCTGGCCAAGCTCGAGGGCGTCAAATCCGTGTCCGTCAACTTTATGACCCAGAAGTTGACGCTCGAGGCCGATGACGCCGAGTTCGACGAGGTGCTCAACCGCGTTGTAGAGTTTACGGCCGACGCCGAGCCTGACTGCGAGATCATTCTCTAGCCCAGGTTTACGCCAACCTGCAAGGCCGCGCTTGCCGCGGCCTTTGCTCGCGAAATTATATGAGCGAGTGTTCATACATTCAAATGGGAGGATACGAGTCATGGCCACCGCCGACCCCAAAAAGAAAAAGAAGAAGCGCAAGAAAAAAGAATCACTCGAGCATAAGCGCAACCGCATCCTGGTAGCGCTGGGCATTTTTGCCGTGGTGTACGCCCTCGATGAGTTCGGCACCCTTACCGCCGCATTCGGCACCCCGGGCGACACCTACGCCAGCTTTGTGCTGTTCCTCGTGCCGTTTTTGATTGTCGGCTACGACGTACTGCAAAAGGCATTCAATAACATCCGCCGCGGCAAGGCCTTCGACGAGAGTTTCCTCATGGCCGTCGCGACCATCGGCGCGTTTGCCATGGTGCTCTTCCCCGACACCGATCCGCACATGGCCGAAGGCGCCGCCGTCATGCTGTTCTACCAGGTCGGCGAACTGTTCCAGGCATACGCCGTGGGCAAGAGCCGTAAATCGATCAGCGCCATGATGGACATCGCACCCGACTACGCCAACGTCGAGCAACCCGACGGCACACTCGAACAGGTCTTCCCCGATGACATCGCGGTCGGCACCGTGATCGTGGTCAAGCCGGGCGAGCGCGTGCCTATCGACGGCGTCATCGTCGAGGGCGAAACCCAGCTCGACACCGCCGCGCTCACGGGCGAATCAGTCCCCCGCCCCGCCAAGTCCGGCGACGACATCATCAGCGGCTGCATCAACATGACGGGCCTCATCCACGTACGCACCACCAAGCCCTTTGGCGAGTCCACCGTCGCACGCGTCCTGGAGCTCGTGGAAAATGCCAGCGAAAAGAAGGCGCGCACTGAGAACTTCATCACGCGCTTTGCTCGCGTCTACACCCCCGCTGTCACCGGCGCGGCCGCGGTGCTCGCGCTCGGCGGCGGCCTGGTCACCGGCGCCTGGTCTGATTGGATTCTGCGAGGCCTGACCTTCCTGGTCGTCAGCTGCCCGTGCGCGCTCGTGATCAGCGTGCCGCTGAGCTTCTTTGGCGGCATCGGCGGCGCGTCCAAGCTGGGCGTTCTCATCAAGGGTTCTAACTACCTCGAGACGCTCGCCGACGTGGACACCGTCGTCTTCGACAAAACTGGCACCCTCACCAACGGCACGTTCTCGGTCGTTGCGGTGCACCCCGAGGCCGGCTATACCGAGCAGTCGTTGCTCGAAGTCGCCGCCCTTGCCGAGTCGTTCTCCGATCACCCTATCGCACAGTCGGTGCGTGCCGCCTTCCAGGGCGAGCTTGACCCCACGCGCGTAACGGATTCCACTAATGACGCGGGCCACGGCGTGACGGCGACCATCGACGGCAAGCACGTCGTCGTTGGCAACGCAAAAATGCTCGCCGCGACCGGAGTCGAAGCACCCGATTGCGAGGTCGTCGGTACGATCCTTCACGTGCTGGTCGATGGCATCTATGCCGGCCACACTGTAATTGCCGACACCGTCAAGGCCGATGCCGAGCAGACGATCAGCGACCTGCACGCCGCCGGCGTCAAGCGCACCGTCATGCTCACGGGCGACCGCGAGGAGGTTGCGGCGTCTGTGGCCAAGCAACTCAGTCTCGACGAGTTCCACGCGCAGCTGCTGCCGGGCGATAAGGTCGAGCGTGTTGAGGCGTTGCTCGCGGCCGAAAGCGGCAAGGGCAAGCTCGCCTTTGTCGGCGACGGTATCAACGACGCGCCCGTGCTTACGCGCGCCGATGTTGGCATTGCCATGGGCGCTATGGGTTCCGACGCCGCGATTGAGGCAGCCGACGTGGTGCTCATGGACGACAAGCCGTCCAACATTTCCCGCGCGATCCGCGTGGCACGCAAGACCATGGCGATTGTCTGGCAGAACATCATCTTTGCGCTGGGCGTTAAGCTGCTGATACTTGTGCTGGCAGCGCTGGGCATCGCTAACATGTGGCTTGCTGTGTTCGGCGACGTGGGCGTGGCGATCATCGCCATCCTGAACGCCATGCGCGCGATGGGTGTCAAGAACCTGTAGCGCCTGTGGTCCCTCCGGCCGGGACCGGGCTTGGTTTTGAAAACGTCCTCGACCAATGAATCGCCCCCGTTCTGCTCCTTCGGAGCTACGAACGGGGGCGATTCTGGCCTGCGGAATGTTTTCAAAACCAAGCCCGGTCCCGGCCTACGGAGACGTTGCTGGTGGTTCTTGGGCATCGCTTGCTGGCGGGGTTCCTTGTCTGAGTTGGACTTGGTTGGTGGGGTTACTGATCCCGGTCGCCGTCCCGCCCCAGCATCGATTTCAGCTTCTCAAAGCTCTCCTCGCTCAGGCAATGCTCCATGTGGCAGCCCTCTTGCAACGCGACCTCAGCCGAAACACCCGCGTCCTCTAGCAGCCCCACGAAAAAGCAGTGACGCTCCCACATTTGACGAGCGACCTCCAGCCCCCGCTTTGTCAGATGAACATCTCGTTTGCCCATTTCGACATAGCCGTTGCTTTCCAACGTCGCCATGGCCTTGGAAACGCTCGCCTTAGTTACGCCGAGGTACTCCGCAACGTCAATCGAGCGCACGATGCCCTGACGTTCCGACAGAACGTAGATCGATTCGAGATAGTCTTCTCCGGATTCACGTAGGGCCATGGGCCGCCTTTCGCGATGATTGCTAGTTAGCCTTTGGATACTTTCCACGGCTAACTTTACCGCAAAAGTTGCCCATGTCTTACTACTTTGTCTAAAAGTTAGCCGTGTTTCACAAAACGTGCGGGACGAAAACAAAATGGGGACGCCCCACAAGGAGTGTCCCCAGGCGCCGGGTGCCGACCCGCAGTTACATCAATCCAAAGTGCTTCGCGGCGTTGTAGATGCCGTCGTCGTCCACGGCAGTCGTCACATAGGTCGCCGCAGCTTTCACCGTGTCCTGTGCGTTGCCCATGGCCACGCTCGTGCCCACGGCGGCAAACATCGACAGGTCGTTCTCGCCGTCGCCAAAGGCAATCGCCTCGCTCGCGTCGATACCAAGCCGCTCGAGCGTCGCCGCCACGCCCAGGTCCTTGCCGCCGTTAGCGGGAATAATGTCGCAGAACAGGTCGCACCAGCGCGTGGTGAGCGAATGCGACACGGCGTCGGTCACGATATGTTCGTCGGCCGGGTCCACAAAGGCGCAAAACTGGTAGACCGGTGCGTCAAAGGCGTGCTCAAACGGCTCCTCGTGGTAGACGATTCCCGCGTTGCTGCCAGCCGTCACCACGCGCTCGGACAGGCGGTTCACAAACGAGTTCTCGCCCTGCATACACAGCGAATCATAGCGCCCCTGCGCCACCTGGTCCACGATCACCGCGACGTCGTCCGGATCAATCGGGCAGCTGCGGTAGACGCCCTTGGCATCAAAACAGTGCTGGCCCGAAAGCGTAATGTACGCATCCCAACCCAAGTCGAACAGCCAATCGGGCATCTGGTAGGTCGGGCGACCCGTGGCGATCACGCATGCAATCCCCTGCTCGTGAAAGCTGTCGAGCACCTGTTGCGCCGACGCCGGAATCCGGTGCGTCTTAAAGCTCAGCAGCGTGCCGTCGATATCGAAAAACGCAGCCTTGATCATCCTCGCCTACTCCTCGCCCTCGAGCTTCTCGCTCGCCTCGAGCCACGCCATCTCCAGCGCGTCCATGGCGGCGTGGGCCTCGTCGATCTTTGCCTGTTGCTCGCCCAGCGCCGTGTAGTTGGTGGGGTCGACCTGAGCCATCGCGGCCTCGGCCTCCTCCACGCGGGCGCGCTGCGTCTCCATTTTGCGCTCGAGCGAGCTCACCTCGCGGCGAAGCTTCTGACGTTCGGCGTTGGAAAGGCCATTGGGCTGGCCGCTCGACTTGGGCTTTTCGGCCGCAGCCGCCGCGGCACCGGTGTCAAACGTGCCGGTCTTGGCGCTCGGCGCACCCACGGGCTCGCCCTCGGCGGTGGCGTTGCACAGGCGCAGGTACTGGTCCACGCCGCCGGGCATATGCGTCAGGTGGCCGTCGAGCAGCGCCCACTGCTGGTCGGTCACGCGCTCCATCAAGAAGCGGTCGTGCGTCACCAGGATCAGCGTGCCGGGCCAGCCGTCGAGCAGGTCCTCGACAATCGCCAGCATATCGGTATCCAGGTCGTTGCCGGGCTCGTCCAGGATAAGCACGTTGGGCTCGTCCAGGATCGTCAGCAGCAGCGACAGGCGACGGCGCTGGCCGCCCGAAAGATCGCCGATGCGACTCCAGAGCTGCTGCGTCGTAAAGCCCAGACGCTCGCAGAGCTTCTCGGGCGAGGTCTCCTTGCCGTCGATGACGTAATACTTCTTATAGTTGCTGAGCACCTCGCGGATCGTGTCGCCCATGTAGGGCTCGAGCTCCTCGAGCTGCTGCGATAGCACGCCAAAACGCACCGTCTGGCCGATCTTTACACGACCGCGCAGGGGCGCAATCTTGCCCTGAATCACGTCAAGCAGTGTGGATTTGCCGGCGCCGTTCTCGCCCAACAGGCCATAGCGGTCGCCCGCACCGATGAGCCAGGTCACGTCGGAGAGCACCTGCTTGGGCGCGCCATCGGTATCCGCATAGCCGGCATCCACGTCGATGACATCGATAACCTGCTTGCCCAGACGGCTCACCGCCAGGCGCTTAAGCTCCAGCTCGTCGCGCACGGGCGGCACGTCGGCGATGAGCTCGCGAGCGGCGTCCACGCGAAACTTGGGCTTGGTGGAGCGGGCCTGGGCGCCGCGACTCAGCCACGCAAGCTCCTTGCGCGCCATGTTGCGACGGCGTTCCTCGGTGACGGCGGCCATGCGGTCGCGCTCCACGCGCTGCAGGATGTATGCCGAGTAGCCGCCCTCGAAGGGTTCGACCTGGCCGTCGTGGACCTCCCACATGCTGTTGCAGACCTCGTCCAAGAACCAGCGATCGTGCGTGACCACGAGCATGGCGCCCTGGCCGCGCTGCCAGCGAGCCTTAAGATGGCGTGCAAGCCAGTTGATGGTGCGCATGTCCAGGTGGTTGGTGGGCTCATCGAGCATGAGCACGTCATAGTCGCCGATCAGCAGGCGCGCGAGATCAACGCGGCGGCGCTGACCGCCCGAGAGCTCGCACACCATGCCCTCCCAGGGCACATCGCTAATAAGACCGGCCAGAATCTGGCGCGTACGCGGACTCGACGCCCACTCATACTCGGGCGTGTCGCCCACAACGGCATGATGCACGGTATCGGTGTCGACAAGCTGATCCTTTTGGCCGAGTAGACCGATCGTGGTGCCGCGGCGGTGCGTCACGCGTCCGTCATCGGGCTCCAGCGTGCCGGCGAGCACGCTCAGCAGCGTCGACTTGCCGTCGCCGTTTTTACCGACAATACCAATGCGATCGCCCTCGCCCACGCCGAGCGTCACGCTATCGAAAATATGCTTGGTGGGAAACTCTAGGCTGATGGAATCGCATCCCAAAAGAATCGCCATATGCCCTGCTCCTTCGTAGAAATTCAACGTTGTCCATGATAGCAGCGAAAAGGCAGGCCGCACACGACACAAAAAGGCGGGCCATCTCCCGCAAGAGATGACCCGCCTCTCCAATCAGTCCCGCGGTAACCGTGGCCGCCGCGGGCCTCAAGCATGTCCCGGACTAGGAGAACATGCCGATGAGGTAATCATTCAGCCGCTTATCCTTGGGCCGTTGGAAAATCTCGTCGGTCTCGTCGTACTCGACCATATCGCCCATGTAGAAGAACGCCGTGCGGTTGGACACGCGCGACGCCTGCTCCATGTTGTGCGTCACGATGACGATGGCGCGCTCGGCCACGATCGACGACATAAGGTCCTCGATCGCCAGCGTCGAGATGGGGTCGAGCGCCGAGCAGGGCTCGTCAAACAGAATCACGTCGGGGTTGAGCGCCAGCGTGCGCGCGATGCACAGACGCTGCTGCTGACCGCCCGAAAGCGCGTAGGCGCTCTTGTCGAGCTTGTCCTTGACCTCGTCCCACAGCGCCGCGCCGCGCAGACTTTCCTCGACCATGCGGTCGAGCTCGTCGCGGTCGGTGATACCGTGGCGCTTGGGCGCAAACGTGATGTTGTCGCGAATGGACTTGCGGAAAGGGTTGGGCTGCTGGAACACCATGCCAATGGACCGACGCAGCTCGTAGGTGTTCTCGGTCTTGGTGTTCACGTTGCGCCCGCGGTAGTTGATCTCGCCCTCCACGCGGCAGCCGCGAATTTCGCGATTCATAAGGTTGAGGCTGCGCAAGAAGGTCGACTTGCCGCAACCCGAAGGCCCGATGAGCGCCGTGATCTCGCCCTTGTGAAAGTCGAGCGACGTGTCGTGCAGCGCATGGTGGTCGCCATAGTACACGTTGATGTCCTTGGTGGAGAGCACGACCTCGTCGCTCACGGCCATGCCGCTCACGCGCACGCGCTTCTCGCTTTCCCCCACGCTCGACAGGAAGTCCTGGGTCTCGGACGATACCGCTTCGGTTGCGGGCGTTGCATTCATCTCGCTCATTCGGCCGTCATCCTTCTTGCCAGTTGCTTGCCCACGATACGGGCGACTACGTTAAACAGCAGCACGCAAATCATCAGCAGCGCCGCGGTGCCCCAAACAATCTGCTGGGCCTCGGGGCTGCCTTCGCCATAGATCTTGTAGATGTGCACGGCGAGCGACTCGCCGGGGCGGAACACGTTCCAGGCGCAGGTGGGGCTCGACAGGTTAAAGCTCAAGAAGTTCAGACGCACCGGCGAGCTCATACCCGAGGTAAAAAGCAGTGCTGCGGCCTCGCCAAACACGCGACCGGCCGAAAGCACGATGCCCGTCACGATGGCAGGCATGGCCTCGGGGATCAGGATGTGCAGCGTGGCCTCCCAGCGAGTGAGGCCCATGGCCAGGCACGCATCGCGCTGGGCCTGCGGCACGTCCTCGAGCGCCTGCTGGATCACGCGCACCAGGATGGGGATGTTGAACATGGTGAGCGCGACGGCGCCGGAGATGATGGAGTACTTCCAGCCCAGCTGCACCGAGAACACCAGAAAACCGAACATGCCGACGACGATGGAAGGCAGCGAGGACAACGTCTCGATGGCGGTGGAGGCGATGTCGCGGATGGGTCCGTCCGGCGCGTACTCAACCAAAAAGACCGCTCCGCCCAGGCTGATGGGCACCGAGATGATCAGGGTGATCAGCAGCAGGTAGAACGAGTCGAACAGCTGGTAGAGCACGCCGCCCTGCGTTCCGTTGGCGCGCGACGGCTCCGTGAGAAAGCCCGGCTGGAACAGCGTCGAGATGCCCTCGAACAGGATATAGGCCACCATGGAGACGACGATGAGCATGACGATGGCGACGATCGCCGTCAACACGCCCGTGGCGAAGCGGTCCTGCTTTTGGACACGCCCGAGCCTCGCCTCGTCGATGTGGATACGCGTGCTAGCCACGAGCCTTCGCCCCCTTGCGGCCGATAAGGTGGATGATCAGGATGAAGATGAGACTCATGCCCATCAGCAGCAGGCCGAGCGCCCACAGAACATCGTCTTGGGCCGAGCCCTCGGCATAGACTGCCATGGACGTGGTGAGCGTGGTGGTGATGGTCGAAGCCGGCGACAGCAGCGACGTCGGCATGGCCTCGATGCCGCCGATGACCATGCGCACGGCGAGCGTCTCGCCAAAGGCGCGGGTCATGCCCAAGATAACCGCGGTCATGAGCGACGGCATGGCGGACTTGAGCACCACGTGCCAGATGGTCTGCCAGCGGGTGTAGCCCAGCGCGAGCGAGCCCTGGCGGTAGCCGTCGGGCACGGCGCGCAGGCCATCGACCGAAAGCGTGGTCATCGTCGGCAGAATCATGACCGCCAGCACGATGGCGCCGGGCAAGATGCCCAGGCCCGTGCTCACGTGGAAAACGCTCTTCATAAGACCGACGACCACGTGAAAACCGATCAGGCCAAAGACGACCGAGGGGATGCCGGTCAAAAGCTCAATGAGCGGCTGAAAGATCTTAGAGCCAAACTTAGGGCTAATCTCGACCGCAAAGATGGCAGAGCCGATGGCGATGGGCAGCGCGATAAGCGTGGAGAGCACCATGACCGCAAACGAGGTGACGATCAGGGGCAGGGCGCCGGTATAGGGCAGGCCGTTTTCGGCTGTGTTGGCCAGGTCCCACTTGGTGCCGGTGAAAAACTCGACGACCGAGACGCCGTCCTTGAGAAAAGCCGAGAGGCCCTTTTGGGCGACCATAAAGATGAGCGCGGCAACGACAAGCGTCACGAGCGCTACGCACGCGCCCGTGACGCCCAGGCCCACGTTCTCAAGGTCGCGCTTTGGCAGCTGTTTTGCCATTGCAAACCTTTCCGGGGCGATTACTTATTTAGCAGAGACCTTGCCGCTGGCGTCCTTGACGACCTTCATGGCAGAGACGGGGATGAAGCCCTGCTCCTCGACGAGCTTGCCCTGGACGTCGTCGGAAAGCATGAACTCTAGGAAGGCCTTGGTGGCCTCGTCGGCGTCCTTGGAGCAGTACATGTGCTCGGTAGCCCAGATCTTGAAGGAGTCGTCGGTGACGTTTGCGCTCTTGGGCTCCACGCCCTCGACCTTGATGGCGTTGAACTTGGAGTCATCGAAGTGCGAGAAGTCGAGGTAGGAGATGGCGTTATCGGTGCTGCCCATCTGAGTCTGGACGTCGCCGGACTTGTCGAGCTCGGCGGCGCCCTTAAAGTCGACGGTCTCGTCGCCAAAGACGGCGGCCTCGAAGGTGGCGCGGGTACCGGAGCCGGCCTTGCGGTTGAGGACGACGATGGTGGCGTCGTCGCCGCCGACCTCCTTCCAGTTGGTAATCTGACCGGAGAAGATACCCTTGAGCTGCTCGAGGGACAGGTCGTCGACCTTGACGTTCTTGGAGACGACGGGGCCCATGCCCACGACGGCGACCTCGTGGTCGACGAGGTTCTTGACTTGATCGGCCTCAAGCTTGGTCTCGGCGAAGACGTCGGAGTTGCCGATGGTGACGGTGCCGGCGGCGACAGCGGTCAGGCCCTTGCCCGAACCGTTACCCGAGCCGGAGACGGAGACATCGGGGTTGGCGTCCATGAACTTCTCGGCAGCGGCCTCGACGAGAGCCTGGAACGAAGAGGCACCGTCGTAGGTCACCTCGCCGGAGACGGACTCGGCAGCAGCGGCGCTACCCTTGTCGGCGGCATCGGATGCGCCGGAGCCGCCGCACCCAACGAGACCGAGACCGACGATGCTGGCAAGACCACCAGCGAGGCCGAGGAACTGACGACGAGAATAAGCCTGATCGAGCATGATCTTCCTTTCATACATGCGATTCGCGGGCACCCTGCCCGCTTTGCTGTTTGGAAAGATACGGCCTCGATCGGGCAGTGCCCGCGCCAACTGCGGTTTTTTACGGGCATCTGATAGACCCTTACCGCAAGCGCAGCACGGCCTTTACAAACGAATAACAATCCAGCGCCGAACATGGCGCACCTTTTACACCAGAGGAAGGTAGTTGTTGGGGACGTTCTTAAACGACTAGTCGTTGGGGACGTTCTTGTTTGACTAGTCATTTAAGAACGTCCCCAAGGACTACCTTGGAAACCCCGCAGGTTGAGCATAAGTCAGCGAAAACGCCCCTAAGCGAGCAAGGTGACGTGAAAGAGGAGGGAAGCGTACTTTTGTACGCGACCGACGATTGAACGTCAGATTGCCGCTTGGGGACGTTTGCAGCGTCGACTGGTTACGCGGTTTGGTAAAACCGCGTAACCCTAAAGCTCTAATTCATTCAAACGGAGGATCGCAACAATATAGATCTTGAGCGCCTGCTTGAGCTGTTCCTCGTTGGCGCACTCGTTGGGGCCGTGCATCTGGCCGCCCCATGCGGGCAGCTCCAGGCCGGTCTCCTCGGGGCCAAACGAGACGGCGCGGGCAAAGTTGCGCGCGTACGTGCCGCCGCCCATGGCAAAGGGCTCGGCATGCTTGCCGGTGAACTCGTTATAGGTATCGATAAGCGCCTTCACGGCCGGATCGTCGGCAGACACCGAGAACGGCACCTTCGCACGACCCACACGGCACGTCACGCCAAAACGGCCCACGAGCGGCTCGAGCTGCTCGCGGATGGTATCGGCACTCGTGCTATCGGGGAAGCGCACGTCGATGACCTGCTCGATATGGCCATCCGCCACACGGATGACGCCAGCGTTGCAGGTAAGCGGGCCAAACGCTGGGCTCGTCGCGTCGATACCCAGGCCGCGACCATAGGCATCCGCATGCACAAAGGCCAGGAACTTGACGAACTCGTGCTCGGCAGGCGTCAGCAGGCGCTCGTCGCGTGCACCAAACGCGTCCTCGGCCTCGCGCAGATACGACACGATCAGGCCGACGGCGTTGATGGTGCCCTCAGGCATCGAAGCGTGACCGCCAATACCGTGGGCGAAAATCTGCGCATGCCCGTTATCGAGTGTCGTGATCTCAAGGCGGTCGGCGTTCTCGACCGGCGCCGGCAGCTCATCGGCGGCAATCGCGAGCTCGCAGATAGACTGCGACGGAATGGCGTTGCTCGCCTCGGCACCGCTCCAGGACACAATGCGCCCGCCGTCGATCTTGGGGCTCACGAACGTCGCCCCAAACTGGCCCTTCTCAGCATTGCAGACCGGGAACTCGGCATCGGGCGTAAACAAAAAGTCGGGGTCTGCGTTGTTCTCCAGATAATGGTGAACGTCGGACATGCCCACTTCCTCATCGCAGCCCAGCAGCGCGCGGAAGGTGTAGCGCGGAACAATGCCGTGCTTGAGCAAGTAGGCGCCGGCGTAGAGTGACAATACCGCCGGGCCCTTGTCGTCAATCACGCCGCGACCGAGCAGCCAGCCCTCGCGGCGCTCCATGGTGAACGGGTCGGTGTTCCAGCCAGGGCCGGCGGGAACCACGTCCACGTGGCAGATAGTCGCGAGCTGTTTGTCGCCGCGGCCCGGGATATCGGCGATTCCCACATAGCCCTCGTCGTCGCTCGTCTGATAGCCGAGCTTCTGCGCGATGCCGAGCGCGCAATCGAGCGCGTCACGGACCGGGCGGCCAAACGGCGCGCCGGGCTCCGCATCGGCAGAAACTGCCACGGACGGATAACTCACCAGCTGCTCGATATCGGCGACGACATCCTCCCAGACCTCGTCGACATACTCGGCAACGCTCTGCTCCACCTGATTCATGGACGACCTCCTTACCAATGAGCGGCGAGCGTGCCCGCCCCTCACATCAAATACCTATATAGCGAAAAGTTTAGCAAGCTCGGCCACCGAGTGCACCACTGCATCGGCACCCGCCGCCTCGTGCTCGCCCGGCGCCGCCGCGCCCGAATAGATACCAATGCACGGCACGCTCATCGCGTGCGCGCCCTCGACGTCGTTAAAGCGATCGCCGATCATCACGGCATCGCCCGCGGCCGCACCCAAGGCCGCCAACGCGTCGCGGACCGAATCGGCCTTGGTCTCGCGCCCCTGCGGCGGATTCATGCCAACCACCGCCTCAAACTGAGAAAGTCCCAGCTCTCCCACCATGTCAACGCACTTTGCCTCCATGCGCGACGTCGCCACGGCCAAGCGCTTGCCCTGGGCGACCAACCCATCCAGCAGCTCGGGGATCCCGTCAAACACGGGATACTCCTCCGGTCCCAGCTCGTCAAAAAAGGCGCGGTACTCGTCGGCCACCACAAGCGACTCCTCGCGGGAGAAGCCATAAAAGTCGTGAAAACTCTTCCACAGGGGCGGCCCGATCATGCGACGCAGGTCACCCATCTGCGCCTCCGAAAACCCGCGTGCAGCCAGCGTCTTGCGCGTCGAGGTCATCACCGCCCGACCCGTATCGGCCACCGTGCCATCAAAATCAAACAGCACGACCGGCCGTTTGCATATCTCCAGCGCCTCCATCGGCATCCCTCTTCCCCAGTTGACGATTTCCACACCGACACTTCAAACCGTTGACTATTCAACAATTGAACCTAGAAATGTGGAACGACTCCACTATACTTGTCGCACTTTGCTCTCAGAAGGCGGCGCCGTCGCGCCCCAACGAAAGGTGCAATTATGTCTTTTGCCATCATAACCGACTCCACGTCGGACATCTCCCCCGCCCGCGCCCAAGAGCTCGGCATTTACGTGATTCCGCTGCATGTGATTATCGAGGGCGAGGACCTGCTCGACCAGGTGCAGATTACCGCCCAAGAGTACGTCGCCCGCATGGCCGGCTCCGAGCAGCTGCCGCACACCTCGCAGCCGAGTGCCGGCGAGTTCAAGGAACTCTTTGACCGCGTGCGCGCCGACGGCCACGATAGCGCCATCTTTATCTCGCTGTGCAGCGAGTGGTCCGCCTGCTACGCCAACGCCAGCCTGACGGCCGAGACGCACGAGCTCGACGTGCGCTGCATCGACTCGCGCACCGGCTCGGGCGCCGAGGGCCTGCTGGTGGAGTACGCGCTGGCCATGCGCGAGGACGGCCGCAGCCTGGACGAGACCGAGGCGCAGATCCGCGCGACGCTGCCCGACGCCCACCTGCTGCTGATTCCCCGCACGCTCGAGAATCTCGTTAAGAACGGCCGCGCGCCCAAGCTCGCCGGCCAGCTCACGCAAATGCTCAACATTCGCCTGGCCGTTTCGCCGGAGTGGAAATCGGGCGAGATCAAGGCCATAAAAAAGGGCCGCGGTGCCAAGCGCATCGTTACCAACACCATGGCCGATTGCCTCGCATTTTTGGCCGAGTATCCGGGCTCCAGCGTGCGCGTGCTCACGACCGGCGCCGCCGAGGAGCAGGAGCTTGTCAACGAGGCACTCGCGGGTCAGGATTACGTAGACGCCGGCACCGGCCCCATCGGCTGCACCATCGCCACCCACGTAGGCGTCGACGCCATCGCCATCAGCTACTGCCCCCGCTACCAGCCAACTCACTAGGGACGCCCACATCAGTTGCGGTGGAATAGGGACTGTTTTTGGCTTATTAGCCGCCAATCAATCCCTATTCCACCGCAACTTAGAAGCAGTTCATTTGGGACGGGGCTAAAAAGACTGGTATCAAACGTTTCAGACCAGTCTTTTAGCCCCGTCCCATTTTACCTACCCTACATCAGCCCGCTCAGGGCGATGTCGACGGCTTCGTTGAGGTCGTCGGTGATGTGGACAAGGTCTGGATCGAGTGGGCTGATCATGCCGGCATCCATCACCGGGCCGTTGAGCCAGTCGAACAGGCCCCTCGCGGTACCCACTGGACAAAAAATGGCAAATATGAGTACCGCCACCAAATTAGTAGCAGCAAAATCTCGCCGGAATTGATCATTTCGATCAATTCCACGGTAGCGCGCAGAGATGTGGTGTAAGAGGCGGGGCATGCCC
>CAJKFS010000048.1 GCA_905199225.1 uncultured Collinsella sp. | reverse complement strand
CCCTTTCGTTTCACGTCACCTTGTCTCAAATGCGGCCCGCTTGCTGACATTGCCAAAACATCGGCGTTGCCGTTGTCGCTGGCACATGGGGGGGGTGACACTTGGGTGTTCCTTTTCTGCCGGCATCTGGAGACACTCCTTATAGTCGTTGGGGACGTTCTTGAATGACTAGTCGTCTAAGAACGTCCCCAATGACTAGGTCAAAAGGCCCCGAGCGCGGCGTGCTCACGCCCGTCGTGGTGTGCCCGAAGGGGGATGGCTGCTACGAGCTCGATCATTTGCGAGGAGAAGACGAACCAGTCGTTGCAGATCCAATATGGATCTCGCCAACCTCGGCAAGCTGCTCGATGAGTGGAAGCCCTGCCGGGTCGTCTATTTCAACACCACCCAGAATGATGGTGTCATCGCGCAGGTCGATCTGTGTGTTGAACACAGCGAGGTTAAAGCCGGAGGCTACAAATCCGATAGCAGCCAGGACGAGCCCCGTGGCAACAAGCCCACCCGCTACGGCAAGGTAAATCTTTTTTACGCTGGACATGTCTGCACTCCTTCCTATGCCGTAAGCGGCGCCGCTTCAGCGCCCCTGCGGCTCTTATTGCCTCGATCTTTCCAGAAGGGCGAAACGGCTTTCTTCGCCCAAAGGGCAGAGAGGCGCGCGATCTGCTTGGACGCCGTCCAGGCACCGGCTCCCGCGAGGAGCGCCACACCGATGGAAGCGAATCCCATTCCCATCGAGGTTAAAACGTACGGAACATGCCCGATAATGATGCCGTCCACGGTGAACAGGAGCCCCACCACGCCCGCGCCCCCGAATGCCGCGGCCACGATCCACACGCAGAGCGCAAGAACCCAAATGCAGATGTAGACTGTAGCGGCAACGGCGACGAACGCGAGCAGCAGCGGAATCCATACCGGAGAACCCACGATGGCGAGCGCCCATAGAAGCGCCGTGCTCTTGCGCGTGGTCCTCGCAATTGCGCGCGGCACGGCGGGCAGTTCGTCGAGCGTTGCCTCGGCGACCTCATCGAGCGTGCCCATGGCGGCCACAGCCTCGGCCTCCGTCATGCCGTCCTCCATACGGTCGGCGATGACCTCCGCGTAGAACTCCTGCGTTTCCTTTACCTGATCTGCCGGCAGGCAGGCCAGAAGCTCGCCCAGCCGGTTCAAGAACTCATCGCGCGTCATGGTGCGCCCCCTTCACGTAACGGTAGATCTCCTGCACGGATGGCCATTCGGCTAGGAACTCGGCGATACGCTCATGCCCGGTGTCCGTGATGCGGTAGTACCTTCGCAGCCGCCCGTTGTGCTCGGCGGAGCGCGCCGTGATGCACCCCGCCTTCTCCAGGCGCTTGAGCAACGGATAGAGCGTGGACTCCGTGAGTCCCATGCTCGCGGGCACGTCCTTCACGATCTGATAGCCGTAGGATTCCTCGCCCGAGACGGCCGCGAGCACGCAGGCCTCGAGGAAGCCGCGCTTCATCTGTGCCTCCATCCGCACACCTCCTTTCGTAGTATACTGTGCAACACCTACTATATGACACATAGTATATGATGTCAACAGTTGTCGTAGTCGTTGGGGACGTTCTTGAATGACTAGTCGTTTAAGAACGTCCCCAACGACTACTTCTATACAGCAAAAAGGGGTGCTGACCATTTCGGTCGGCACCCCTTTAAGTTGCGGTGAAATAGGGACTAAATGAGGGCATCGGAGGTCAAAAGAGTCCCTATTCCACCGCAACTTCATGGGGGCATGCGACAATGCCATCGGAAAACGTTTGCCATCCTTGGGGCCTATCTATGCTGTACGAGTTTTGTGCCGAGAACTTTGAGCGGGTGCCGGCGGCCATTGCGGCCGGTGCGGGACGCATTGAGCTGTGCGACAACCTTGCCGTCGGTGGTACCACGCCCTCGGCCGGCGCTATCAGCGCTACGACCAACTATGCCCACGAGCACGATGCACGGGTGATGTGCATGATCCGTCCGCGTGGCGGCGATTTTCACTACAACCAGGACGAGCTGCGCATGATGGAGATGGACTTGGGCCTTGCCGTAAGCGCCGGCGTTGACGGCTTGGTCTTTGGCTGCTGCAAACCCTGTGCTGGCGGATGGGCACTCGACGAGCTCATGCTTGGCGCCCTCGTGATGGCTGCGGGCTGCGCGACCGAGGAGTGCAAGCGCGAGCCTGTCGACATTACCTTCCATATGGCATTTGACCAGCTTTCGCCCGAGGCTCAGCTCGATGCCATCGACACGCTTGTCGAGTGCGGCGTTACGCGCATCCTGACGCACGGTGGTGCGGCCGGCACGCCGATTGAGGACAACCTGGAGTACCTGTCGCGTCTTGTCGAGTATGCGGCCGGCCGTGTGACCATCCTTCCCGGCGGCGGCATTACCACGGCCAACCGAGATGCCGTAGCGGCAGCGCTTGGCGTCTCCGAGCTGCATGGCACCAAGATCGTGCCGTTAGAGGCGTAGTCCACATAGCTCGCACGTTCATCCTAAGATGCTTGGGCGACAAGGCGGGGCGCGAACAACGCGGGCAAGCTAGCGTGTCATGGCGTCGCGGCCGGCCTCGACCCGCTTGCGCTGGGCGGCGCGCTCCTCGCCGGTCAGACGCTCAAAGAGATGCCCGATAAGCGAGGCGAGCACCTGCTGAAACAGCGTTCCACACATGACGGGAAACACAACTTCGCCCGGAAAGTATTGCGTGGCGATGACGGCGCCCGAAGAGATGTTACGCATGCCGCAGGTAAAGCACATGGTAGTCGTCTCGCTATATGGCAGATGCAGCGCACGGGCGACCAGAAAACCGATGACAAAGCCGCTGATGGCGAAGGTCAAAATAAAGAGGGCGACTTCCAGGCGCACCGCGTTCATGTGCAGCACGTACTCGCTCATGGCGGTGGAGTTGGAGGCGATGACGCCCATCATCATGAATTTGCAGGCGGGCGAGAGCGCGGGGGAGAGCTTCTCGTGTCCCCATCCACGCGTGAGCTCGTTGATCACGATGCCGAGCACGGCGGGGATGGCGATCATAAAGGCCATGTCTTGCATCATGCTCGGCACATCGATCGAGACGGTGGCACCCAGCAAGAGCTTAAGCGTGAGCGGAATCGTCACAGGGGAGATAACCGAGGACGTCAGGATGATGGTGAGCGCGAGCGGGCCGTTGCCGCCGAACATGCTGATCCACATAAAAGCGGTGACTGCCACGGGCACACTGTATTCGAGCACGATGCCGCAGACAAGGTTGGGATTGGAGCCAAAGAACAGCGATCCCATGGCATAGGCTGCTATGGGAATGAGCGCCGCCGAGACGAGCAGCGCCAAAATCAGGTGCAGCGGACGGCGGAACACCTCAGCTACCTGGTGGAAGGTGTTGCTGAGCGCACCTTGGAACGTCATAAAGGCGAAGAGGGCGGGAACGATGGGCTTGAGTACGCCGATCTGCTGGGGAAAGAGCACGCCGAGCGCCACGCAAATCGGAACGATGATTTGCATGTACCCCGCGAGAAACTTGCCCAGTCCAACCCATTGCTTCATATGCTCTTGTGACTCCCTTTGCTCGCGAATCCATTTTGACTGAATATGCTAGACGCTCGCATGTGTCCGTGCGTCAGAGACGCTCGATTATTTCGAGGCTATTACCGGCATCGTTTACCGAAACCGCGGCGTGCTGCGGCGATTTGCGTCCGCGCTGCACGGTATAATAAATCCGTTCAACAGATCTGCCTGCCGAAGCGGGCATACACAGAGGACTCATCGCTATGAACCGTGAGAGGTATCGCGGCGACCTGCCCCTATCGGGGGTGGGCGCCTATGTCATCGCTTAAGACGACGCATCGCTGGGCGGTCGCTCGGCAAAACCCCGAGCTCGAAAAGGAGCTTTCGGCTGGCCTGGGCATACCCGGGCTGGTGGCGCGCATTATGGTTGCGCACGGCATTACATCCATCGAGGAAGGCCAACTGTTTTTGACGCCTTCGCTCGATCGCGACTGGGCGGACCCGCTCGTTATTCCGGGCATGGCGGTCGTCGCCGACCGCGTTGAGCGCGCTGTTCGCAGTCACGAGCGCATCGCCGTCTTTGGCGATTTTGACGTCGACGGCATAACGTCGACTTGTCTGTTGACCGAGGCGCTGCGGATGTTTGGCGCCAATGTCACACCGTTTATCCCGCACCGCTTTGACGAGGGGTACGGCCTGTCGCGCGCGGCGCTCGACCGCGTCAACGAGCTCGCCCAACCCAACCTGATTGTGACCGTCGATAACGGTATTGCTGCCAAGGAAGAGGTCTCCTATCTGGAGAGCCTGGGGATCGATTTGGTGGTCACGGACCATCACGAGCCTTCCGACCAGGTGCCGCAGGGCGTGCCCCTGACCGACCCCAAGCTCGAGGACGAGGGTCCCTCGCGCGAGCTTGCCGGTGCCGGCGTGGCACTCAAACTGGTGCAGGTCCTGGGCGAGCGTTTGGGCAAGCCGTCGTATTGGCGTTCGCTGATAGAGGTCGCGGCGCTGGGCACCGTATCCGACATGATGCCGCTCACGCCCGAGAATCGCGCACTGGTCGCCGAGGGCATCCAGCAGATGTGCGTGACGGCCCGTCCCGGCTATATCGCGCTTGCCGCACTTGCCAAGGCCGATCTTTCTACCATTACGGCCGACGGCCTGTCATTCTCGCTCATTCCCCGCTTAAACGCTGCCGGTCGCATGGCCGATCCCAAGCTGGCGCTCGACCTGCTGCTTGCCCGCAATCCCATCGAAGCAAGCGCGCTGGCGGCTGAGCTCGAGGAAATCAACCGCCAGCGCCGTGAGATCGAGGCGGAGCTCACGCGCGATGCCATGGCAAAGGTCGAGGAGACCTATGACGGCGGGCGCGCGATCGTTGTGGGCGGCGAAGGCTGGCACGAGGGCGTCAAGGGCATCGTGGCAAGCCGTCTGACCAACCGCTATCACGTGCCGGCGCTGCTGTTCTCGATCGAGGACGGTATCGCGCGCGGCTCTGGTCGCTCGGTGGGCAAAGTTAACCTGTTTGACGCCGTCGAGCGCTGTTCCGACCTGCTGATTCGTCGCGGCGGACATGCCGGTGCGGTGGGTGTGACCATCGAGGCATCCAAGCTCGATGAATTCCGTCGTCGCCTTTCCGCCGTGCTATCGGAGATTCCCGCTGAGGACTTTGAAGACATCGACGAGGTTGCCGCCACGGTCGACCTTTCCGAGCTGAATATCGAGACTATAGAGCAGATTTCCCGTCTTGAGCCGTTTGGCCAGGGCAACAAGGTGCCGCTGCTGGCCGCCGAGGGCGTGACGATGTGCGATCGCGCCGTGGTGGGCAAAACCGGCGAGCACATGCGCTTTGTGGCGACCGATGGAGCCGCGAGCGTGCCGGCCATCATGTTCCGCGTGCCGCAAATCGATAAGCTCATCAACTGCGATAGCGCTGTCGACTTGGTGTTCGAGGCCGTTGCCGAGCATTGGCAGGGGCGTGTGAAGCCCAAGCTCATGATCAAGGATGTTCTGGTCCGCGATACCACGCTGCCCAGCGTCGACGATCCGGCATGCGAGCTTCGTCGTGGCGTGCAGCCGGCGGATTCCGGCCTGCGCCTGGAGTCGCGTAAGCGCGAGACACTCGCCCAGCTTTCTTATACCGAGCTGACGCGCTCGCTTATCCATAGCTTTATAGGCTCGAACCAGCCGCACCGCGCGCAGGTCGAGGCGCTCGATGCCCTGGCCGATCACCAAAGTGTTCTGGCCGTTATGGGAACGGGGCGCGGCAAGTCGCTCATCTTCCATGTGCATGCCGCGCGCGAGGCGGTTCTTCGTGGGCGTGCGAGCATCTTTGTCTATCCGCTGCGCGCGCTCGTTGCCGACCAGGCCTATCACCTCTCGTCGACGATGGCCGCGCTCGGCATTGGCGTCGGCGTGTTGACCGGCGAGACCGTGGAGGCGGCGCGCGATGACGTGTTTGCCGGCTTGGCTTCGGGCCGTACCGGCATCGTGCTCACGACGCCCGAGTTCCTGTCCATTCACCGCGACCGCTTTGCGCGTTCGGGGCGCATCGGTTTTGTCGTTATCGATGAGGCGCACCACGCTGGCCTTGCCAAGGGCGGCGACCGCAGCGCCTATCTCGACATGCCCGATATCCTCAAAGCCCTGGGCGACCCGGTCGTTATGGCCGCGACGGCCACCGCGACGGCTCCGGTCGTGGCCGAGCTTGCCCGCACGCTTCCGATCACTCACACGGTGGTCGACGAGACGGTGCGCGAGAACCTGCAGCTCGAGGATGACCGAGATCTTGCGAGCCGCGAGAACCGCCTGGTGTCAATCGTGGCTACGGGGGAGAAGACCGTCATCTACGTCAACTCGCGTGATCAGTCCGTGGCGCTTGCCAAGACGCTGCGCAAGCGGGTGCCCGATTGCGCGACCCGCATCGCGTTCTATAACGCGGGGCTTGCGCGCTCCGATCGTCGCCGTGTTGAGGAAGCGTTTCGTGACGGAAGCCTCAGCTGCATCGTTTCGACCTCTGCCTTTGGTGAGGGCGTCAACCTGCCCGATATTCGCCATGTCGTGCTCTACCACATGCCGTTTGGCAGCATTGAATTTAACCAGATGAGCGGACGCGCCGGTCGCGACGGCCAACCTGCCGTGATTCACTTGCTCTATTCGTCGCGTGACGCTCGCATTAACGAGCGCCTGCTCGACTGCTACGCGCCCGAGCGCGATGAACTCGTCACGCTCTATCGAGCGCTGCAGACTATGTGGCGCTCCAACCGCGGCAAGACCGGAGATGACTCGTTTAGCGCGAGCGATATCGACATCGCGCAGATGTGCCTTGCCATCGATGCCCGCACGCCGGTCGACGAGCGCTCGGTGGAAAGCGGCCTGGGAATCTTCGAAGAGCTTGGTTTCTGTCGCGTTTCGGGGTTTGACGACACCCGTCGCATCGCGATGGCCGAAAACCCCGGCCGTGTGCAATTGAGCAGGTCAATTCGCTATTTGGAGGGCTTGCGCTCGCGCATGGAGTTCTCGGCTTTCCGGAGCTGGGCACTCGATTCGTGCGCTTCTGATATGCTAGCCAAAGTTAACCGCCCGATCGTACCGCGGGCCTAGGGGAAGGGGACCTCGATGGATGCCGCAGCCCGTACCGCCCATGATTCCACCCTCCAGCCGTTTTCGGAGATGGAGCACTATAAGCATGCCGATGAGCTGCCGCCCGAGATTATGGCGGACAGCTACGACAAGCTGGAGCGCCTGTGCCTCAAATATATGAATGAGGAGGACTTCTCTAAGGTGGAGCAGGCCTATTGCTTTGCCGCCGAGAAGCACTGCAACCAAAAGCGCCGCTCGGGCGAGATGTACATTAACCATCCCGTCGAGGTGGCCATCATTTTGGCCGATCTCAAGATGGACTGCGATGTGGTGTGCGCCGCGCTGCTGCACGATACCGTCGAGGATACCGAGACCTCGCTTGCCGATGTGTCCGGCCTGTTTGGCGATACGGTAGCCGAGCTCGTCGATGGCGTGACCAAGCTCACCAACATCGAAGTCGACAGCATGGACGAGAAGCAGGCCCTCACGCTGCGCAAGATGTTCCTCGCCATGTCCAAGGACATCCGCGTCATTATCGTTAAGCTTGCCGACCGCCTGCATAACATGCGTACGCTGGCGGCCCTTCGCGAGGACCGTCGCCTGTTTAAGGCTCGCGAGACCATGGACGTGTATGCGCCCCTGGCCGACCGTCTGGGCATGAGCTCTATTAAGTGGGAGCTCGAGGACCTGTCCTTCTTCTACCTGGAGCCCGATGCCTACCAGCGCATTGCGCGCATGGTGGCTGAGTCGCGCGAGGTTCGCGAGCGCTATCTGGCCGAGACTATCAAGACGCTCACCGACGAGCTCAACCGCATTGGCCTGGAGGGCTTCCAGATCAATGGCCGTTCCAAGCACTATTGGTCCATCTACCAAAAGATGAAGCGCAAGGGCAAGGAATTCTCCGAGATCTACGACCTGGTGGCACTGCGTGTCATCACGCATTCGGTGCGCGATTGCTACTCCACGCTCGGCGCGGTGCATACGCTGTGGCACCCCATGCCCGGTCGCTTCAAAGACTATATCGCCATGCCCAAGGTCAACAACTACCAGTCGCTCCATACGACGGTTATCGGCCCCACGGCCCGCCCGCTCGAGATTCAGATTCGAACCTATGAGATGCATGAACAGGCCGAGTACGGCATTGCCGCCCACTGGCTCTATAAGAAGTCGGGCGGATCGTCTGCGTCTAAGACCAATGATGCCCAGCGTCTGGACGACCAGATTAACTGGCTCAAACATTCGCTCGATTGGGCAGCGTCTGACGAGATTACGGACGCCAAGGAATACCTGCACTCGCTGAAGGTCGATCTGTTCGACCAGGAGATCTTTGTCTTTACACCCAAGGGCGAGGTCATGGCGCTTCGTGCCGGCTCTACACCGCTCGACTTTGCCTACGCCGTTCACACCGAGGTGGGAAACCATTGCGTCGGCGCCAAAATCAACGGTGCGGTGGCTCCGCTCACGCACGAGATTAAGACGGGTGACCGTGTCGAGATCCTGACCAACAAGAGTTCCAAGCCGTCGCGTGATTGGCTCAAGATCGTTAAGACACCTTCCGCCAAGTCAAAGATCCGCCGTTACTTCGCCGCCGCGACCAAAGACGATGACGCTGCTGCCGGCCGCGATATACTGGCCAAGGACCTGCGCAAGCGCGGGTATGGCATCTCTACGCCGCGATCCACGCGTGCGCTCAACGCCGTGGCGGAGCAGTTTAACTACAAGCAGCTCGAGGACCTGTTTGCCGCCGTCGGCGCCGGCAAGGTTGCCCCGCGCGCTGTGGGTAACAAGGTCGAGCAAATCTTGGACCCCAAGCCCGAGGAGCAGCTCACCAAGACCGAAGCCATTGCCGAGATCGTCAAGCAGCCTGCCCGCGGCTCCAACCGCAAGCCGCAAAAGCGCGGCAAGAGCGCCAGTAACGGCATTATCGTCAAGGGCGAGAGCAACAGCGGCCTGCTGGTCCGTCTGGCTCATTGCTGCAACCCCGTGACGGGCGACGACATCGTCGGCTTCATCACGCGCGGTCGCGGCGTTTCGGTGCATCGCGCCAACTGCCCTAACGTCAAGGGTCTTATGGAACATCCCGAGCGCATGATCGATGTGGAGTGGGACGGCGCTGCCGACACCCTCTTCCAGGTCGAGATCGTGGTCGAGTGCCTGGACCGCATGGGCCTGCTCAAGGATGTCACCATTGCCATTGGCGATGCGGGCGGTAATATCCTTTCTGCCGCCACGTCGACCAACCGCGAGGGTATTGCAACCCTGCGCTTTATGGTCGAGATCTCGGACGCGAGTGGCTTGGATCCGCTGCTGGCCTCTATCAGCAGCGTTGACTCGGTCTACGACGCTCGTCGTCTTATGCCCGGCGAGGGTGGAGCCCAGCTTAAGCGCCGTGTGTAGGTGCGAGAGCCTCTCAGCATCATAGATATTGGTTACGTTCGAGGCATCGTTTGGTGCCTCGAACGTATTTTAGAAGGAGGGTATGCGCATGGGCGATATGACTTTGGACCTGACACCCCGAGGCGCGGCTTCGATTGAGGCGCTCGTCAACGGCCCGATTCAGACCAACAGTTACGCCGTGATTTCGAATGACGAGTGCTTAATCGTCGATCCGGCGTGGGAGGGCGAGCGTCTTGTGGAGCATATCCGCACCGCGAATCCCGAGGTGCGCGTACTCGGCTCTGTCTGCACGCACGGTCATGCCGACCATGTTGGCGGGGTCGCCGGGGTTCGAGCTGTTGTTGGCGACGGCGCGCTATATGAGTTGTGCGCTAAGGACGTGACGGTACCTCGCGCAAATATCGAGGAGCAGCGCGCCATGTGGGGTATCGAGACGCCCGATCCGGGTGAGCCGACGCGCTTGCTTGCCGAGGGCGATACAATCGAGGTGGGCGACGTCTGTCTGCAGGTGATCGAGACGCCGGGGCATACGCCGGGCGGCATCGTCCTGTTCGCCGCGACCGAGCAGGGGAACATCGCCTTTGTGGGCGACACGCTTTTCCCGGGCAGCCACGGTCGTACCGATCTTTCCGGCGGTGACGAGGCGGCGATTATGCGCTCGCTCTCCAAACTTGCCAAGACGCTTCCGCCCGATACCGTTTGCTTGACGGGCCATGGCGATTCGACCACGATGGCGCGCGAACTTATGCAGAATCCGTTTATGCAGATGTAGGCTCGAAGCCGTCTTTCGAACCACGAAGACCGCTCAATCGTCAAGCTATTTTCCCCAGTGGGTCGATTCTGTGGGGCAAACGGTCAAAATTTGTCCAATCGGATGGTATTCGTGAACAAACGAACGTTTATGCTCGGGTATGTCGTGGTAAAATCTCAGGCGTTATCGGAGCAACCTTACAGGAGGTTTCTTTTATGCTCGTCAACGCAGCAGACATGCTCAAGAAGGCCGAGGCCGGCAAGTACGCTCTCGGTGCCTTCAACACCAACAACCTCGAGTGGACCCTGGCTATTCTCCAGGCCGCCGAGGAGGCCAAGTCTCCGCTGATCCTTCAGTGCACCGCTGGTGCCGCCAAGTGGATGGGCGGTTTCAAGGTCTGCGCCGACATGGTCAAGGCTGCCGTCGAGGCCACGGGCGTTACCGTTCCCGTCGCCCTTCACCTCGATCACGGTTCTTACGAGGACTGCTTCAAGTGCATCGAGGCCGGCTTCACGTCCATCATGTATGACGGCTCTCACGAGGAGACCTTCCAGCTTAACCTCGACCGCACCAAGGAGCTCGTTGAGCTTGCCCACTCCAAGGGCATGTCCATCGAGGCCGAGGTCGGCGGCATCGGCGGCACCGAGGACGGCGTGACCTCCAACGGCGAGCTCGCTGACCCCGCTGAGTGCAAGCAGATTGCTGACCTGGGCGTCGACTTCCTCGCCTGCGGTATTGGCAACATCCACGGCGTGTATCCCGCCGACTGGGCTGGCCTTTCCTTCGAGCGTCTGGGCGAGATCAAGGCTCAGACCGGCGACCTGCCCCTCGTTCTGCACGGTGGTACCGGCATCCCCGAGGATCAGATCAAGAAGGCCATCTCCCTGGGTATCTCCAAGATCAACGTCAACACCGATCTGCAGCTCGTCTTCGCCAAGGGCGTTCGCGAGTATATCGAGGCTGGCAAGGATCAGCAGGGCAAGGGCTTTGACCCCCGCAAGCTCCTCAAGCCTGGTCGCGACAACATCGTTGCCCGCACCAAGGAGCTCATGGAGGAGTTTGGCTCCGTCAACAAGGCGTAAGTAGCGGTTTAACTTCCCGCCGGAGGCCCCGTTTCCCCTACGCTGTTTCCCTCGCGCTCACCTGGCTTCGCCAGAAGTCGCGCGACGGAATCAGCTCCGGGGAAACGGGGCCTCCTTCGTTAACTCGCTACAGGGTTACTGGGCTGAATTCATTTTCATAGGTACCGTTTATCGGTGTTGAGAGTTCCTTTATTGGGGCTTTCTTTTTATCTCGCTACAATGGGCTTCAAGCGTTCTAGTGACTTGGAGTTTTGGTATGGCTGTTATTAACGTACTGCCTTCGGATGGGAAGGTTATTGACGAGGGTCCTGTTGGTTGCTCTGTTGATGTTTGCTGTGATGATTTTCGTCATCTCGATATTGGACTGCCGCCCGAGGTTCTTCGTCTCAAGGATGCCGGCTATTTGACGCAGGCTGTTGCTGCCTGCGATCGCCTTTTGGAGCAGAACCCTGAGCCTTCGCTGGCTGCTTGTGTTCGTGCCGAGCGGTATCGCATACTCGAGACGCCGCTTCATTTTTCGGTGTCGCGTGATCGGGCCATTGCGATGATTCGCGAGGAGTGGCCAGAGTTTACCGAAGAGCAGTTTGACGACCTGATTGATCGCAAGCGTATTGACTGGCGCTTTATCGATGGCGAACTGTTCGTTCTCGACAACTTCCTCGATTCGCTTCGCGTGTATCCCAAGGAGGTTCCGGGCTTGCGGCCCGATCCTACGGACGGAATTGCGCTGCGTAACCAAATGCTCAAGGAGATGGAGTCGCAAAACGGGCTGACTCGTGTCATTACGCTTAAGGCATCCGTGTCTGTCCCCGGGGCTTTGGAGGGGGAGACCGTCCGCGCGTGGCTTCCCGTTGCCGCTGCCTGCCGCCAGCAGTCTCGGATCGAGATTCTCGACATAACGCCGGAGGGTGCCGTTGCTCCCGAAACCGTCTCGGCTCGCACCGCTTCGTGGGCGTCTTCGATTGAGCGTTTGTTCTCGGTGACCTATCGCTATCACATAGATGCCGCATACAGTGACATCTATGGGGGTGCGCTTCCGTCGCATCCGTGCATGGACACGCCGCTGCCCGAGGACACTTCCGAGGACCGTCCGCATATTGCGTTTACGCCATATCTGCAGCAGTTGACGGAGCGTGTCGTTGATGGGCTCGAGGATCCGCTCGATCGCGCCCGTGCCATCTATGATTACCTGACGCAGCATATCGACTACCGCTATCAGCCGCCGTATCTGCTTTTGGGATCTATCGCCGACGACTGTGCGCATTCGCTTCGTGGCGATTGCGGTGTTATGGCGCTCACGTTTATCACCATGTGCCGCATTGCGGGTGTGCCCGCCCGTTGGCAGAGCGGCTTGTATGTTGCGCCCGATTCGGTCGGGCCGCACGATTGGGCAGAGTTCTTTACGCCGCAGACCGGTTGGCTCAACGCTGACGTATCGTTTGGCTCCTCGGCGCGTAGGATGGGGGAGGAGTGGCGCCGTCGTCACTACTTTGGCAACCTCGACCCGTGGCGTATGGTGGCAAACAATCTGTTCCAGGCTGAGTTTGAGCCGGCTTTCGCCGGCATGCGCGAGGACCCCTACGACAATCAGATGGGCGAGGCCTCGGTCGACGGTCGCGGATGCCGCCAGCGCGAGATGCTTCGCTCGGTCGAACTCGTCGAAATGCTCGAAGTTCCATTTTCGGACTAATCGATAGCAAGCTGTGATAAACTAACTCACGCATTACGTGCCCGAGTGGCGGAATTGGCAGACGCAGTGGACTCAAAATCCACCGTTGGCAACAACGTGCGAGTTCGAGTCTCGCCTCGGGCACCATACATGCACCTGCGCTTCAAGGGGGCTTAGGCTCCCTTTTTCGTGTACGTAATGTGATAACGCGTCGAACGTGTTATTATTCGCAAGGCGTTGTTCCCGCAATGCCCTAAAGAGGAACCCGAGGGTTCCCACCTTTTGGCGCCAATGAGCAGCTGACTGGTCATACAACTTAGATTCTCTTCCTCAAATCGAGGAAGTCTATGTGTACGACCTGGTTGCTGAGAAGCGCCGGGTTATTTTTTTATGAATGGAGGTAGGGAAAATAGCTAAGTCTGATGACACCCGCATCAACGACGAGATCACTGCATCTTCGTGCCGTTTGATTGGCGTCGATGGCTCTCAGCTCGGCCTGTTCGCCATCCGCGATGCCCAGCGCGTCGCCGACGATCAAGGTCTCGACTTGGTCGAGATCGCTCCCAACGCGGAGCCGCCGGTCTGCAAGGTCATGGACTACGGTAAGTTCAAGTACCAGCAGGCCATGAAGGCCAAGGCTGCTCGTAAGAACCAGTCCAAGGTCGAGGTCAAGGAAATGAAGTTCCGACCCAAGATCGACGTTGGCGACTACGAGACCAAGAAGGGCCACGTTCTGCGTTTCCTCAAGAAGGGCGCACGCGTTAAGATCACCATCATGTTCCGCGGCCGTGAGATGGCTCACCCGGAGCAGGGCCTTAACGTTCTCGAGCGTCTCGCCGAGGATCTCAAGCCTTACGCTACGGTCGAGTCCAAGCCTAAGATGGAAGGCCGTAACATGCTTATGCTGCTCGCCCCGATTAAGGGCGCCTTCGATGAAGATAAAGCGGCAAGCGATACCAAGTAACTAGTGTTCTGTAACCGATTAAGGAGTATTTCATGCCTAAGATGAAGTCCCACAGCGGCACCAAGAAGCGTTTCCGCAAGACTGGTACCGGCAAGCTTATGCGCGCCAAGGCTTTCAAGAGCCACATCCTGAGCAAGAAGTCCACCAAGCGTAAGCGTGGCTTCCGTCAGGAGACCGAGATCGCCGCTGCCGACCGCAAGGTCATCAAGTCGCGTCTCGCCTAAGTTCGCGTTCCCGTTTTTCGTTTTACCGTCTAGGAGTTGATAGAACATGGCACGTATTAAGCGCGCTGTTGCCGCCAAGAAGAAGCGCCGTACCGTTATGCACCGTGCGAAGGGTTACTACGGTGCCGCTTCGCGTACTTACAAGCATGCTAAAGAGCAGGTCCAGCACTCCCTGCAGTATCAGTATCGTGATCGCCGCAACAAGAAGCGCGAGATCCGTTCTCTCTGGATCACTCGTATCAACGCTGCTGCTCGCCTGAACGACATCTCTTACTCGCAGTTCATGCACGGCCTGAAGGTTGCCGGCATCGAGCTCGACCGCAAGGTCCTGGCCCAGATGGCTTACGAGGACATCGAGTCCTTCAACGAGCTGGCTACCATCGCCAAGAAGGCTCTCGAGGCCTAATAGATTCTCTTGAATCGCTAGGGGAGTGTCGCGTTGTGCGCGGCGCTCCCTCTTTTTTTATCGAAAGCGCTGGTTTACATTGCTAAAAGCGCGGGTAGATAGACACTTACAGGTGACCGATCTCTATATATTCCTGAACCAAAGGGTCATCATCTGATACGTGCGGAAGATCCGCACCAGTCTTTCTATTACCTATAGAAAGCAATATGTTGTGTAGGACTTGTGAAGAGTGGAATTGACGTCCCACAGGGCTTCGCGGTCTGGCAATATATCTCCTTGCCGCGCGGCCCGGTGGAACCGGATGAGCCGCA
>CAJKFS010000047.1 GCA_905199225.1 uncultured Collinsella sp. | reverse complement strand
GGTGCTGAGCTGCTCGGTTCCCGCCGCTCGCGTCGAGGGCCACACCATCACCACGCTCGAGGGCCTCAAAGCCGAGTCCGAGGCGCTTGCCCGTGCGATGGCTGCCGAAGGCGCCGAGCAGTGCGGTTTTTGCGCCCCCGGCCTTATCATGAACGTGCTGGCGCTCGCCCGCGCTGCCAAGGAGGACCCGAGCCTCGTCGCCACGCGCGAGGAGCTCTCGCGCCAGCTCGCCGGTAACCTCTGCCGTTGCAGCGGCTACGAGAGCCAGCTGCGCGCCATCGTTCGCTTCCTCAACGAGTCTGGCGTGCAGGTGGGCTTTGAGATGCCCGAGCTGCCGGTCAATAACACCAGCTGCGATGGCGTCTCGTATAAGCAGATCACTCACAAGCAGCCCAAGAAGGACTCGAAGGCCCTGCTCGAGGGGCGTCCCGTCTACACGGGCGATATGGTGCCCGCCGGTGCGCTCATCGTCAAACTCAAGCGCAGCCCCTATGCCCGCGCCAAGATCCGCTCCATCGATACGTCGCGCGCGCTGAAGGTGCCCGGCGTCGTGGGCGTCTACACCTACGAGGACGTGCCCAAGCGCCGCTTTACCATCGCCGGCCAGAGCTATCCGCAGCCGAGTCCCTACGACCGCCTGATTCTCGAGAACCTCGTCCGTTACCAAAACGAGGAGGTGGCGATCGTCGCCGCCGAGACTGAGGAGGCTGCCGACAAGGCGCTCAAACTCATTAAGGTCGACTATGAGGTGCTTGAGCCGCTGCTCGACTTTACCAAGGCACTCGATAACGACATCGTGGTTCACCCCGAGGGCGACGTGACCTTTATGTTCCCGCAGGGCGGCGACGTTCCGCGCAACTTGGTATGCAGCGGCACGAGCGACTTTGGCGACCTTGACGAGGCCTTCGCCCAGAGCGACATCGTCTTTGAGCGCACCTACACCAGCCAGGCCACGCAGACCGCACCCATGGAAACCTTCCGCGCCTTCGCGACGACCGACGCGTTCGGGCGTATCTCGGTGACCACCTCTACGCAGGTGCCCTTCCACGTGCGCCGCATGGTCGCGCAGTCGCTCGATATCCCGCAGTCGCAGGTGCAGGTCATTAAGCCGCGTATCGGCGGTGGCTTTGGCTCCAAGCAGACGGGCTGCTGCGAGATCTTCGTTGCGTTCGTCACCCAGCAGACCGGCCGTCCGAGCTACTGCTGCTACACCCGTGAGGAGACTATCACTGCGGGCAACTCGCGCCACCAGATGCAGATGACCGTTAAGCTGGGCGCCATGAACGACGGCACCATCACGGCCATCGATTTGCACACGCTGTCCAACGCCGGCGCGTACGGCGAGCACGCCACCACGACGATCGGCCTTTCGGGTCACAAGAGCCTGCCCATCTACAACCACGTGAAGGCGAGCCGCTTTAGCTGGGACGCCGTCTACACCAATACCAACCGCGGCGGCGCGTATCGCGGCTACGGTGCCACCCAGGGCCAGTTTGCCGTGGAGAGTGCCGTCAACGAGCTCGCCGACATGTTGCACATGGACCCCGCCGACCTGCGCCTTAAGAACATCGTGCGCGAGGGCGAGATCATGCCGCAGTACTACAACGAGAAGCTCAACGCCTGCGCGCTCGACCGCTGCCTGCTGCGCGCGATGGACATGATCGGTTGGCGCGACAAGCCGCTAGCCGTCGACCTGGGCGACCGTGTGCGTGCTCTGGGCTGTGCGCTCACCATGCAGGGCTCGGGCATCTCCAACGTGGACATCGCCGGCATCGACATGCGCCTGGAAGAGGACGGCTTCATTACCATCGGCACCGGCGCCACCGATAACGGCATGGGCGTCGACACGATCCTGGCGCAGATTGCCGCCGAGGAGCTGGGCGTTGAGAGCTCGCTCATTGTGGTGCGCGGCGTGGACACCGACGTGTCGCCGTTCGATGCCGGCTCGTACGCGAGCTCGGGCACGTACGTGACGGGCCTGGCAGCCAAGAACGCCGCGGCCGAGCTGCGCGAGAAGATTTGTGCCAAGGCTGCCCAGATGTGGGACGTGGACGCCGCCGATGTGGTCTTTGATGGTCAGTACGTGCGCCTGTCCGACGAGCGTGCCGCGCGCGAGCAGAACCGCTACCTCACGCTGCGCGACTTTGCCAACCTGTGCGTCAAGAACATCACGGGCGGCGACGCGCTCACCTCGCATGCCTCTGCCTGCCTGCCCGTTTCGCCTCCGCCGTTTATGGCCGGCATTGCCGAGGTCGAGGTCGACAAGGCCACCGGCAAGGTGACCGTGGTGGATTACGTCGCTGCCGTTGACTGCGGCACCGTGATCAACGAGGCGCTCGCCCGCGTCCAGGCCGAGGGCGGCATTGCCCAGGGCATCGGTCACGCGCTCTACGAGATCGTCGAGCACGACGACCGCGGCCGCCTGCGCACCGGCAACTTTATGAGCTACAAGCTGCCCACGCGCCTGGATATCGGCAGCATTCGCGTGGCCTTTGAGCCGAGTTACGAGCCGACGGGTCCGTTTGGCGCCAAGTCGATCGGCGAGGTCGTCATCAACACGCCGCTCGCCGCCGTTGCCTCGGCCGTGGCGCACGCCACCGGCCATCAGGTTCGCTCGCTTCCGATCACGCCCGAGAAGGCCCTGCTGGGGGAGTAGTGGATCAGCGAGCAAGTCGTAATGGGCGGGGCGGGGTAATTCGCCCCGCCTTTTGTACTCGTGGTGAGGTCGTGAGCCTGTAAAAGGTGTGCGTGCGCTTGCCGCTCGTATCTGCTATCATTCCTAGTCTGTGCGCTCATGCGGGCGTGGCGGAATTGGTAGACGCGCCAGATTTAGGTTCTGGTGGGATTCCCGTGAAGGTTCGAGTCCTTTCGCCCGCACCAACGCACCCGCGTCGGCTTATGCCCTCGCGACGCTTGTTGCATAAAGGTACCAGCACCTCAGATAAGCTGGGCAGTATGAGGAGGAACGTGTTGAACATCACCGCTTCTGACGTCAAGGACGCCAAGCTCACCGCTACGGTCACCATCCCGGCCGCCGACGTCGACGCCGCGATCAAGAAGGCCTACAAGGACACCGCCAAGAAGTACCGCTTCCCGGGCTTCCGCGCCGGTAAGGCCCCCCGTCCGGTCATCGACTCCGCTCTTGGCGCCGAGGCTACCCTCGCTCAGGCCACCAACGACCTGATCGCCGCCAACGAGCCCGCCGTCCTCAACGAGCTGGACATCGTCCCCACCAAGAACGGTGACTACAAGGAGCTCGACCTCGCCAAGGATCACGAGGACTACACCTACACCGTCGAGTTCTCCCTGCGTCCCGCCGCTGAGCTCTCCTCCTTCGACGCTGTCGAGATCGAGATGCCCCCTGCGGAGGTCACCGAGTCCGAGATCAACAACCAGGTCGAGATGCTTCTCAACTACCGTGCCACCTTCGAGGACGTCGAGGGTCGCGCCGTCGAGGCCGAGGACTACGTCACCGTCGACCTCAAGGCCGTCGAGAACGCCGACAACTTTGCCGCCGAGGGCCGCATGCTCATCGCCGGTAGCGACAGCAACCCCAAGGAGTTCAACGAGGCCCTGATCGGCGCTAACGTTGACGACGTCAAGACCGTCACCTGGACCGACGAGGTCGAGGAGGGCGAGGAGGCCGAGACCCACACCGTCGAGGTCACCGTCAAGGGCATCAAGGTCCGCAACACCCCCGAGCTCACCGACGAGCTTGTCAAGTCCGACTTCGGCTTCGACAGCATCGATGCCATGCGCGACGCCATTAAGATCGAGATCGAGCAGGACAAGGCTTCCCGCCTGCCGGCCGAGAAGGAGAACCGTTGCGTCTCCGCTCTTGCTGAGCGTCTGCAGCTCGACGAGATGGACGCCGACTACGAGCAGTCCGTCTTTGAGGAGCTTGGCCAGAACTTCCTGTCCAACCTTGCTGCCCGCGGCATGACCCTGGACACCTGGCTTCCCGCTTCCGGTCTGACCATGGAGCAGTTCATCGGCGACCTGCACAAGCAGGCCAATGACGTTGCCCGTGAGTCCCTGGCGCTCGACGCCCTCGCCCGTGAGCTCAAGATCGAGGTCACCGAGGACGACATCAACGCCGAGTTCGAGAAGGCCGGCGTCAAGGACGTCGAGGCTTCCAAGGCCGAGTTCATCGCCGATGGCCGCATGCCTGCCGTCCGCGAGTCCATCCGTCGCTCCAAGGCCGTCGACCACCTGGTCGAGAACGCCAAGGTGACCGAGGTCGACGAGACCGCCAAGGACGCCGAGTAATTCTCGCCACCTTGCCCGCGAGCGCATGCGTGCGCCCGTGATGGGGTAAAGTAATACACCGGTTATCCGGTTGCTTCGTACGGTGCCAGCCAATGCATAGCATGCGGGCACCGTACGTTTATCTAGAACCACTATTGGTCCGTAAGAGAAATGGAGATGCGTATGATCGCTAAGTTCGATTCCGCCCTCGTGCCATACGTTATCGAGCAGACGCCGCGCGGCGAGCGCAGCTACGATATCTATTCGCGCCTGCTCAACGACCGCATCATCTTCTTGGGCGAGGAGATCAACTCCGTCAGCGCCAACCTGGTCGTTGCCCAGCTGCTGCATCTTGAAAGCCAGGATGCCGAGAAGGATATCTCGCTCTACATCAATTCGCCCGGCGGCGAGGTCTACTCCGGCTTGGCGATTCTGGACACCATGAACTTCATTAAGCCGCAGGTCTCCACCATCTGCGTCGGTATGGCCGCGTCCATGGCCGCCGTGCTGCTTTCGGCCGGCGCCAAGGGCAAGCGCTTCTGCCTGCCGCACTCCAAGGTCATGATTCACCAGCCCAGCGGCGGTGCGCAGGGCCAGCAGACCGAGATCGAGATCGTGGCCGAGGAGATCAAGAAGACCCGCCGTGAGCTCAACCAGATCCTGTCCGACGCCTCGGGCCAGCCCATCGAGAAGGTTCAGGCCGATACCGAGCGTGACAACTACCTCACGGCTGTCGAGGCCCTCGACTACGGCCTAATCGACCGTATTGTCACCTCGCGCGACCTCGCCGCGAAGGACGCCTAGGATGGCCGGTAACATGCAGGACGGCTTCGACGAGAACGGCAACCCCATCCGCTGCTCCTTCTGCGGAAAAGAGCAGGGCCAGGTCCGTCGTCTCGTAAAGGGCCCGACCAACATCTTTATCTGTGACGAGTGCGTCGCCGCCTGCTCCGAGATCCTTGAGGAGTCGCTGGCTTCGGACTTTATGGACGCCGCCCGCAACGGCAAGCTGCCGGGCTTCCTCAACGATCACGGCCAGGCTGCCGGGCAGCCTGCCGTGGATCCCGAGGCCGAGGGCTTTGAGCTCGAGGACGATGCCCGCCAGGTCATTACGCATGTGCCGACGCCGCACGAGATCTATGACGAGCTTTCGGCCTATGTTATGGGCCAGGAGGACGCCAAGCGCGCCATGTCGGTGGCCGTGTACAACCACTATCGTCGCGTGATCGAGGGCGGCGCCGCGGTGTCTGCCTTTGACGACGACATGGGCTCGCAGTTCGACGACGATATGGACGAGGTAGAGCTCGCCAAGTCCAACATCTTGCTGCTCGGTCCCACCGGTACCGGTAAGACCCTGCTGGCCCAGACGCTCGCGCGCATCCTCGAGGTGCCGTTTGCCATCGCCGACGCCACTGCGCTTACCGAGGCCGGCTACGTTGGCGAGGACGTGGAGAACATCCTGCTCAAGCTCATCAATGCTGCCGATGGCGATATTGAGCGCGCTCAGGTGGGCATTATCTACGTGGACGAGATCGACAAGATCGCCCGCAAGGCCGAGAACCTCTCCATTACCCGCGATGTCTCGGGCGAGGGCGTTCAGCAGGCGCTGCTTAAGATTCTTGAGGGCACGGTGGCCAGCGTTCCGCCCACTGGCGGCCGCAAGCATCCCCAGCAGGAGCTGCTGCAGATCGACACGACCAACATTCTGTTTATCTGCGGCGGTGCCTTTGTGGGTCTGGACAAGATCATCGCCGATCGCGTGGGCAACAAGGGCGTGGGATTTAACTCCGAGATCGCCGGCCCCACCTCGGTCGACGAGAACGACCTGCTGCGCCAGGTGCTCCCGCAGGACCTCAACGCCTTTGGCATGATTCCCGAGTTCGTTGGCCGCACGCCTGTCGTAACCCAGACGCAGGCGCTCGACGAGGACGACCTGGTGTCGATTCTGACCGAGCCCAAGAACGCCGTGGTGCGCCAGTACCGTAAGATGTTCCAGCTTGAGGACGTTGAGCTTGAGTTTGAGGACGCGGCCCTGCACGAGATCGCCCGCATGGCGCTCGCCCGCAAGACCGGCGCCCGCGGCCTGCGCTCCATCTGCGAGGACGTGCTGCAGCAGACGATGTTCGACCTGCCCAGCGAGGAGGGTGTTTCCAAGGTCGTTGTGACCGAAGCCTCCGTAAAGGGCGAAGAGCAGCCCCAGCGCATCTACGGCTAAACCAGCCTAGAACGTGTTTGCAAATAGCCTCCGACCACCCGCGGTCGGAGGCTATTTTATATATACGCAATAACCCCAACTACCTGTGTTATTCTGTGTGTTTGTTTAAAGTCTCAGCAAAGTCCATTCAGACTGAAGTAATCGATACCTAAGGCGTGTCCGCCTGCTTGGTTTTCGTAGATTCCGCACGAGCCGAAGAGCACTTAATGTGCTCTTCGTGCGAGCCCAGGACCTGACCGAGCGAAAACCAAGCAGGCGGACACGCCGACGGGCAAGGGAGAGATATATGGAAGAAATGCCCAAGAACTACGATCCGTCGACCAACGAGCCGGCGATTCTGCAGAAGTGGCTCGACGGCGGCTACTACAAGCGCCGTGAGGGCGTGGGCGACTGCACCGTCACCATTCCGCCTCCCAATGTGACCGGCAAGCTCCACATGGGCCACGCCACCGATGACTCCATCCAGGATGCCATTGTCCGTATGGCCCGCATGCGCGGCAAGTCCACGCGCTGGGTGCTCGGCACCGACCACGCCGGTATCGCCACGCAGACCAAGGTCGACAAGAAGCTCAAGAGCGAGGGCATCAGCCGCCTGGAGATTGGCCGCGACAAGTTTGTCGACGCCTGCTGGGATTGGACCCACGAGTACGGCGGCATCATCGTCGAGCAGATCAAGCGCATGGGCTGCTCCGTCGACTTCGACAACGAGCGCTTTACCATGGACGAGGATTACGCCCAGGCCGTGCGCAAGGTCTTCTGCGACTGGTACCACGACGGCTTGATCTATCGCGGCAAGCGCATCGTCAACTGGTGCCCCAACTGCACCACCGCCATCTCGGACGACGAGGCCGAGTACAAGGACGAGAAGGGCCACCTGTGGCACCTGCGCTACCCGCTGACCGAGCCGGTCAACGGCCAGGACTATATCGTCGTCGCCACCACGCGTCCCGAGACCATGCTCGGCGACACGGGCGTCGCCGTTTCCCCGAAGGACCCCGAGAAGGCCGCCTTTGTGGGTAAGACCGTCAAGCTCCCCATCGTCGACCGCGAGATTCCCATCTTTGAGGATTGGCATGTCGACGCTAACTTTGGTTCCGGCTTCGTTAAGGTCACCCCTGCCCACGACCCCAACGACTACGCCATGGGTCAGGCTCACGACCTGCCGCAGATCAACATCTTCGACGAGCACGCGGTGGTCGTCGAAGGCTACGGCGAGTTCACCGGCATGAACCGCGACGAGTGCCGCGAGGCCGTCATCAAGTGGTTCGAGGAGCACGACCTGCTCGATCACGTCGAGGACCTCGATCACTCCGTCATGCACTGCTACCGTTGCGACGCCGCACTGGAGCCGTGGCTGTCCGAGCAGTGGTTCGTCGCCGTCGATAAGCTCAAAGGGCCGGCGCTCGACGCCGTCAACTCTGGCAAGGTCACCTTCCACCCCGCGCGTTGGACGCAGACCTACACCACCTGGATGGAGAACCTTAAGGACTGGTGCATCAGCCGCCAGCTGTGGTGGGGCCACCGCATCCCCGTGTTCTACTGCGAGGACTGCGGCTGGGAGGACGCTCTTACCGAGGACACCGATGTTTGCCCCAAGTGCGGAGGCCATCATGTGCATCAGGACGAGAACGTGCTGGACACCTGGTTCAGCTCGCAGCTGTGGACCTTCGCCACGCAGGGCTGGCCGCAAAAGCCGGAGCTGCTCGAGGGACATCACCCCACGACGGCGCTCGTCACCGCCCGCGACATCATCGCGCTGTGGGTCGCCCGCATGGTCATGAGCTCGCTGTACTTCCTGGACGAGGTGCCGTTTAAGGACGTCGTCATCTACCCGACGATTCTTGCCAAGGACGGAAGCCGTATGTCCAAGTCCAAGGGCAACGGCGTTGACCCCATGGACCTCATTGGCATGTACGGCGCCGACGCCATGCGCTACAACCTGCTCACGCTGTGCACCAACAATCAGGACGTCAAGTTCGACGCGAACATCGACAAGAAGACTAAGAAGCTTATCGACAGTCCGCGTACCGAGCAGGCCAAGTCGTTTGTGACCAAGATCTGGAACGCGAGCCGCTTCCTGCTCATGAACATGGAGGGCTACACGCCCGGCGAGCCCGTCGTGGAGACGCCGGCAGACGCTTGGATGTTCAGCCGCCTGGCCAAGGCCGTGAAGATGGTCACCGAGGGTATCGAGAACTACACCTTTGGCGACATGGCCCGCGGCGTGCAGCAGTTCTTCTGGAACGAGGTCTGCGACTGGTACGTCGAGGTCACCAAGGCCCGCTTGAAGGGCGAGGGCCGTCTGCAGGCGCAGCGCAACCTGATTTTTGTGCTTGACACCTCCATTCGCCTGATGCACCCGCTCATGCCGTTTGTCACCGAGGAGATCTGGGACAACATGCCGGCGAGTGTGCTCGATCTGGACGCCGAGGGCAACGTGAACCGCGCCGAGGCGCTCATGATCGCCAAGTGGCCCGAGCCCGCCGACTACGCTAAGTATGTTGACGAGGACGCCGAGCGCGCGTTTGAGCTGTGCCGCGCCGTCGTTTCCGCCGCCCGCGCCACGCGTTCGCGTTACCGCTTGAGCCCCAAGGCCGAGCTCGACGTGGTCGTGCGCGCCGGTGCCGAGGACATCGAGAAGCTCGAGAGCCTGCGCTCGACGATTGAGCCGCTGGCGAACACTGCTTCTCTGGTCATGGGCACCGACGTTGAGAAGCCGGCTGCGAGCATCGCCGTGGTCGACAGCGGCGTCGAGGTCTTTGTGGTGCTCGAGGGCAAGGTTGACCTTTCGGCCGAGAAGGCGCGCCTGGAGAAGGAGATCGCCGCGGCCCAGAAGGAGCTCGCCGGCTGCGAGAAGACACTCGCCAACGAGGGCTTTGTGGCTAAGGCCGCGCCCGCGGTGGTCCAGAAGAAGAGGGACCGTGCAGCTGAGCTCAAGGAGATTCTGGCGGCGCTGACTGCTCAGGTTGCTGACTTCTCGTAAGCGTTACTGGGGGGACGCGGTTTGGGGCATTGCTCGCTACTGCGAACAGTCCTGCTCGCACGAAGGCCACATTAAGTGGCCTTCGGCTCGTGCGGAACTTGTATCGAGCAAAGCCCCAAACCGCTCCCAGTTCGTTTACGTGGTTGTCTGCGCCCGGAATGTTAGGGCCACTGGGTTGTGGCCTTGAGGTCGCTGCAAAGCGGTGTTTGGCTGATTTTTTGAACGCGAGGGGCTCATTCTTTTTGGTGGGCCTCTTTTTCTGTTATGGGGGACTTTGGGTTATGGCTAAGCGTTCTGGGTCGTATGTCGTTCCTTTCTCGTTTGAGTTGCTTTCGTTTGGTGAAGCTGTGGGGCTTGCTGCTGATACGGGGCGGATTTCTGGGGATGCTGGTCCTCTGCTCGAGACGGTTGTCGATATGCTCGATGAGCTGGGACGTCCGGATGAGTATTTTGATTGCATTCAGGTTGCCGGCACTAATGGCAAGACTTCGACCACGCGTTTTTCGGCCGCTATCCTTCGCGGCGAGGGGCTCAAGACCGCGCTGTATACGTCGCCGCAGCTTGTTCGCTATCCCGAGCGCATGGAGGTTGACGGGCGCGTCGTGAGCGACGAGGCCTTTGCCCGTGGCGTTTCGGCAGCTGTCGAGGCGGGGCGTCGCGTGAATGCGCGTCGTGTGGCGGCGGGGGAGCGCGCCTATTCCATCACGCCTTTTGACCTGCTGACGGCTGCCGCACTTGTAGTGTTTGCCGAGGCCGCGGTGGATGTCGCCGTGCTCGAGGTCGGCATGGGCGGACGTTGGGACGCCACGAGTGCGACCGATCCTGTCGCCGTTGCCATCACGGGCATCGGACTCGATCACACACGTATTTTGGGCGACACGCTCGAGGCCATTGCGGGGGAGAAGGCTGCGGTTATCAAGCCCGGGCGCTTGGTTGTTTTGGGCGAGGGCACGCATGAGGCGAGTGTTCAGCGCGTGATGGATGCGCGTTGTCGCGAGTGCGGCATTGTGCCGCTCGTGGTGAACCATGCCACGACCAAGGTGCCGGAGCACGTGGGCGATACAGTGGAGTTTAGCTGCACTACTCCGCGTGCTATCTATACGTCGAGTATGGTTAAGCCGGCGTATCAGCCGCAGAATGCCGCGTGCGCGATTATGCTGTGCGAGGGGTATCTGGGCTGTGAACTCGATCATGACAAGCTCGATGCGTCGCTTATGGGCTGCCCCACGCCGGGCCGATTTGATGTGCTGGGGACCGATCCGCTCAAGCTGATCGACGCCTGCCATAACCCCCAGAGCTGCGAGAACTTTGTGAGCGCGCTGGACGAGATTGATCCGTGCGTGGAGAACCGCCCCACGCTGCTGTGTGCCGCGCTGGCAGACAAGGACGTGGCGGGCATCGTCGACGTGTTGATCCCGGCTTTCCCGCGCGTGGTTGTGACCCAGACCGATTCCGATCGTGCCCTGCCGGCGGAGGAGCTTGCCGCACTTGTGGACGCTGACAAGCTTGTTGGCGTGTACCCCAGCGTGTCCGAGGCCCTCGCGGCCCTCATTGCCGTAGGTGAGCCCTTCGTAGCAGCCGGCACCATCACCCTAGCCGGCGAAGTAGCCGGTCTGCTTCGCTAACCCATCCCCTCATCAGTTGCGGTGAAATACGGACTGTTTTACAAGCCAGAAGCCTCAAACAGTCCGTATATCACCGCAACTCAAAAGCAGCCAATTTGGGACGGGGCTTTTTTGGCTGCCCTGTGCCCCGAGTCGACTCGCTTGCCACGAAATGGGCCTATCTACTACGTTTGACCGACTACCCTCGACCACACGGAACATCGTGAAAGCAAAACCGCAGGTAGACGGCTTACGGATTTTGTAAAAACGCGGGTATGGTCGACCCATGCGGGTTAAACGTAGTAGATAGGCCGTTTTTGTGGCGCGGTATTGGTGGGATGCGGCAAAGGGACAGCCCCTTTGCCGCATTGCCTAGTCTAGGCGGACTGGGTCGTGGGGGTAGGCGTTGAGAATCTCGACGCCGGACTCGGTAACCAGGGCAAGGTCCTCGATGCGGACGCCGGTGCGGCCTGGGAGGTAGATGCCCGGCTCGATGGAGAAGGTCATGCCCGGCTCGACGACCTGCTCGTTGACGAGCGAGACGTCGCCCGGCTCGTGGTCCTGCAGGCCGATCGAGTGACCGAGGCGGTGCGTAAAATACTTGCCGTAGCCGGCATCCTCGATCACATCGCGCGCGGCACGGTCCAGGTCGCACATGCGCACGCCTGGTGCGATAAGCGCCTCGGCGGCCTCGTTGGCGCGGCGCACGATATCGTAGATGCGCGCCGTCTCTTCGGCCGGCTCGCCCCAAAAGAACGTGCGCGTCATGTCCGAGCAGTAGTTGCAGCGGCGTCCGCCAATGTCGAACAACACCACGTCGCCACGCTTGAGCACGGTGTCGTCTGGTTCGTGGTGCGGGTCGCCGGCGTTAGCGCCAAAGCTCACGATGGGCGGAAAGCTAAAGCCCTCGCAGCCGTGCTTACGATACAAGCCGAGCATCTGGTCGGCAATCTCGCGCTCCGTCACACCCTCGTGGACGAGTTTGATGGCATTGGCCATCACAGCGTCGTTAGCGGTCGAGGACGCCCGCATGAGCTCCTGCTCGGCGGCATCCTTGTGGGTGCGTGCGGCAGTGACGGCAAAGTCACCCAGGAAAAACTCGCTGGCGGCATGGCGCTCCATAAGGGGCATCAAAAAGCCAGAGCGCATGACGGTGTCGATTCCGAGCGGTTTGGTCGGATCGATCTCGCGAACGATGGCGTCGGTCACGACGTCGGTATCGGTGTGATAGGCCACGCGGGCATTGTCGTACTTGGGCAGCTGATGCAGGGCGTTGACCAAGATCACGGGCTCGCAATCGCGCGCGAGCAGCACACCGCAAAAACGTTCGAACATATCGGCATAAAAGCCGGTCAGGTAATAAATCGACCACGGATCGTTTACGAGCAGCTGCGCGCCGGGGTACTGAGCCTCGAGTGCATCGAGCACGCGCGCCACACGCTGATCATCGATATGTGCCATGAAATATCCTTTCGCTAGGTTGCCATCATGGTATCCCATGCCTGAAAGATAGGGATGTTCCTTTTATGCCGGCACTTCGGGACACTCCTTAGCATGGCCACCCTGGCAAGCGTGCGGGAAAAAAGGAGTCATAAGAGGCCCGTCCCAAATGGGCTGGTTTCAAAAGTATGGCGGATTACGGGGCTGGACCGGTATTACTTGACCATGGGAAAAATCGCGAAATTAAAACCGCAGGTAGACGGCTTATCAAAAATCGAAAATTGCCGGTATGGATGGGGGTCTCCGAATCAGCCCCGTAATCCGGCATAGTTTTGAAATGGCACTAAAGTAGGCACAAGCTAAAAACCGATTCCAAGGATGGTTGCGGTGGAATAGTTCCTGGATACCGGGGCTTTGACGGAAATCAGGAACTATTTCACCGCAATTGAGGAGGGCTGGGTGGATGGCGGGGCAGCTAAAAGAGCCCCGTCCCAAATGAGCTACTTAGGCTGGGTCGATGTCCATGCTGGCGATGAGGTCGATGCCCGTGTTGAGGAGGTTGGGGAACACGACGTCGCCCATGCGGATGGGGGCCTCAACGACCACGCCGCGGATGAGGTTCATGGCTTGGGCGTGGAGTGCCAGCGGGATGGCATCGGCGGTGCGCACGGGCAGCAGAGCCTCATCGCCGCCGGATACGGCAACGGTGGTGGTGAGCACGCGCATGGGACAGGTGAGCTCCTGATGCGCGAATTTATCACCGCGCGGGCAGTTGTTGCCGGTTACGGAGCGCACTTCCACCACGGCGCCATTGGCGTCGCGCTCCACCTTTACGGTCAGGAGGCATTCGGATGGGCAGGTCGTGCAGTTGAACTGCAGCGTTTCGATTGCGTTATCGCTCATAGTCTATGCCTCCTCGACGGGATCGACGGACAGGACAATTTCGCTAGCACCCAGGTCGAGCGCTTGTTTGATGACCTTTGCCGGCAGCGGGAAGCTTTCCATGACGCTCGGTTTAAACGCGCGTCCCTTGCCCGCAAACAGTTCCTCGTCGCCTGCCAGAATGCGCACGCGGGCGGCGTCGACGGGCCGGCGCACGCGGAAGTTCAGCTTGGTGAGTGCCACAGTCGTAATGCGTCCCGGCAGCGCGTAGCCCGCGATGCCGGCAGGGGAGACCGAGAGCTCGCAGTCCGGAACGGCGCCCGCGCCGGTCCCCAGCGTGTACGCGGCCGCAGCTGCGCCAGCGCGCTCGGACTCAGTCGTCACGTTGTCGGCCAGGTCGTGCACGTGCAGAACGTTGCCGCAAGCAAAGATGCCTGGTATGCCCGTCTGCAGGCTCTGGTCCACCACGGCGCCGCGCGTGCGCGGGTCAAGCTCCACGCCCGCGGCAACTGAAAGCTCGTTCTCGGGAATCAAGCCCACCGAAAGCAGCAGCGTGTCACACGGAACAATGCGCTCGGTCCCCGGAATGGGCGCCAGGCGTTCGTCGACCTGACTCACCTCGACGGCTTCCACGCGGTCGTGCCCGATCACGCGCGTGACCGTGGTAGACAGATGCAGCGGAATGCCAAAGTCGTCCAGACAATTTTTCACATTGCGGCGCAGGCCGTTGGCGTACGGCATGAGCTCGTACACGCCCTCGACCGAAATCCCCTCGAGCGTGCAGCGGCGCGCCATGATCAGCCCGATGTCACCCGAGCCCAAAATGACGGCGCGCGAGCCGGGCTTGAGGTTCTCGATATTGATGTATCGCTGCGCCAAGCCGGCCGTAAACACGCCGGCGGGTCGGCTGCCGGGAATTTTGATCTCGCTGCGGGTGCGCTCGCGGCACCCCATGGCAAGGACAACCGCCCGTTCGGTGAGCTGCAGCATGCCGGTGGGGCTCATGAGCGTGACGGTGTGGACCGCGGTGTCTTCCGCAGGCTCGCCTGAATCAATCCCAATCACCATGCTGTTCAGGAACAGCGCAGTGTCGGTTGCGTGCACCTGGTCGATAAAGCGCTGCGCGTACTCGGGACCGGTGAGCTCCTGTTTAAAGTGCGACAGGCCAAAGCCGGGGTGGATGCACTGGCGCAGGATGCCGCCCAGATGCTGCTCGCGCTCCACGATGGCCACGCGTGCGCCTGCCTTATGCGCGGCCAGCGCGGCCGCCATGCCGGCAGGTCCGCCGCCGATAACGACCACGTCGAAGGCTTGCGTTTGTACGGCTTCCACGACGCCGCAATCAATCGCGCTCGATTTGAATTCCGCCATCCTAGCGCACTCCCTTCAAAGGTCCCTCGACCAGCCAAGATCCGGTATCCTCCAACAGCACCTCGCTGGGGTCGCAGCCCAGCTCTCGGGCAAGAATCGCCACCACACGGCTCTGGCAAAAGCCGCTTTGGCACCGACCCATGCCGGCACGACAGCGGCGCTTGACACCTTCGACCGAAATTGCACCCGGGCGGCGCCGAATCGCGGCCACAATCTCGGCCTCGGGCACAGTCTCGCAGCGGCAGACAATCTGCCCCCACGCGGGATCGGACTCAATGAGTTCTTCCTTGCGCGTAAGCGGCGCGCGGTCAAAGTCGTCCGGCGCGCGGCGAATTGGGTTCCAGTCAGCCCGCTCGTGCAGTTTCACGCCCGCCTCACGCATCACAAGCTCCATGTGCTCGGCAATGGCCGGCGCGCTTGCCACACCCGGCGACTGAATGCCCGCCGCCTGGAAAAGCCCCGGCACCACGGCCGACTGTCCAATAAAGAAGTCGTTCGTTCCCTGAATGACCGGACGCCCGCCGGCAAACGCGCGCACCACGCGGCGCGTATCCAGATCGGGCACCAGCTTGCGCGCGCCGCTCAGCAGCGCGTTCACATCGCTCGCATAGGTCTGCGTGTCGCCCGGCTCGCGCACGGCGGCCGTCGCGGTGATCACGGTGTTGCCGTGCACGGTGCCCGTCACGATAACGCCCTTCGACACCGGCGTCGGCACGGGG
>CAJKFS010000046.1 GCA_905199225.1 uncultured Collinsella sp. | reverse complement strand
GAGAGATACTCGTAGCGGCCATGTCCGTAAGGATGCTCGGGGTCGGCCGGCTTGCCCGCCAGCTTAAAGCCAAGCACGCTCACGATGTTCGAGCTGGCATCAGACAGGTTGTTCATAGCGTCCGCCACAATCGAAACCGATCCCGATAGCACGCCAATTGCACCCTTCGCAGCGCATAGTGCCACATTGGCGAGAATACACACTATGCCCGTCAACGTTCCCACGCGCGCACGGTCGCCCTGCGCACGACGAACAATCCACTCGACCATCCCCATCAGTCCCCACGGTACTACCTATATATCTATTGCTCAAACGGATTGTAGTGTAGCCACTTTGTCCTCCAGATACAAAAAGGCCGCAGCCCACACGGGCCGCAGCCTTGGAATATGACAAAGGAATCGTCCTTTTGTCGCACAGATTTATGCGCTTGCTTCAGCAGCGCTCGCCACTGTTTCGAGCGAATCAGCTGCGTCTTCTGCCGCCTGCATCTTTGTCGGCACCACGCCAAAACAGCAGCTCAGCGCCGCAGACACCGCAAATGCTGCGCCGCCGGCAGCGCAGCACCACAGCAGATTCGAGATGCCGCCCGTGGCAAAGCCAATGACCATAAGAACATTCGTCATACCGATGGTATAAGCCGTAACGTGGCCTACGGCCGCAACAAGGCCTCCGACGGCGCCGCCAACGGCCATGCACGTCAGACACCTGCCATATTTAAAGCCGCATCCGTACAGCGCTGGCTCGCTTACGCCGCCAAGAATACCCGAGATTGAATAGCCCAGCATGAGCGCCTTCTCGTCCTTATCCGCAACGCGGAGCGACGCGCCAAAGGGCATACCCCAAACGGCGAACGTTGCCATCGTCGCGGCGATCAGGATGCACGAATCCGTTCCCACACTCATAAACTGCGCATAGGCGAGCGATAGGACAACGTTGCTGACGCCGGCGATCTTTAGGAACTCCCAGCCCGCAGCAAGCCCCATGAGCGTGAGCAGCGACACGATGCCACCGGAATTGCCAAGCATAAACATAAGCTGGCCCAACAGCATGCCCAGATAGCTGCCCGCCGGTGCCGTAATACACAGCGAAACCGGAACCATGACAAGCATGGTCGCAAACGGAACAAACGAAAACGCCACGGCCCTAGGGATAACGCGCTTAAAGAAACACTCCACTCGCCATAGCACAGGCACCGAAAGGAGAACTGGAATAACAGTCGTCGTGTAATCGTTGACCGGCGCGGGAAGCAGACCATACACGGAAGTCATCGATGCCCCCGTCGTCGATGCGGCATCGACGAGCTTGAGCAGATCGGGCGCAATCAATACGCCGCCCAGCATCATACCCAGCTGCTCCGAGCAACCGAGCTGGCGGGCGGCCGCCCAACCAAGATAGATGGGCAAAAAGTAGTAGCCGGCGTTATAGAGCCAACTGTAGAACAGGCGATAGATTTCGGAATCGGCAGACCACAGGCCCAGCATGCCTTCGCCCATAATGACGGCGACGGTGCGGAACAACGCCGCGCAGACAATAAACGGCAGCGCCGACATCATGCTTTTGGACAGATAGTCCACCACGGCCATGGCGTTTGATGAAACCGTCGTTGTAAACGAGGTGTTAGAAACTTGTGGCATGGAACGCCTTTCCCAATGTGACATGTGGGCTGTCCCTTTATCACATCGTACGGTACTGACCGATTGCGCGGTACTTTTCGTAGCGGAGGTTTGTGAGGGTCGCGTCGTCGAGCCGCCCAAGCGTATCGAAGGCATCAAATGCCGAGGACATGACGGCACCGGCGATCTCCTCATGCGACAGGCCCCTATCATCAACAATGCCGTCGATGATGCCGAGCGCCAACAAATCGGGGGCCGTGAGCTTAAGCGCCTCGGCGGCCTCATTCGCGCGCTCGGTATCCTTCCACAGAATCGACGCACAGGCCTCGGGGCTCACGACCGAATAGGCCGAGCTCGAGAGCATCAGGATGCGGTCGGCCACGGACAGCGCCAGCGCGCCACCAGAGCCGCCCTCGCCTGTTACCACCGAGACAATCGGCGTCTTAAGGCCGCTCATCTCCATGAGATTCCGGGCAATCGCCTCGCCCTGGCCGCGCTCCTCGGCACCGATGCCGCAAAACGCGCCCGAAGTATCGACCAGGCACAGAACCGGTCGACCAAACTTTTCGGCCTGGCGCATAAGGCGACGCGCTTTGCGGTAGCCCTCGGGATGTGCCATACCAAAGTTGCGACGCATGCGCTCTTTGGTCGTGGTGCCGCGCTCGATGGCGATAACCGTCACAGGACGTCCGTCTTTCCAGCCAATGCCACCCACCACGGCGGCGTCATCACCAAAGTAACGGTCGCCATGCAGCTCCACAAATCCGTCCAAGCCCAGCGAGATCATCTCGCCCGCCGTGGCACGATCTGCCGAGCGGGTCTGCTTGACAATCTCGAGCGCGGTTTTTGGTGGCGCCGAGCGCTTAAACAAGTGTCCCAGCTTTTTGCCGCGGCGACCCGTATGCACGATTTCATGCGGTGCCCCCAGGCCGGGCGCGTGCCCTTCGTGCAGCGCCAGCAGCTCGCCTACCGTGAGCGCAATCTCGCCACGCGGAACAACGGCATCGCAAAAGCCGTGCTCCATCAAAAACTCGGAGCGCTGGAATCCCTTGGGCAGTCGCTTGTGCATGTTCTGCTCGATCACGCGCGGGCCGGCAAATGCCGTCAGGGCATCGGGCTCGGCCAGGATAATGTCGCCCTCCATGGCAAAGCTCGCGGTTACGCCTCCGGTCGTGGGGTCGGTGAGCACCGTGATATACAGGCCGCCCGCCTCGCTGTGGCGCCTAACCGCCGCAGAAATCTTGGCCATCTGCATAAGCGATGTCACGCCCTCTTGCATGCGAGCACCGCCCGAAACGGTAAAGCCGACAACTGGCAATCCCAGCTCGGTCGCACGCTCAAATGCGCGACAGATCTTCTCGCCCACCACGGAGCCCATCGAGCCCATCATAAAGTTAGCGTCCATAAAGAAGAGCGCGGTATCGCAACCGCAGATTTTGCCCCTGCCGCACACAACGGCATCGTGCTCGCCCGAACGCTCGCTCACGCTCTTGAGCTTGTCGGCATAGCCGGGAAACGAGAGGAAGTCCTCCGACGCCAGATTGGCATCCCATTCCTCAAACGTGCCCTCGTCGACCGTCATGCGCATGCGCGCGCGACCGCTCACGCGAAAGTGTTTGCCGCAACGAGGGCAGACCTCGAGGTTGTCGTGCAGGCGTGCCTCATCGATCACGCGGCGGCACTCCGGGCACTTGATAAACACGTGGCGCGCGGGAAACTCGGCGCACGACTCGGTCATCGGCCCCTCAAGGACATTGACCGTCTTCGCTTTTCTATTCATCAGCATAGAGATGCCCCATCAGATCGGTGTGATACATGCCCGACAAGAACTCGTCGTTTGCCAGCACGTCGAGCTGAAGCTCGCTGTTTTCGCTCACGCCCTCAATCACGAGCTCGCCCAGGGCCGAGCGCATCTTGCGAATGGCGCCGTCACGCGTGGGCGCACACACGATGAGCTTGCCGAGCATGGAGTCGTAGTACGGCGGAACGGCGGCCCCGGCAAACATGGCGGAATCCCAGCGCACGCGCGGACCACCCGGCACACGTAACGCGGTGATCGTTCCGCATGACGGCAGAAAGTCCGGCGTTTCGGCATTGATGCGGCACTCCATGGCGTGGTTGCGGACCGGCATGTCCTCCTGCTCAAAGGGCAGAGGCTGGCCGGCTGCTACGCGCAGCTGCCACTTGACCAAGTCGGTATCGGTCACAAACTCCGTAACCGGATGCTCCACCTGCAAGCGCGTGTTCATTTCCATAAAGTAGAAATTGCCGTCATCTGAGTACAAAAACTCAATGGTGCCGGCGCCCTCATAGCCAACGGCACGAGCCAGGTCGCGCGCCGCCTTGTGCATGCGCGCGCGAATATCATCGCGTCCGTCGAGGCACGGCGCGGGGCTCTCCTCGATCAGCTTTTGGTTGCGGCGCTGCACCGAACACTCGCGCTCGCCGAGCGAAAACACATGGCCCTGCTTATCGGCCATAATCTGAACCTCAACGTGGTGCGCCGGCGCGACGAACTTCTCCATGTAGCACTCGCCGTCGCCAAAAACGGCCTCACCCTCGGCACGCGCCTCGATGAACGCCTTTGCCGCATCTTCCACGCGCTCGACCTTGCGAATGCCGCGACCGCCACCACCGGCACGCGCCTTAATAAGCACGGGGCAGCCAATGCGCTCGGCCTCGGCCGTTGCCTCCTCGGGGCTTTTGAGCAAATCGCAGCCCGGAACGATGGGCACGCCCGCCGCGGCAGCCGTTCGACGTGCGGCGTCCTTGTCGCCCATGCTGTCGATTACCTCGGCCGAAGGACCGACAAACGCCAGGCCATACTTGTCGCAGTCGCGTACAAAGCTCGCCTTCTCGGAAAAGAAGCCGTACCCAGGATGGATCGCCTTTGCGCCCGACTTTACGGCACAGGTGAGCACGGCATCGTCGTTGAGGTAGCTCTCGGCAAGACGCGGGCCGCCGATGCAATACGCCTCGTCGGCAAGCTGCACGTGCAGCGCGTCCGCATCGGCCGTGGAGTAGACGGCGACGGTCTTGATGCCCATATCGCGGCACGCGCGGATAACACGGACCGCGACTTCGCCGCGGTTGGCGATGAGCACTTTGTCGAACATGGAGCCTTCCTTAACTTTCGTGCATGAGTGCAAAAGACATATCGGCGCGGCAGCAAACCTCACCGTTGACGCTCGCAGTACCCGTCGCAAAGCGGAACGGCCCGCGCGCACGCGTGATGGTGCACACCAGATCAACCGTGTCGCCCGGGCGCACCGGACGCTTAAAGCGCACCTTATCGAGGCTCGGATAGAACGGCGTCGCGCCGCGCGCCTCCTCATCGCCCATCAGCAGCACGCAGCAGTTCTGGGCGAGCATCTCGCACTGAATCACGCCGGGGACGACCGGGTTTCCCGGAAAATGCCCCTGCAAAAAGTACTCGTCGCCCGTGATCGTGATCTTGCCGTGGGCCTCGTCGCCCACCAGCTCGGCCTCGTCGAGCAAAAGCATCGGCTCGCGATGCGGTAACAGCTTCTTGAGCTCTTCTTTGTTCATGGATATCACCTATCCGATCCTCATGAGGCAGCTGCCGAACTCCACGAGGTCGCCGTCGGCCACGCAGATCTCGAGCACCTCGCCATCCGCCTCTGCCGTCACCTCGTTGAGAACCTTCATGGCCTCGATGATGCAAAGGGTCTCGCCAGCCTTGACCTTGGAGCCCACGTGCACAAACGGTTCGTCGCCCGGCGCCGGGGCAGCATAGAAAACGCCGACCATGGGAGCGGTCACCTCGGTGCCCTTGGGCTCCGGTGCGGCGGCAGGTGTCTGCGCGGCGGGTTCCGGTGCGGCAGGCGCGGCTGTGGGAGCTGCAACTGGAGCGGCCATAGCGCTCGGCATAGGCATGGGCACGGCAACCGGCTGCGCGGCGCTCGCGCGCTCGAGTTCGACCGCGGTGCCATCGGGCTCCTCAACGCGTACGCGCGTGAGGCCGCGGTCCTCCATAACATCGGCTATCTCGGCAAGTCTTTTGGAATCCATGCTCTAGCTCCTCGTATATCTACGCAGCGCGATGGCGGCGTTGTGTCCGCCAAAGCCCAGGTTGGTCGAAAGCGCCCAGGTAAGGTCGGCGCGAACCGCTCGATTAGGCGTGTAATCAAGATCGCAGACGGGATCGGGCGTGTGGTAGTTAATGGTCGGGGGCACCACGCCCTGCTCGAGCGCCATGGCACAGGCCATGACCTCGATGGCGCCCGTAGCACCGATCATGTGGCCGGTCATCGACTTGGTCGACGAGACGTGCGCGGCGCGTGCCGCGTCCTCGCCGAGCGCACGCTTAATGCCCGCCGTCTCGGACGAATCGTTGAGCTTGGTCGAGGTGCCGTGAGCGTTGATGTAGAGGCCCTCGGAAGGCTTAACGTCGCCCTCGGCCACCGCCAGCGATATCGCACGGGCGATGCCGGCAGCCTCGGGATCGGGGCTCGTGATGTGATAGGCATCATCGGTGTTGCCGTAACCCACGACCTCGGCATAAATGTGCGCCCCGCGAGCCAGCGCGTGTTCCATGCTCTCGAGTACCAGCACGCAGGCGCCCTCGCCCATCACAAAGCCGTCGCGGTCTGCATCGAACGGACGGCATGCCGTCGACGGGTCAGGATTAGTGGTGAGAGCACGGCAGGACGTAAAGCCCGCAACGGCATCGGGGATGATTGCGGCCTCGGCGCCGCCAGCCAGGATTGCATCGGCATAGCCATGCTTGATGGCGCGGAACGCCTCGCCCACGGCATGGGCCGAGGTCGCGCAGGCGGTCACCACGGGCAGGGTCGGGCCCTTTGCCTTGTGGCGGATCGCGATATTGCCCGAAGCCATATTGGGGATCATCATCGCGATCATATAGGGCGATGCGCGGCGGGGCCCACGGTCGGCAATCGTATGGACGTTGTCAACGAGTGTCTGCATGCCGCCCACGCCTGAACCCACGTAGACGCCCAGGCGCTCGCGATCGATGGCACCTTCGACATCAAAGCCCGCATCGTGCATGGCCTCGTCCGAAGCCGCCATCGCAAACTGAACGCAGGGGTCGAGATGCTTGGCGTCACGCTTACCAAAGTACTCGTTGCCGTCAAACCCTTTTACCTCGGCCGCCACCTTGACGGTAAACGCATCGGTATCGAAGTGCGTGATCGGGCCGATGCCGCACGTGCCGGCGCACATGGCTGCCCAAGTGGCAAGCGCGGTGTTGCCGAGCGGCGATACGGCACCGATGCCGGTGATTGCAACTCTCTGTTCCATCATGGTCTCCTCATCCAAGCCATTCTTCGGCCCTGGTTTCTACATCGCCATTCCGCCGTCGACGCGCACGACCTCACCCGTAATGTAGGCCGCCGCATCGCTTGCCAAAAAGCGCACCACGCCGGCCACTTCCTCGGGGCGCGCCATGCGCTTTAGGGGAATCTGCTCCTCGGTTGCCGCGCGAACCTTCTCCGAGAGCTTTGCCGTCATATCCGTCTCGACAAACCCGGGGGCGACCGCGTTCACTCGTACGCCGCGGGGCGCAAGCTCGCGCGCCACCGCCTTGGTAAGCCCTATCACGCCCGCCTTGGAGGCAGCGTAGTTGGCTTGCCCGGCATTGCCCATCAGGCCCACGACCGAGCTCATGTTGACGACGCAGCCGCCGCGCTGGCGCATAAAGGTCTTGGTGAGCGCGCGCGTCGTGTTAAACGTTCCCTTGAGATTGACATCGAGTACGCGATCGAAGGCGTCATCGCCCATGCGCATGAGCAGGCCATCGCGGGTGATGCCAGCGTTGTTGACGAGCGCCCAAATGGAGCCAAAGTCGTTGAGGACCTCTTCCACGCACGCGTTGACGGCAGCGGGGTCGGCCGCGTCGCATTGATATGCGCGCGCCGTGGCGCCAGCCGCCTCGCAGGCGTCGCACGTCTCGCGCGCCGCATCGACGCTGCCGGCATAGACGACGGCGATATCGTAGCCATCCTCCGCCAGACCGATAGCGCAGGCGCGGCCGATACCCCGCGAGCCGCCCGTGACCAGTGCCACGCGACGTGAGTCGTTGCGCTCGAGCGCGCCATTGTTCAAGTTGCCCATGTCGTTCCTTTCGGGTTGCAGCCCTGTGGACTATGCGAGCTCGTCGGCAATAGCTGCGACCTGCTCGGCCGTCTCGCACGAATACACACGAACGTCGCTCAACGTTCGCTTGACCAGGCCGGACAGCGTTTTGCCGGGGCCGACCTCAATAAATGTGTCGATGCCTTGATCCTGCAGAGCATGCAGCGTATCAACCCAGCGCACGGCATGGCTCACCTGATTGGCCAAGACACCCGATGCCGTCTGGGGGTCCGCCGGATAGGGCGCCGCTGTCATATTTGCCAAAACAGGAATGAGCAACGGGGACGGCGCGTGACCGGCCTCAATATATGCGGCAAGGCCACAGGTTGCCTCGGCCATATAGGGGCTATGAAATGCACCCGACACCGCGACCTTCATGGCGCGGCCGCCAGCCTCTTTTACTTGGACGTCGAGCGCCTGCAGCGCCTCGGGCGCTCCGGCAACAACCGTCTGCTGCGGGCTGTTGTAGTTAACCGGCCAGCAGTCCTCGCCGGCCTGCGCAACCAGGTTCTCGACTTGCGCCGCATCGAGCTTGATGACGGCGCGCATGCCGCCCGGATGGCGCTCAGCAGCCGCGGCCATCAGCGTCGCGCGCTCGCACACAAGCTCAAAGCCCGCTCGCGTATCGAACGCCCCCGCAAAGGTGAGCGCGGCGACCTCGCCCAGCGAAAATCCCGCACAGGCGGCAGGCACCACGCCGCGCTCACGCAATGCGGCGGCCACTGCCAGGTCGTGAACGAACACGCACGGCTGCGTGTTCTCGGTCTGCGAGAGCTCCTCCTTGGAGGCGCTCCGGCACTGCTCGCTGGTCCCCGGGCGCACCTCGTCGGCGATCGCGAACACCTCGGCAGCCGCCGGCGATGCCTCGACCAGGTCGACGCCCATCGCGGGGTGTTGGGCACCCTGGCCGGCAAACAGAAACGCTACGCCACCCATGCGGACGCACCCTTCAGGACGCGCTCGGCGCCATCGACCAGATCGTCAACGATTTCGCGTGCGCTCTGGCGCTCGTTGACCATGCCGGCAATCTGTCCACACAAAAACGAACCCTCTTCGTAGTTGCCGTCCTTGGCGGCCTTACGCAGTGCACCGGTTCCCAAAGCACCGAGCTCCTCGGCACTCGCACCGGAATCCTCGCTCTTGGCATAGGCGTTGGTGAAGGGGCTCTTGAGGGCGCGCACCGGATGTCCCGTCGAGCGACCGGTCGCACGCGTCGAAGTGTCGTTGGCCTTCAGGACCATCTCTTTGTACTGCTCCGAGACGGTGCACTCGTCTGCGACCAGAAAGCGCGTACCCACTTGCACGCCTTCGGCGCCCAGCATAAAGGCGGCCGCCACGCCACGGCCGTCGGCAATACCGCCTGCGGCCACGACGGGAATGTCGACCGCATCGACGACCTGCGGCACCAGTGCCATCGTCGAGGTCTCGCCAATATGGCCGCCCGATTCGGTACCCTCGGCAACAACCGCCGTGGCTCCACGACGTGCCACGAGGCGCGCCAGCGCCACCGAGGCAACGACCGGGATGACCTTGATGCTCGCCTCGTTCCACGCCTTCATGTACTTGGCGGGATTGCCGGCGCCCGTCACGACGACCGGCACTCGCTCGTCAATCACGACCTGTGCAACCTCGTCGGCAAACGGGCTCATGAGCATGACGTTGACGCCAAAGGGCTTATCCGTCTTGGCGCGCAGCTCATGAATCTGGTCGCGAAGCCAGTTGGCGTCGGCGTTCATGGCCGCGATGATGCCTAAGCCACCCGCCTCGGACACTGCGGACGCCAGCGAGGCATCGGCAATCCAGGCCATACCGCCCTGGAACACGGGCTTTTCGATGCCGAGTAGATCGCAGAGAAGAGTCTTGAGCATCTCTACTTCTCCAATGCCGCCTCGACCGTATCGGCGAACTCGCCGACCGTCTTGGGGTTCTCCTCGGTATCGAGCTGGATGCCAAACTCGTCCTCGACGGCAACGAGGATCTCGACGGTGCCCAGGCTGTCGAGACCAATCTCCTCGAGCGTGGACTCGGGCTTCATCTCGACATCGTCAAGACCGGCGGTCTCGCGGATAACGTCGCAAACGCGCTCGAAGGTCTTCTGATCTGCCATGGTATTTCTCCTTTGGTTGTGCCCTAGGGCGTTTTTATTTCCTATGTGCGACTACTTCCAACGAAGCAGATAGCCACCTATATCCAGACCGGCGCCAAATCCAACCAAGGCGATGGTGTCGCCTGTGTGAAGTGCACCGGCGTTTGCCAGCCGGTCGAGGGCAAGCGGAATGCATGCGCTCGAAATGTTGCCGGTCTCGCGCAACGTGCGAACCACGCGCTCGTCCGGCACGCCCAGGCGCTTGACCGCCTGGCTCAGGATTCGTTCGTTAGCCTGATGGAATACAAAATGATCGATGTCTTCGACCAAAATGCCCGCATCGATCGCAAGCTTATGGACCGTGTCGCAGATGGCGTTGACGCCGAACTTGAACACGCGGCGGCCATTCATGGACAGCACGCTCGCGCTATCTGCGGAAGCCTTAAACGGCGAGGTACCGACCAGACCGGGAACGCGCAACGTCTCGACGTCGGGCGCCGTCGAAAGCTCAACGGCAAGGGGGTTGTCTCCCCCAGCTTCAATCACTGCGGCGCCTGCCCCATCGCCAAAAAGCACGCAGGTGGCACGGTCGGTCCAGTCGAGCGCGCGCGTCATCTGCTCGGCAGCAACGACAAGCACGCGCTCGGCGCGACCGCGGGCGATATAGCCCTCGGCGACATCGAGCGCAAATACGAAGCCGGCACAAGCCGCCGAGACATCGAAGGCAGGGCACGTCGCGCCTAGTCGCTCAGCAACGGCACACGCCTCAGCGGGAACAAGGTGGTCACCCGTCGTCGTCGAGCAGACGATCAGATCCAGCTGGCTCGCGTCGATTCCGGACACCTGGAGTGCCCGCTCGCTCGCCGCTACGGCAAGGTCGTCAAGTGACTCGGTGGTGCAGACGTGGCGGCTCTTGATACCTGTGCGAGTTAAAATCCACTCATCCGAGGTATCGAGGAACTCAGACAGCTCGTCATTGGAAACACTGCGCTCAGGAAGTGCCGAACCTGTTCCAAGAATCGTGAAACCCATCACTAACCTCCTTTGAGTTGTTGACGTGTTTACATCGACCAAGAGAGGATAACGCATTTCAGTCTTTGTTGACGTGTTAACATTAAATTGTCCAAATGCAACAAAGGCTTCACATTGTGTCTATCTCTCGACACCATTGCGTCATTCACTTATTCAATAAGGAGGTAGCAGCCGCTATGGATGCCCAATTAACGATTGTCGACGTAACCGGATCGACCAACGATGACCTGCTCGAGGCAGGAAAACAGGGTGCGCCACACGGCACAGGACTTGCCGCCCGCGCGCAAACGGCAGGACGCGGCCGGCGCGGCCACAAGTGGGATTCAACCGCCGGCAACCTATTGCTTTCGATTGTCCTGCGTCCATGCGTTAATCCCGCAAAGTACTCTGGTCTTGCCGCCGTCAGCGGCCTAGCGGTGCTCGAAGCACTCGAAAAGCAGAGTCTTGCAAACGAGATTCGCCTTAAATGGCCCAACGACCTGGTCGCGCGAGGACGCAAGCTCGGCGGCATTCTGGTCGAGGCCGCACGCGATAACGAAGGCAAACCTTTCGCCGTCTGCGGCATTGGTGCCAACGTAAACTACACGCCCCAAGAGGTGCCCGATGGCGGCCTGGCGGCAATTAGCCTCTCGGACCTCAACGAGAGCGTTCCCGCCGTTGACATGCTCCTCGATGAGGTCTATCACGCAGTTATAGACGCTGTAGATACCTGGGCAGAGCGCCTCAACGCCAAGGAAGAAGATGCCGGTCCGCTCGCGCCCGTCCACGACGAATATATCGCCCACCTCAATTGGATTGGGGAGCACGTTATCGCCCGTTCCCCTGCCGGCGACGAGCTGGCACGCGGCATCTTTAAAACCGTCGATGGCTTTGGTCGCGCGTGTATCGAAACGGAAGGCGGTTTGCGATCCTTCCATTTTGAGGAGGCATCGCTGCGTCCCGCGAGCGAATAGGGCGCCACAGCCAGCCGCTCGGCAGCCTTATCCGGCGGTCCAATCCCATCATGCTAAACAAAAGGGCCCCGCTACCGTAACGGCAGCGGGGCCCTTTAAGCTATGAGCGATATCGCTTAGAGCTTGATGTCGATGTCGACGCCAGCGGGGAGGTCGAGACGCATGAGCGAATCAACGGTGCCCGAGGTGGGGTCGAGGATGTCGATGAGGCGCTTGTGAGTGCGCATCTCGAACTGCTCACGGGAGTCCTTGTTCACGTGCGGCGAGCGGATAACCGTGTACAGGTTGCGCTCGGTGGGCAGGGGGACAGGACCGGAAACGCGAGCGCCGGTCTTCTGAGCGGTCTCGACGATGAGCTTCGCGGACTGATCGACGACCTCGTGATCATAGCCCTTGAGGCGAATGCGGATCTTCTGGGTAGCCAACTTAAACCTCCAAAGAGTGCGAGAGATGTTCTCGCGGATTACGTAACAGGGAGCTCGAACTTAGGCGTTCTTGCTCATGACCTCGTCCACGATGGACTTGGGCGCGGGCTCATAAGAGTCGAACTGCATCGTGTAGGATGCACGGCCCTGGGTCTGGGAGCGAAGGTCGGTAGCGTAACCGAACATCTCGCCCAGCGGCACCTTGGCACGGATGAGCTTGGTGTTCTTGCGATCCTCCATGCCCTCGATCTTGCCGCGGCGACCGGAGAGGTTGCCCATAACGTCGCCCATGTACTGCTCGGGGGTCTCGACCTCGACAGCCATGATCGGCTCGAGCAGCTGCGGATCGGACTTCTTGAGGGCGTCCTTGATAGCCATGGAACCGGCGATCTTGAAGGCGGCCTCGGAGGAGTCGACCTCGTGGTAAGAACCGTCGAACAGGGTGACCTTAACGTCGAGGACCGGGAAGCCGGCGATAACACCGGTGTTCAGGGCCTCCTGGATGCCCTTGTCGATGGACGGGATGTACTCCTTGGGCACGACGCCGCCGACGATAGCGTTGACGAACTCGTAGCCGAAGCCCTCCTCCATCTTCTCGAGCTTGATGACGGCATGGCCGTACTGACCGCGACCGCCGGACTGACGGACGAACTTGCCCTCAGCCTTCTCGACGTCGTGACCAGCGGTCTCGCGGTAGGCAACCTGGGGCTTACCAACGTTAGCGTCAACCTTGAACTCACGGAGCAGACGGTCGACGATGATCTCGAGGTGCAGCTCGCCCATGCCGGCGATGATGGTCTGGCCGGTCTCGTGGTTGGTGGACACCTGGAAGGTCGGGTCCTCCTCGGCGAGCTTGGTCAGAGCCAGGGACATCTTGTCCTGCTCGGCCTTGGTCTTGGGCTCGATGGCAACGTCGATAACGGGCTTAGCGAACTCGATCTTCTCGAGGACGATCTCCTTGCCCTCGGCGCACAGGGTGTCACCGGTGGTGGAGTTCTTGAAGCCGACGCAAGCGACGATGTCGCCGGCGGCAGCGTCGTCACGGTCGATACGCTCGGCGGCGTTCATCTCGAGGATGCGGCCGAGGCGCTCGCGCTGACCGTTGGAAGCGTTGACAACGTAGGAGCCGGACTCGGCGCGGCCGGAGTAAACGCGGACGTAGGTGAGCTTACCGACGAACGGGTCGGTCATGATCTTGAAGACCAGGCCGGAGAAGGGCTCGTCGAAGGAAGGATGACGCTGGATCTCCTCGCCGGTGTCCGGATCGGTACCGGTGACGGCCTCAACGTCGAGCGGGCTGGGCAGGTAGTCGACGACAGCGTCAAGCAGCTCCTGAACGCCCTTGTTCTTGTAGGCGGAACCCACGAAGACGAGGTTGAGCTCGTTGGCCAGAACGCCCTTGCGCAGAGCGGCCTTAAGCTCCTCGACGGTGAAGTCCTCCTCCATGAGGATCTTCTCCATGAGCTCGTCGTCAAAGCTGGCAGCAGCGTCAAGGAGCTCCTCGCGCTTGGTGGCAGCGATGTCGGCGAACTCAGCCGGGATCTCGTCCATCGGCTCGGGGTAGGTCATACCCTTCTCGTCGGCCTTGAAGTCCCATGCAGTCATGGTGACCAGGTCGATGACGCCCCAGAAGTTGTCCTCGGCGCCCATCGGGACCTGAGCGGCCACGGCGTTAGCGTCGAGACGATCCTTCATGGTCTCGATAGCGTTGAAGAAGTCAGCGCCCACGCGGTCATACTTATTGATGAAGGCGATGCGGGGGACGTTGAAGGTAGAAGCCTGACGCCAAACGGTCTCAGACTGGGGCTGAACGCCGGCAACGGCGTCGAAGACGGCGACAGCGCCATCGAGGACGCGCAGGCAGCGCTCGACCTCGGCGGTGAAGTCAACGTGGCCCGGGGTGTCGATGATCTGGATGCGGTAGTCCTTACCGTCCTTGTTCCAGAAGCACGTGGTAGCAGCGGAGGTAATGGTTACGCCGCGCTCCTGCTCCTGAACCATCCAGTCCATGGTGGCAGCGCCCTCATGGACCTCACCGATCTTGTGGGTCTTACCGGTGTAGTAAAGAATACGCTCGGTCGTGGTGGTCTTACCGGCATCGATGTGGGCCATGATGCCGATGTTACGGGTATCGGAAAGCTTGTACTTAGGCTTAGCCATGTTAGTTCCTTACCTTAACTTACCAACGATAGTGAGAGAACGCGCGGTTGGCCTCGGCCATCTTGAAGACGTCCTCACGCTTCTTGACGGAAGCGCCCAGGCCGTTGGAAGCGTCGAGGATCTCGTTGGCGAGACGCTCGGCCATGGTCTTCTCCTTGCGAGCGCGGGAGAAGTTGACGATCCAGCGGATACCCAGAGCGGTGGAACGACGGGAGTTGACCTCCATCGGGACCTGATAGGTAGCGCCACCGACACGCTTGGGCTTAACCTCGAGCGTGGGCTTGACGTTGTCCATAGCCTTCTTGAAGGTAGCGAGAGCGTCGCCACCCTCAGACTTCTCGGCAACGATCTCGAAAGCGGTGTAAACGATGCGCTCAGCGGTGGCCTTCTTGCCGTCAAGAAGGACCTTGTTGATGAGCTGAGTCACCAGGCGGTTGTTGTAAACGGCGTCAGGCTGAACCTCACGACGATTAGCTGCTGCACGACGCGGCATGTGAAATCTCCTTAAGTGTCTACCGTGCGGCGCTTAGGCGGCACACGGCGAAAGTATCAAAACGTTATCTGGCTTATTTAGCCTTGGGGCGCTTAGCACCGTACTTGGAACGGGCCTGCATACGGTTCTGGACCGGAGCAGCGTCGTAGGCGCCACGGATGACGTGATAACGGACACCAGGGAGGTCACGGACACGACCGCCGCGGACGAGCACGATGGAGTGCTCCTGCAGGTTGTGGCCCTCACCCGGGATGTAAGCAGTAACTTCGATGCCGTTGACGAGGCGAACACGGGCAACCTTACGAAGAGCCGAGTTCGGCTTCTTGGGGCTCGTGGTGAAGACGCGGGTGCACACGCCGCGCTTCTGGGAGTTGTGCTGCAGAGCAGCGTTCTTGGACTTCTTGGGCACGGAACGACGGCCCTGGCGAACCAGCTGGTTAATAGTAGGCAAAGCGTACTCCTTCTCGAATGATTCCAGCTTTCTGTAAAGTGCAACGGCTTGAATCGAGGGGTCAGCATCCCCCTACGAAACACGCAGTTCGATAGGATACGTGGCGTTAGCTGTGCCGTCAACAGACCACGCCGCCGGGCGTATCCCAAAATAGCCATATTTCCGCAAAGCCTACACAAAAGGAATCCCCTCCTGTGCGCGGGGGCGGATTCCCGGCCCGGGCGGCCCGCTGTTTAAGTTTGCTGCTCTACAGTCCTGCGCAAGACGGAAAGCACATTAAGTGCTTTC
>CAJKFS010000045.1 GCA_905199225.1 uncultured Collinsella sp. | reverse complement strand
CGGATGTGTGTTCCGGGCGGGCCCCTTACCGTTATCTTGTGGCGTTGGGTGCCTTAGGCCTCGTCGACGACCTTGAGGCCGCGCGTGTGGTCGATCTCATTGAGGAGGTTGACGCGACGCTCGTGACGGCCGCCCTCAAACTCGGCGTCAAGCCACTCGTCGACGATCATCTTGGCGAGCTCGGAGCCCACGACGCGGGCGCCAAAGGCAAGCACATTGGTGTTGTTGTGCATGCGCGAGAGCTTGGCGCTGAAGGGCTCGGAGCACACGACGGCGCGCACGCCCTCGACCTTGTTGGCGGCCAGGCTGATGCCGACGCCAGTGCCGCAGATCAGGATGCCCAGGTCGACGTCACCGTTAGCAACTGCCTTGCCCACCTTGTAGCCGGCGATGGGGTAGTCAAAGCTCTCGGAGGTGTCGGTGCCAAAGTTCACGACCTCGCAGCCGCGCTCCTTCAGGTGCTCGGAGATGATGTTCTTGAGCTCGACGGCGGCGTGGTCGTTACCGATACCGATCTTCATGGATGGTTCCTCTCTGGTCTGTGCGGCGCAAATGCTAAAGGTGTTTACCGCTTTCGACTGCATGATAACGCGACTCTTGCGTAAACGCTCGGGCGTTTTTTGGTCAAACGCTTTAGCATGCAACAAGATTGGCTTCTCATGAATAATGCCACCAATTTGTGCTCGAGCGCCGTCCGCCGGAACCATGGTTGCGGTTTTTGATGCATTGTTATCAAATAAAGGAGGTAACTTTTTTGAGAGCCCAGCCCGTTATGCAAGCAGGAGATACCTATGCCTACCGATTCCATCCGTGACGCCGCGTTTTGCGATGTTTTGAACCGCGAACTTGTCTGTGCACTCGGCTGCACCGAGCCCATTGCCGTTGCCTATGCAGCGGCGCTGGCGAGCCAGACGCTCGGTTGCGAGCCCGATCATATGGATGTTGCCTGCTCGGGCAACATCATCAAGAACGTCAAGAGCGTGACCGTGCCCAACTCGGGCGGAATGCATGGTATTGAAGCCGCGGCCGTGCTGGGTGCCGTGGGCGGCGACGCCAAGAGCGCGCTCGAGGTGCTCGAGAGCGTCGATGACGCGGACCGCGCCCGCGTGGCCGAGCTGCTTGCCGATGCGGACTACTGCGATGTGTCGCTTGTCGAGGGTGTGCCCAACCTCTACATCAAGGTGACTGCGACGGCCGGGGGCCATACCGCGGTCGTCGAGATTACCGATCACCACACTAATGTCACGTGCCATACGCTCGACGGTATTCCGGTATGCGGTAAGTCGGCGGGGGAGTGCGCCGCCTGCGCCGAGCGCGTGGTGGCCGAGCGTGCGGCAGATAACGCCGACACGCCCATGTCGATCGAGGCCATCATCGACTTTATCGAGGACGGTGACATTGAGGACGCCCGCGCTGCCGTTGAGCGTCAGATTGAGCTGAATGGCGCGATCAGTGCTGAGGGCCTCGCGCACGCTTGGGGCGCCGAGGTGGGCCGTACGCTGCTGGGTGCTCGTGCCGATGACGTCGCCTGCCGCGCCCGTGCCCGTGCGGCCGCCGGGTCCGACGCCCGCATGAACGGTTGCGCGCTGCCGGTCGCCATTGTGTGCGGCTCGGGCAATCAGGGCATTACCTGCGCATTGCCCGTCATGGAGTATGCCGAGTACCTGCGTTGCGACCACGAGCGCCTGGTGCGCGCCGTGATGCTGTCCGATCTTATCGCCGTGCATATCAAGAGCTATATTGGTGCGCTCTCGGCGTTTTGCGGTGCTATTTGCGCTGCGTGCGGCGCCGGCGCTGCGATTACCTGGCTGTGCGGTGGCACGCGCGAACAGATTGGCGCGACGGTCTCGAATACGCTTGGCAACGTGGGCGGCATCGTGTGCGACGGCGCCAAGGCGAGCTGTGCCGCCAAGATCTCGGCTGCCGTCGATGCGGCGATTCTGGGCCACGATATGGCCATGCAAGGCCGCGGCTTCCGCGCCGGCGAGGGCCTGATCCAAGATACCGTTGAGCAGACGATCGCCAGTATGGGCTACGTAGGCCGCGTGGGCATGAAGGACACCGACGTCGAGATCCTCAACATCATGATCGGCAAAACCCAGGTTTGTTAGTTACGCGGTTTTACCAAACCGCGTAACCAGTCGACGCTGCAAACGCCCCTAAGCGGCAATCTGCCTTTCAATCGTCGGGCATGGCCAGAAGGCCTATGCCCTCCTCTTTCAAGGCACATTGCTCGCTTAGGGGCGTTTTCGCTGACTTATGCTCAACCTGTGGCGCTTTTTTTGGAGCGAGGGAGGGGTCCTACGACAGTTCGTCGGCTACTTGGTGTTCGTAGAAGGCTTCTACTACGGCGTTAAAGTCGCGGGCGAAGTCTTCCATGGTTCCGCGCCAGGTGGCTCGGCCGGGTTTTCCCTGGCCAACATAGGCAGTTTGAATGCCGCAGGCGGGACTGGGGAAGTCGCGCTTGGGATCGTTGCCCACCATAAGGACCTCGTGCGGCTCGAGCCCCATCACCTGAAGCTGCTCTAGATAGTAGGTGGCATCGGGCTTGCAGCGGGTGGTGTTTCCCATGTGCGTGACGAGCTCAAAGGGAGCGTCGGCCAGGTCGCCCCAACCCATGCGGCACTCGATGGCCCCCTGGGGAAAGCTGGGGTTGGTAAAGAGCGCACAACGCAGCCCTGCGTCCTGTACGGCCTGGAGCGCGGCGTGTGCGCCCGGCATGGCGTGGGCGTTAATGACATCGTCGTTCTTGTACGGAAGAACTTCGCGGTCATAGTAGGTAAACGCCTCGTAGATGAGGGTATCGGAGAGGCGGATCCCGCATCGGCGCTCGACCTCTTCTTGGTAAAACTCAAGATTGGTGCGGTTGTCCGTGCCGCTGCGGCGATTGGCGTTGAGGTCGACCAGGATGGTGCCGAGGCGTGCCATCGTGCCACCGCGGCTGCGGCGCCCGATATCCGCGAGCATCGAAGAGACATCCTTAAAATAGCGAAGGATGAACGCGTTGAGGTTGATGCTAAGAAGCGTTTCGTCCATATCGAAAACGACTGCTTTGAGCACGCGGGCACCTTTCTCGTAAATTTGATCTAGAGTCGTTGGCTCCGGATACTTTACCCCAAAGCGAATTGCCTGGCTGGTTATCGTCAAGTTGCGGAGACGTGTGTTCATAAGATTACGAAAAAGTCTCCACACGAGTAAAAAATCGCAGTTCACGCTTGAAATCGAACTCATTTCCCCGTAACCTATACGAACGTGATTGCATAGGCGTCACATTAGTATCTGTCGGCTCCCGAGTGTTCCTAAACGTTGTGTGCTTGTCGCACCCTTCTGTAGGTCCTAGCAATCGGGGCCCCGTAGTTCGAAAGGGGTCCACCTTTGAGTGAGATTCAGAACTCGTCCATTTTCTCTCTTGACGATGTCAACGAGGAGGAGATGAACAACCTCATCGACGGTACGATTACCGACTTTGATGAGGGCGATCTCGTTAACGGCACTGTCGTTAAGATCGAGCATGACGAGGTGCTCGTTGACATCGGATTCAAGTCCGAGGGCGTTATCCCGGTCCGCGAGCTGTCCATCCGCAAGGACGCTAACCCTGCAGACATCGTTGCACTCGGTGATCCCATCGAGGCTCTGGTTCTCCAGAAGGAGGACAAGGACGGTCGTCTGGTCCTGTCCAAGAAGCGTGCCGAGTACGAGCGTGCTTGGAACCGCATCGAGGAGAAGTTCAACTCCGGCGAGAACGTCGAGGGCGAGGTTATCGAGGTTGTCAAGGGCGGCCTGATTCTCGACATCGGCCTGCGTGGCTTCCTGCCTGCTTCCCTCGTCGACCTCCGTCGCGTTAAGGACCTCACCTCTTACATGGGCACCCGCATCGAGGCCCGCGTTATCGAGATGGACCGCAACCGCAACAACGTCGTCCTCTCCCGTCGCGTCGTGCTCGAGGAGTCCCGTAAGGCCGAGCGCTCCGAGATCCTGTCCAAGCTCAAGTCTGGTATGCGTCTCCAGGGCACCGTTTCCTCCATCGTCGACTTCGGCGCCTTCGTCGACCTCGGCGGTATCGACGGCCTCATCCACATCTCCGAGCTCTCCTGGAACCACGTCAACCATCCTTCCGAGGTTGTCAAGGTCGGCCAGGAGGTCGAGGTCGAGGTTCTCGATGTCGATCTCAACCGCGAGCGCATCTCCCTGGGTCTCAAGCAGACCACCGAGGATCCGTGGCGCGCACTGGTCAAGAAGTACCCCGTCGGCGCTATCGTCGAGGGCACTGTGACCAAGCTTGTCCCGTTCGGCGCTTTCGTCGACCTGGGCGAGGGCATCGAGGGCCTGGTGCACATCTCCGAGATGGCCAACAAGCACGTCGATCAGCCTTCTCAGGTCACCCATGTGGGCGACAAGGTTCAGGTCAAGGTCATGGAGATCGACCTCGACCGTCGTCGTATCTCCCTGTCCATGAAGTCCGCTGCTGAGACTCTGGGCGTCGAAATCGAGGTTACCCCGCTGCCTTCCGAGAAGAAGGACGAGGAGACCGACGCCGAGTAAATCGGTTTGACGATCACTTGTTTTAAGGGACCCGTCCGCAATGGACGGGTCCCTTTTTGCATTTGGTGCCAAGATGCATGATGCTGCCCATGCTATCCACAAGCTATTTGGTTGTCGGTGCATGAAAAAATGCCGACATCCCGCCTCGGGGAGGAGGCGGGAACACACCGAGTAGACGGAGGGGTGTGGAGCGCGGTCGCGTCTCGACTGACGACGTTGCCCATCGACAACCCTATTGTACTGCATGGTGTGGTTCTTGGTTTATCGTGTCGAACGCTTGCGTTGTGCCATTGCCTGCGGCAACGGTGTGTTACACTTTTGCACTGCTGAGTGGGCCAGACGGTCGCGCGATGTGCTGCTTGCAGCACGCGTGAGGAAAGTCCGGGCTCCAGAGGGCGGGATGCCGGCTAACGGCCGGGCGGAGTGATCCGACGGAAAGCGCCGCAGAAAAGAAGACTCCCACCTGCGCCGCAAGGCGTAAAGGGAAAAGCTGAAACGGTGGTGTAAGAGACCACCAGCGTCGTGGCAACACGGCGGCTTGGCAAGCCCCATCCGGAGCAAGCGCGAATAGGAACGCTATGGGCCGGCCCGGTCCGCGTTCGGGTAGCGTGCGTGGAGCTGCATGGTAACGTGCAGACAAGATAAATGACCGTTCACGACAGAACCCGGCTTACAGGTCCACTCATCTTTTTTGTTGACGCTGCGAACCCGTCAGCGCGGCAATCTGCCTTTCAAGCCTTCGGGCATGACCATAAGGTCAATGCCCTCGTCTTTCAAGGCACCTTGCTCGCGCTGACGGGTTCTCGCTGTTGGTGACGGCATCATTGGCGTTTCCGCTCTTGTTGGCGAGGGCAACGGTGCTGTCTTTGCCGTATTATTGAGGCTGTTTGTTGCTTTGCTTGTTGTTGAGGGGCTTTGTTGGACAGCTATTTTACTCTGCAATCGAATATTGAGGTTTCGGGCGAGTTTGTGGACCGCAAGAGCCGGTTTATTGCCCAGCTGGTCCATATTGAGTCCGAGGATGAGGCGAATGCCTTTATCGAGATGGTTCGCAAGCGTCATTACGACGCTCGACACAATGTTCCCGCGTGGATTTTGGTCGATGGACGCGAGCGCCAGAGCGATGATGGTGAGCCGAGCCGCACGAGCGGTATGCCGACGCTCGAGGTGCTGCGTGGCGCGGGGCTCAAAAATGTTTGCTGCGTAGTGACGCGCTATTTTGGTGGCACGCTGTTGGGGCCTGGTGGCTTGGTGCGCGCCTATACCGCGGCGACGCAGGCGGCGGTGGCCGCGGCTCAGGAGGCCGGGCAGATCGTCGAGATGACAAGCGTCGTGCCGGTTGACGTGTATGTGGCCTATCCACAGTATGAGCAGGTGCTTCGCTTGGCGCAGGATTTGGGTGCCAAGGTTTCGGATACCGATTACGCGGATACCGTTACGCTTCACTTGGTGTTTAAGGCGGGGGAGCAGGAGCCATTTTGCGCCAAGATGCGCGAGCTTATGGCGGGACGCGAGGAGATCGAGGTCGGCGCTCCCGAATTTGCCGAGTTCTGACGGCGACGGCCGGCGTGCTTTTGGATGGATCCCAAGCGCGCCGGCCGTCGTTTTATGTTGATGCCGTCTACTCGGCGAGCTGCTTTAGCACATCGCAGGCGATCTCGATGGCATCGTCGATGCAACCGGGGCAGCTGCGGAGCGGACCCTTATCCGATCCGATGCCCTTGAGCGTGCCGCAGACGGTCGTCGTGTTCTTCTCGCCAAAACGCTTGGCGATTTCGCGCGACAGCTTGTAGGTCTGGCCCTTGGTCTTGGGGTTTTCCATGCCGTCGCTCATCACGAAGCCCATGATGGCCACGGCGCCCGAGATGGCGCCGCAGGTTTCGGTCATGCCGCCCATGCCGGCGCCAAAGCCCTCGGTGAGGGTAAAGGCGACCTGAGGGTCGAGTCCGACGGCAGGTGCGAGCGTGCAGGCGACGGCCTGCGCGCAGTTAAAGCCACGGGCGTGGTATTCGGCAGCCTGAGCCTGACAGGCGGTGATGTCGAGCTGGGCCGTATCGATTTGCTTCATCGTTGTCTCCTTGGTCACGGTGTACCCGCTTATGGTACCCGTGACGGTGCGTGTAATCATCGAGAGCTTCATGGATGCCTCATTTTTCTCTGTCGAGCAAATGCCCAAGGCTTGAGATAAATACCCCTGATCGATTTGTCCCATAACCTACCTTGGGGATGGGTTGAGAGGGCTGCGGGGTAGCGGTATCGTGAACCGAATAAATCAAAACCCAAGCAAGGGAGCTAGATATGAGCGAGCAGACCATCGGTACTACCTGTGTTCAGGGCGGCTACCGCCCGGGTGACGCGGAGCCGCGCCAGGTGCCTATCTACCAGTCCACCACGTGGAAGTATGATACGTCCGAGCATATGGGCAAGCTGTTTGACCTGGAGGAGTCCGGTTACTTCTACAGCCGCCTGCAGAACCCCACGTGCGATCTGGTTGCTGCCAAGATCTGCGAGATGGAGGGCGGCACCGCTGCGATGCTCACGAGCTCGGGCATGGCCGCGAACTTCCTCGCGATTTTTAACGTGGCCGGTGCCGGCGATCACGTGGTCGCTAGCTCCGCTATCTATGGTGGTACGTACAACCTGCTCGCCCACACCATGGGCCGCATGGGTCTGACCTGCACCTTCGTCGCTCCCGATTGCACCGATGAGGAGCTGGAGGCCGCTTTCCAGCCCAACACCAAGCTCGTCTTTGGTGAGACCATCGCCAATCCCGCGCTCGCCGTGCTCGACATTGAGCGCTTTGCCAAGGCCGCGCACGACCACGGCGTGCCGTTGATGGTCGACAACACCTTCCCGACGCCCGTGATGTGCCGCCCCTTTGAGTGGGGCGCCGACATCGTTACGCACTCCACCACCAAGTACATGGATGGACATGCTGCCTACCTTGGCGGCGTGATCGTCGACCACGGTCAGTTTGACTGGATGGCCCATGCGGACAAGTTCCCGGGTCTCACCACGCCCGACGAGAGCTACCACGGCGTGACGTATGCCGAGAAGTTCGGTCGCGAGGGCGCCTTCATTACCAAGGCCACCGCGCAGCTCATGCGCGATCTTGGCCCCATGCAGAACCCGCAGGCGGCGTTTTTCTTGAACAGCTCGCTCGAGAGCCTGCATGTGCGCATGCCGCGTCATTGCGAGAACGGCCTGGCCGTCGCCAAGTTCCTGCAGAGCCATCCCAAGGTGCGCTTTGTGAGCTATCCGGGCCTGGAGGGCGACAAGTACTACGACATGGCTCAGAAGTACATGCCCAACGGTACCTGCGGCGTCGTGAGCTTTGGCTTTAACGGTGGTCGTGCGGCGGCCGAGACCTTTATGAAGAGCCTCAAACTCGCCCAGATTGCCACGCACGTTGCCGATGCGCGTACCTGCTGCCTGCACCCGGCAAACGCCACCCATCGTCAGATGAACGACGAGGAGCTCATTGCCTGCGGCATCTCCGCCGACATGGTGCGCCTGTCGTGCGGCCTTGAGGACACGGCCGATCTGATTGCCGACCTTGAGCAGGCGCTCGAGCAGTGCTAGGCTAGCGTGTGTGCGAGGCGTGGGACGGCTTTTCGGCTGACGACGTCCTCATAGTTCCGATTCCGTAGGCGGGACCCCGATCGTGACCGTTTGTAGGCGATTGGGGTCCCGTTTTTGCGTTGCGCGATAGAAAGGATATACATGGAGAAAACTGCCGAGCAGCTGCGCCGCGAACACATTGCCCTGGAGGGCGACACCCACGGTAAGAATAAATGGGCGATTCTGTTCACCGTGCTCGCCATGACCTTTATGGCGTGTCTGGATGCGAGCATCGTGACGGTGGCGCTCCCAGTGATGCAAAAGGAGCTGGGGGTGGGTCTCGACCGCATTCAGCTCGTGAGCTCGGCGTATCTGCTCGCGACGTGTGTCGCCATGCTGCCGTTTGGTCGCTTGGGCGATGTGCGCGGCAAGGTGAATGTGTTCCAGCTTGGTGTGATCGTCTTTACGGGTGGCTCGTTGCTTTGCGGGCTTTCGGCTTCGCTCGAGGTGCTTATCTTGGCGCGTTTCGTGCAGGGCATTGGCTGTGCCGCCGCGATGGCCAACAATATGGGCATCATCACCGAGTCGTTTCCGGCGCGTGAGCGCGGCCGTGCCATGGGCATTCTGGCGACCTTTGTGGCTCTTGGCATGATGTGCGGCCCCGTGCTCGGCGGCGTGCTGGTGGCGAGCTTTCCCTGGGAGAGCATCTTCCTTATCAATCTGCCCATTGGCGTAATCTCGTTTATCGTGGGACTCTATACGCTGCCGCATGTGAAGCCGGAGGCTGGCGAACGCCCTATGCCGTTGACAGAGGCGGCGCGTCGCTGCTTTGCGAGCTCGGCTTTCACGATTAACCTGGCTTGCATGCTTATCGTGTTCGTGGGTATCGGTGCCTCCGAGTTTGTGCTGCCGTTCTACTTTCAGGATGCCCACGGCTTTAGTTCCGATATCTCCGGCCTGTTGTTTTTGGCGATGCCGGTCGTGAATGCCTTTGTGGGCCCGCTTTCGGGCTCGGTGTCCGACCGTGTTGGTTGTGAAGCGCCCACGGCCGTTGGCCTGGACGTGTACGTGTGCGGTCTCTTTGCGGTGAGCACGCTTGACGAGCACTCTTCCATCTTGATGATTGTGTGCTGCGTCGCGTTTATGTCGTGCGGCACGTCGATCTTCCAGAGTCCCAATAATTCGCTGTATATGGGTTCGGCTCCGCGCGAGGCGCTTGGCTTTGCGGGCAGCTTGAGCAGCTTGGCGCGCTATGCGGGCATAGCGCTGGGTATTACGGCGGCGTCGCGCATCCTGTATGGACAGACGAGCGCGGCGATGGGCAAGACGGTCACGAGCTATGTGGCGGGTCGTCCGGACGTGTTCCTCTTTGGCTTTCGTTTGGTATTCTACGTGCTGATGGCCGTTGCTACCGTGGGCTTTGCGCTCACATTGGTACGTTTGGTGAGGACGCGCACCCGGCATTAGCGTGTTGGGAGGCTGTCTGCCACGAATCGGGCCTATCTACTGGTCTTGCAGCTTTATAGTGCGATGCGGCTTGTGGGGCGGGCGGGGGTAGGTCCGTGGTAGACTATCGAACAACGTTTATTAATCGCGCGGTATCGTTGCCGCGAGAAGGGGTTGCGCCATGCAGGAGCTTGAGGATCGTATTCGCCATGACGGCATCGTAAAGGCCGGTAACGTCCTTAAGGTTGATGCCTTCCTCAACCACCAGTGCGACGTTGAGCTGTTCGACCACATGGGTGCCGAGTGGGCCCGTCTGTTCGAGGGTGTCGAGATCAACAAGATCCTGACGATCGAGGCTTCGGGCATTGGTATGGCTTGCATCGCGGCTCAGCATTTTGGCGGCGTGCCGGTGGTCTTTGCCAAGAAGGCACAGTCCATCAACCTCGACGGCGAGCAGTACGCCACGACCATCTACTCCTTTACCAAGCAGAAGGAGTACCCGGTCATCGTTGGCAAACGCTTCCTGTCCGAGGGCGACAAGGTCCTGATCATCGACGACTTTTTGGCCAACGGCTGCGCGCTCGAGGGTCTTATCAAGATCTGCGAGGCTGCAGGTGCCGAGGTATCCGGCATTGGCATTGCGGTGGAGAAGGGCTTCCAGGGCGGTGGCGATAAGCTCCGCGAGCGCGGCTTCCGCGTTGAAAGCCTAGCCCGTATCGCCGATATGGACTGCGATACCGGCGAGATCACCTTCGCCTAAGCGCGCAACACAAGCGATTGGTATGCGATGTGACAAAGGGACTTTCCCTTTGTCACATTTTTTATGAAGGGAGGTGTTGATATGGATGAGAACAAGATGGGATGGCGCGAGTATGCGCGCTATGCCGAGATGTCGGTCGAGGAGTTGGCGCGAGATTGCGAGGTGCAGGTGTTTCGCGCGACAGGTCCGGGCGGACAGGGCGTGAACACGACGGACTCGGCGGTGCGTATGAAGCATGGGCCCACGGGGATTGTTGTGACGGTGCGCGAGAGCCGTAGTCAGTTTCAGAATCGCGCGAGCTGCCTGCGTAAGCTGCGCGCTGAGCTGGAGCGTCGCGGGCGTCCACCGCGCCGACGCGTAAAGACTAAGGTGCCTCTGCGCTCTCGCCAGCGCAGGCTCAATGACAAGCACTTCAACGCGATTAAAAAGGCCAACCGTCGCAAGCCGGGGAGCGACGAGTAGCCGATTGTTTCGCTGGTCTTGCTAGCGGGTGGGGTGCCAGACTTGGAGGGCGCCGGGTAGGATGTCGACTTCGATGCGCGAGGCGACGATGGGCTCGCCGTCGGCTTGGATGGGGTAGTCGGGCTCCTCAAAGGTGAGCTCGGCATGGCGGCAGCGGCGCATGCGGACCGGTGGCAGCTTGGTGTGGTGGCCGTCCTTGGCCGAAAGGAACATAGGCAGTGCGACTGCGCGGGGCACGGGGCCACACGCGTAGCAAACGTCGAGCGCGCCGTCGCGGGGGTCGGCATCGGGGCAGATGCGATAGCCCGAACCATAGGTGGGGCCCAGCTGGATGGCCATAATAATCGCCCGCACGCGCTCGGCGGGCGCGCCGTCAAAGCTGACCGTCATGGGGTAGTTACGATAACGCAGGCCAAACTGTTCCAGGCCCGAAAGGGTATAGAGCGGAGCGCCGGTGAGCCCCGTCTTTTTTCGCAGCTCGGTGGTGCCCAGGCCGATGGCGGCGTCAATGCCGACGGAGAGCGTCTGGTCGTAATACTCAATGGCTGCCTCGCCGCTGCCGCTTGCGGGGTTCCATGAGCGAATGCGTCCGATGTCCTGACGCTGCAATTTGCAGGTAAGCAGGGCGCCAAAGTCCTTGCCAGAGAAATCGTCGATACCAAGCGTCTGGGCGAAATCGTTGCCGGAGCCTACGGGCAGGACGGCAAGCGCCGGTCGGACTGCCTCTTCTTGCATCATCAACCCATTGACGACCTCGTGGATCACGCCGTCGCCGCCGAGTGCGATAACCGTGCGGTAGCCCTGGGCCTGCGCGGCAAGTTCTTTGGCGTGTCCCATGCGTTCGGTCAGCACCAGGTCAAACTGGGATGAGCGCGCGGTCATGTCCAAAAAGCGCTGCAGGCGCTCGGCCACTTCGCGTGCCGCACCCGACTGGGCGGCGGGATTGGCGATGATGAGCGTGCGACCAAAATCTGTTGCGTGCATGGGGCGGCTCCCGGCGTATGGCGTGACGGTGCGGTCACGCTCGGGTTTCATTGTCCCCGATTGTGGCTGCACAGCGATTATTACGTCTACTCTATCAGGTCGTTGTGGCGCTCGATAGCCTCTGCCACCGTACCGCCCTCGTCCACAATGAGCGAACGGCGCTTGGGCGAGACGATGCGCTGGGCGGGATAAACACTGCGGTGGCCGCCGGCAAGATAACTGATAAACGCAACGATGACAAAGAACCCGGCCGCCGTGCCGTGGAACAGGTCGATAGCCATCATGCAGGTGGTGATGGGCACGTTGAGGCCGGCGCAGAACACGCCGAGCATTCCGAGGGCCGCCAAAAAGCTAGGGTCGATTCCAGCGAGGCAGCCAATCCAGCCGCCAAGCGCAGCTCCGATGCCAAACAACGGTGTGACCTCGCCGCCTTGGAAGCCGGCGCCCAGGGTGAGCGCCGTCACGACCAACTTGATGGCGGCGTCGGCGAGGGTCGTATTGCCGGCGAAACCGGCACCCGAGAGCCAGGTGGCGAGGCCGGCGTACTTCCAGGCATCGAGCATCGCATAGGCCGCGAGCACCACGAGCGCACCCACGAGGGCGCGAACAAGATAGTTGGTGATATAGCGACCGTAGAGGCTCTTGACGGTTCGAACCGACCAGGCAAAGAGTCGTGCGGTCAGACCGAAGATGATGGCGCTGATGACGACGATGGCGACGGTTCGGGGCGTCATATCGGGGACGCTGGCGATGACGTTAGCCTCGTACTCGGTGCCCAGGGCAAGCGACGTAAAGTAGCCGGTAAATGAGGCGACGAGACAGTAGATGCCGGCGGTGTAGTCGATCTTGCCGATAAAGCACATCTCCATGCCAAAGAACGCTCCGGCAAGGGGCGAGCCGAACACGGCGCCAAAGGCGGACGAGATACCGGCGAGCATGAGGTCGTGGTGGTCATGCTTTTTGAGGTGGGCGAGGTTCGAGATATTGCTGGCGATAGTGCCGCCGATCTGCACCGCCGCGCCTTCGCGACCGGCCGAGCCGCCGGTGAGGTGCGTGAGCGTGGAACAGACGAAAGTGAGGGCTGCCATGCGCGCATGGATGAGGCGAGTGCCCAGGGCGGAGTCGATGACCAGATTGTTGCCGCGTTTGGCGGCGAGGCCGTGGTTCTTGTAGACCCATGCGGTAGCCACGCCCACGACGGGAAACAAGGCATAGATCCACGCATGGTGCTCGCGATAGTCGGTCGCGATGTCCAGTGAGGCTAAAAATGCCCAGGCGGCAACACCCATTGCGAGCGAAACAATCGCGACGAGCGCGAGCAACTTGGCGCTCGCGAGCAGATTGCGGGCGTTGCGGCGCGTGTCGGCGGCCAAGAGATGCTCGGAGCGGGTGAGCTGTTGCCTGCCAGCCATGATGACGTCGTTAAGGGAGAAGAAACCGCCCTGATCGAGCGGCAGGGAGTCGTCCTGTTCTTCGCTTGCGCTGTCCGGTGTGTCGGTAAAAGCCATGGTGTCCTCTTCTTTGGTTGCAACGCAAGCATTATAGAGCGTGGCAAACGTGTCGAGCAGGCGGGTTGGTCTTGGTTCGTGTTTCGCAACCCGTAGACGACAGGTGTATGCACGGCTGTAGAACGAGTTTCGACATGGCGGCGGGGGATTATACTGAATAAACCATAAAGAATCGGCGCCCTTTGTTGCGCGCCGCGATCTGTAAGAGGTGCATATGGCAGAGAAGCTCATTCCGTTGGAGGACGCGCAGGCAATCGTCTTGTCGCACGTGAATCTGACCGGGATTGTGGAGATTCCCGTGTGGCAGGCGGCCGGCCTTCCCTTGGCCGAGAATGCCGTGGCCGATATCGACATTTCGCCATTTGCCAACAGCGCCATGGACGGATATGCCGTACGTGCCGTTGATCTTGCCACGGCGTCGACCGATGAGCCAGCGACGCTTTCCGTTGTTGGGCACGAGGCGGCGGGTCATGTGTTTGAGGGCACGATCGGCGCGGGCGAGACGGTGCGCATCATGACGGGCGCACCGGTGCCCGAGGGCGCCGATGCCGTGGTGAAGTACGAGATTGTCGAGGTTCTTGACGGCGATGGCAACGAGGGCTCGCACGTGAGCTTTTCAGCGCCGGCCAAGGTGGGGGAGAACGTTCGCTCTGCCGCCGAGGAGGCCCATGCCGGAGACGTCGTGATGCGCGCCGGTGAGGTTGTGGCTCCGGCCGGCGCCGGCCTGTTGGCAAGCGCCGGTTACGCGAGCGTGAAGGTCCATGCCGCTCCGCGCGTGGGCATTATCTCGCTGGGCACGGAGCTGGTCACGCCGAGTGAGCTGCCGGCGCGCGGGCAGATTCGCGACTCCAACTCGTCGGCGTTGATGGCCGAAGCGCTCGATGCCGGCGCCGAGTCCGTGTTCTACGGCATCGCGCCCGACGATGAGCAGGCGATTGCCGAGCTGGTTCATCGTGCCGTGCAGGAGTGCGATTTTGTCATTACGAGCGGTGGCGCCTCGGCGGGCGACTACGACTACGTGACGGCACTCGTCCGGCGCGAGGGCGAGGTGCTGTTTGACCGCATCTCGATGCGTCCGGGCAAGGCCATTACGTTTGGCTTGCTCGGGGGTAAGCCCTACCTGGGACTTTCAGGCAATCCGGCCGCGGCGTATGTAGGCTTTGAGATGCTTGCCCGTCCGGCGATTCGCAAGATGCGCGGCTTTGCCGAGGGTACGCGTCCCGTGCAGCAGGCGATATTAACGCACGGCGTGAAGAAGCGCCAGGACCGACGCTTCTTCGATCGCGCTACGGTTTTGCGCGACCCCGAGACCGGTGAGCTGTTGGTGACCGAGGCCAAGACGCAGAATTCGGCGCTGCTCGGCACGATGCAGCGGGCCAACTGTCTGCTGCGTATTGTCGAAGGGCCGTGCGAGCTCAAGGCGGGCGACGTCGTGGATGTCGTGCGTGTCGACCTGCCTGAGGACGCCGTGTTGTAGGAGGAATGCTATGGAGTTGAAGATATCGATCGTGACGTGCTCGGACACGCGCGATCTTGCCCGGGACGAGGCTGGAGCCGCACTCAAGGAACTCATCGTGGCGCAAGGCTGGACGGTCGCCTCGCATGTGGTCGTGCGCGACGACGTCAGCGAGATCGGTGATGCCATTGTGGAAGCCGCCGATGAGTGTCACGCCAATGTCGTGCTCACCTGCGGCGGCACGGGTCTTTCGATGCGCGATGTAACGCCCGAGGCGACGCGTTCCGTCTGCGACCGCGATGTGCCGGGTATTGCCGAGGCAATTCGTGCCTACTCCATGACCAAGACGCGCCGCGCCATGCTCTCGCGCGCTATTTGCATGCAACGAGGTCATACACTTGTCGTAAACTTTCCCGGTTCTACGAAGGCCGCCCGCGAAAGCTGGGAGGCCATAGCAGACCAGCTGGAGCATGCGGCTCAGATGACAGCGGGCGGCGGACATACCAAATAAGCGCGCTACCTGCGGCGGAGCGACCTTACGGGCTGCTCCGCCTTTTTTATGCAGCGACAGTGCGGCCATCTCGGGGTTATCGGTGAAAGAAGCTTATTAGACGAGAAATTATTATCACAAACATTATTCGCGCAGAAGTATAATCTAGTAACAGAATAAAGCCTGCGGCGGGGTGCCCGGGCGTCGCGTTCGAAAGGGTTGAACATGTTCGATATGGTTTCTCGCCGCGGTTTCGTCTCGCTTTCTGCTGCCGCTGCCGCCGGCCTTGGCCTTGCCGGCTGCTCGGGCAACAAGACGTCCGAGCCGGCCGGATCCGATGCCGGTTCTGCTAAGGCATCTTCCAAGAAGGTTGTCGAGCTGCAGGTCTTTGCTGCCAACTCGCTCGAGAAGGCTCTGCCCGAGGTTCAGGAGCTCTACACCGACCAGACCGGTACCACGTTTGCCGACACGCAGTTTAAGGCGTCCGGCGACCTTGTCGAGCAAATGCGCGCCGGTGCCGCTGTCGACGTGCTTATCACGGCCTCCAAGGGCACCATGGATGACGCCGAGGCCGCCGAGCTCGTCGACGCCGACACCCGTGAGGATATGTTCGTCAACGACCTCGTGATCATCCGCGCCGAGGGCTCTGACACCAAGGTCGAGGCCATCGCCGACGTCGCGAATCTGGACGGCAAGATCGCCATTGGCGACGCCAAGACCGTCCCCGCCGGCAAGTACGCCAACCAGGCCCTGGCTTCCGTGGGCCTCTACACCGGCACCGAGGGCGACGACGGCGAGTATGCTCTCGAGATCGCCGACAAGGTCGCACTGGCCGATAAGGTGGGCACCGCCGCCGCTTATGTGTCCACAGGCGACTGCGTGGCCGGTTTTGTCTACAGCTCCGACATCTTCCGCTACGACGGCATCGAGGAGGCCTTCGTGTGCCCCGAGGATTCGCACAAGCCCATCGTGTACCCGGGCGCCGTTGCCGAAAGCTCCGAGCATGCCGACGAGGCCAAGGCGTTTATCGACTTTTGCCTGTCCAACAAGAAGGTTCAGAAGATTTGGGCTAAGTACGGCTTTGAGCTTTCCGCGTAGTGCGGCTTGGCGCGATAATTCCATCGTTTTGTGTTTCACTCCGTCCTTGTATTCGCTTGGAGCTTTTCGTGCTTAATAGATTCCGCATGCTTGTCGCCTGCGCTTTGACCTTCGCGCTTTGCTGGGTGCCGGGATTTGCGTTTGCTGGGAACGCTGAGGACGGGGCCCAGGTTGCTGCGACCGCTCATGGGCTTTCCTATGGGATCGAGGGTTTTGAGCGGTTGGCCAAGGGGACCGCTCGTGACATGGAGGGCCAGCCTGAGGGCTACCGGTTTCCCGTTGACGAGGACGTGGACCTTGTAGCGGCGCTCGCTGCCGACCGCGTTGTGGTGTGGATATCGCCCAAGGCGGTCGAGAAGTATGGATTGGATCCGCAGGATAACGAGTCCGTATCGGGTCTCAAGGCCCTCGTCTGTGAGCTCGACAGCGCAAACTGCATGGGAGGCGCGCAGCTAGGGGACGTGGATCTCCCTTGGTATGTCACGGCGGAAACAACGTTTGATGCCGGCGGGTATACCTATGGCTTTGACGAGCGCGGTGCGGATGGGGACCGCTATGTGGTGATTGCATCAGCCTCGGGTGATGCCAAGGGCGGCGCGCGTTGGCTTGATAGCGCTCAAATGGTAGAGGCATCGTCTGTCGTGTTGCGGGATGAGCAGGGCCCCTTGGCCTCTCTGGCCTCCTTATTGGGCGGCATCGACTATCGCCCGTTTTGGGTGTCCATAAAAACGAGCGGCCTTGCCCTGGTGATCGCGTTTGCGCTGGGCCTGTTTGCCGCGTGGAAGACCATGGGTACCACGAGCCGCGTGAAGGGTTTGCTCGATTCGGTCTTTACCATCCCTATGGTGCTGCCGCCCACGGTCTGCGGCTTTTTGCTCCTCATGCTGTTTGGCCGCTCGACCGGGGTGGGCCAGTGGCTGATCGCACACGGCATCTCGATCGTCTTTACCTGGCCCGCGGCGGTCATTTCGGCCGTCGTTGTGTCGTTTCCGCTGGTCTACCGCACGGCGCTCGGAGCCTTCGAGAGCCTCGACACGCAGATGCTCGATGCGGCGCGAACCCTGGGATGGTCCGAGCGTCGCATCTTTGCCAAGCTCATGATGCCGCTTGGCTGGCCCTCGATTGCCGCCGGCACGGTGCTCGCCTTTGCCCGCGCGATGGGCGAGTTTGGCTGCACCCTGTTCTTTGCGGGCAACTACGCCGGTATTACGCAGACCATTCCCATTGCGATTTACTTTGAGTGGATGGGCGGCAATACGTCGGTGGCCCTCTTTTGGGTCGTAGTCGTAATCGCGTTCAGCTTCCTGGTCATTCTGTTCATCAATATGTACACGGCGCATTCGCAAAAGTATCGCGAACGTGGCCTTTCCCGTGCGGAGCGCAAACAGGCCAAAGGTCTCGCCGGACAGGGCGATTCGCTCGACCCAGTCGGCGGCGATGCGCTGCGTATCGATCGCGAGGCGCTGGCCGAGCT
>CAJKFS010000044.1 GCA_905199225.1 uncultured Collinsella sp. | reverse complement strand
GCTGCGGGAACGTCCTATCCGCTCAATGTGTTCGGCTGAGATCGGAAATCAACCGTACGTATAGAACAAGCGTTCGTACCACCACAAAGGTGCCTGTCCCCTTTGTGGTGGTTTTGGTTACTGCGGCTAGGACAGCAGGTCGACGACGTTAAAGCCGGCGTTGCTCTTGGCGATGACTTCGCGGCCGCCGAAGACGCAGGTCGGTGACTCGGCTGCGATGCGCGTTATGTCGGCGCCGAGCGAGCGCAGCTCACCGGGTGTGGCCGCGAGCATCTGGGCGCGGCGCTCCTCGCGGGCGTGCGGATCGAGCCCCGCCAGGTAGGTCGTGTTGCGGCGCTTGGTGAGTGCGTACGGCTTCACCGGCGCGTCCATGCCGCTCACACAGCTCACGATAAAGCCCTCAAAGGCGGCCTCGTCGGGCTCAAAGCTGCTAAGCCATGCACCCGCGCGCTCCACGCGCTCAATCGAGGGGTCGATTGCCGGGTCGCGGTAGGTGTAGAACGCCGCCTGACGCTCGCCGGCTGCGCGGAATCCGCAGCCGTACGCGCCGCCCTTCACGCGGATCTCGTTCCACAGGTAGTCGTAGGAGAGCGCGTTGGCGGCAACCGCCCAGGCGCCCGTCACGTCAATGCCCAGGCGACGCGGGTCGCACGCGCTTGCCGCAAAGCAGATGTCGCTGGGGATGACAAAAGCCTCGTGGCGGTCGCGCGGCGTTGGCACCACGAGCGCGTCGCGGCCGGCATCGGTGCCGTCGCCAGCGCCCAGCCCCAGGTTACCCGCGGCGGCCCAGTATGCGTCAAAGTCCTCGTCGCTGCCGGTAAAGCTCGCCATGCAGCCATTGGCCACAAAGATGCGGCCTGCCAGTTCGGTAAGCTTGGCGCGCAGGTCGTCCAGGCGCTCGTCAAAGTGGTCGAGCAGATCGCGCAGGAACAGGTAGAAGTCCACGCCCGAAAGCTGCTCGCGCACCACGGCCGAAGGCGAGCTGTAGCTCATCGCGCGACCGAGCGCCGCCGAGTGACCGTTGTTGATAAAGCCCTGCTCAAGCCCAATGCGAATCTGCGTGAGCACGTCGCGCACGCGGTCGGCGTCGGCATCTGCCAAAAGCGTGCTCGACCATACCTCGCGCGGCAGACTCGCCAGTGCATCAATCTTCTCGGACAGGGCGCCGGCGCTCACCAGCAGGTAGGGGCGCACGCCGTCCACGTCGGGCTGGGTCATGACTTCGGTCGTAAAGCTCAAAAAGCCGAGCTTGCCAGCGAGCAAGTTGTCGAGTTCCTCGGCCGAGTGCTCGCGCGTGGGCAGCTGCTTAAGCAGGCGGCAGAGCAGTGTCACATAGGGCAGGTCCTCAAACGCGACGCAGCTCAGGTCGAAATACTGCATGGCGTAGGCCAGACGGTTGGTGGGGATGCCGTGGCGCAGGCAGGGGATGGGCGCGGTCGTGTCCACGACCAGCGGCGGCTCGGGGCGCGCCTCGCCAATGTCGGACACGCGCAGGCGCGGCAGTGTGGCCTTGGCCTCGGGTGTGTCCTCGGCCTCCTGCGCGGCACGCAGCGCGGCCGTGCGCTCGACCACGTCGGCCAGCTCGGCATCGGTCATGGCATCGCGCTTGGCTGCCAGCTCGGCGGCCTCGGCACCCTCCGCGCCCTCGGCGGCGTCCACCGGCACCAGCTCGACCAGTGCCATGTGGTCGTTTTCCAGCACCAGCTCGCGCAGCAGGTCCTCAAAATAGCTGCCGTCCAGCTCGCTACGCAGCTCCTCGTACACCGGGCCGTACTTGAGCGCCAGCGTCGCGGCGTCGTCATCGTAGAGCCATGTGCTCAGCGCGTCGCACGCAATGGCCACGCCGTCGGCGATACCGTAGTCGCGCTGGCGCAGGTCGTATTCGTTGCTGCTGATGATGGCTTCCAGGCGCTCGCGCGGAACGCCATGCTCGCATAGGTCGCGGCAGGCGTCCTGGAACACGCGGCGCAGCTCACGCGCCACGCCGGGCTGTGCGTTTTGCAGCATGATGAGCTCGTAGGGCTGCAGGCTCTCGGCCGCGGTGTAGCTCACCACGTTGCCGCCCAGGCCGGCGGCCAGAATGGCCTTCTTAACCGGCGCTTCGTTGGAGCCCAGCAGTGCCTCAAACAGGATATCCGCCGCGATCGTGCGCTTGCGGTCGAGCGCGCTGCCCAGCACAAGGCCCAGGCCAACCAGAGCGTTCTCGGGCGTGGTGGCCATCTCGACGCGCTTGTACTCGCAGGTCACGGGTGCCTGCACGCCCAGCGGATTGGGCGCCAGCGTGGACGGGTCCTCGCCGGCGGCGACGGCAGCGTCCATGCGGCGGCTCGCGGCACTCGGCTGCGACAGATAGCGCTCGTCCAAAAACGCCAGCGCGCGGTCCACGTCCAGGTCGCCGTAGAGCGTGATGTAAGAGTTGGAGGGGTTGTAGTGGCGCGCGTGCGTGTCCAGGAACTGCTCGTAGGTGAGCGCGGGGATCGCGCGCGGGTCGCCACCGCTCTCGTGTGCATAGGCGGTGTCGGGGTAGAGCGCGGCGTTGACGGCGTCGTCCAGCACGCTCATGGGGTCGGACAGCGCACCCTTCATCTCGTTGAACACCACACCGTTATAGCGTAGCGTGCCCTCGCGCAGGCTCGCGGAGCTGCTGTCGCCCTCGGCGTCCTCCGGCAGGTCCAGCTCGTAGTGCCAGCCCTCCTGCTCAAAAATGGTGGGCTTGGTATAGATGGCCGGGTTGAACACCGCGTCCAGATACACGTCCATCAGGTTGTACAGATCCTGCTCGTTGGTGGTGGCAACGGGGTAGATGGTCTTGTCGGGGTAGGTCATGGCGTTGAGGAACGTCTGCATGGAGCTCTTGATCAGGTCGACAAACGGCTCCTTGACGGGGAACTTGGCCGACCCGCACAGTACCGAGTGCTCAAGAATATGGAACACGCCGGTAGAATCGGCCGGCGGCGTCTTAAAGCCAATGGCAAAGGCCTTGTTTTCGTCGTCGCACGCCAGGTACAGCAGGCGAGCGCCCGAGGCGGTGTGGCGCAGCACGTAAGCGTCCGAGTCGAGCTCGGGCACGGTCTCGCGGCGCTCGACGGCAAAGCCGTGGCAGGTGGTGCCGGGCACCAGCAGCGCGGCGGCAGCGGCGCGCGGGTCGGTTGAGGTGGTGGGCATATGCAGTCTCCTTTGACGCCCCAGCGGGGGCGAATCGAGTCGAATCCTCGAGAGTATACCCATATGGGGCCGCGGCACTGCGGCGAACTGGAGACGATGCCGGCTGATCGTCGATCACTCGCGGTTCGCCCGCCGCACGAGCGTGGATATCTGGACGCACGAGCGTGGATAATTGGACGCTCGCCAAACGAGAGTGGATATTCGGACAAACGAGCGAGGATTTTCGGACATCTATCGAACGAGAGTGGATATTTGGACGGAATCTGCCGCAAAAGCCCCAAAAATCGTCCAAATATCCACTCTCGATATCCGACCGTCCGAAAATCTTCGCTCGTGCGGTGACGGCTACGGCAAGGCATCATCGCCGGATCGGTAATGGCTTTGCCGGACGACTTATTCCTGCGCAGCCTCGTGTCCGTCCATCAGGAACAGCCTAAGAACCAGCTTGATGACATATCCCGGTTTGACTTCTGCCGCGTCAAAGACGTGGCGCTCGGCGAGCTCGCTGCAGTATGCATAGATGTCGCGGATAAGGTCCGCGCCCGAAAGCGTAAACATGTAGCCTGCGTCCGAAAGCGCATTGGGTGCGGCGGGCAACTTGGCCATGTGACAAAAGGTCAACAGGTCGGGCGCCATAGCGTCTTGGTAGCCAAGATGGCTGCCGTCTTCTTGTGCGGCGAGTTCCAGCTGGCGTACTCGATCCAGCGCCGCTGCCAGCACAAAGCTCGGTGTGGGAGCATTGACGTCCTCCGTGCTCGCCACGAGTCTGCCCGCCGCCTGCGTGACAAGCCAGGCGACCTCGCGCTGGCAGCGCACGGCCTTGCGCGTCACCGGCTTGATGGACGAAGGAGAAACGCTCCCCTTAGGCGGATTCGAAGCAGCCATAAGACCCTCCCATGAACAATCCGGCCCAACAAGTCCGGATGAAACACGTGCTACACCAGTATACAGGGGAGTGGAGTAGCGGGGTACAAGTGGGCCAGCGGCAAACCGAGAGCATCAACAATGTGCCTCCGCTCTATTTGGACGATGGCACGTGGGTCATTAAGTACTCGGTTCAAGCGCCGGGTACCGTTGGTTTTCGAGACCAGAATTACAACCGTAAAATGCTCAACTGCATGGAATGTGGCGTCCCAGTCGGAGTCATATTTGCAACCGAGGTGGGCTATAAGGTGCTCGGCCTTGCGTTTGTTGAGCGGTTCGAGCCCGAAAACGGATGGTTTGTTCTGCACGGTCCTGTTCATAAAGGCGGACCGGACCCTCGTTTTGCGCCCGACATGAGTTATCTGAAGCACATACCCGTCGATATTGAGTTTGCCGGACAGGGTGCGACCGACGATGAAATTTGGCTTTGGCATTCTTTGACGATCGTGTTGTTTGATCGGATCGCGTGGCGATGCAATCTCGCGCACGCCCGCCGGTGCATGCTCTTCCTGATTTGTATAGCGAGAGGGGAGCGTATATGAGCTGGCGAGGCGATATTGCGATGGGGAAGTACGGAAAACTGCCGTGTGCCCTTATAGACAACAATATGTTTCCGAGCGTAGAGGTTGATTGCGCGTCGTTTGTCGTCACCTGCCCTTGCTGCGGCTCGCAAATACCGTGTCTCGACATTCGGTTTATCGATGCGCGCGACAGACTCAGCGACGAAGTGAGAAAACGGACAGGCGTTCATATGCCGGTGTATCCGGAGAAATGCCCTGTTTGTGGCCTCGATATCGTGTACGACGCCGGCGACGAGGGATAGGTGATGCGGAGGAGTTGGCTGTGAGTGTCTTTTGCCTCTACAAATAAATCCCCTCACCGAGTTGCTTGTGGAACTCGGCGTGATGGTCGCGTGCCCAGGTAAAGAGCGCCTGGTCAAAGTCGGTACGCGTGACCGGGACGCCAAAGACGCCGGCAACTTCGACGCGTATAAACTCCAGTGCCGGCAGCTTGTTGATGGCAGTGAGGGCAAACGGGGACGAGGGCTCCTCGAACAGATAGCGGCTGCCTTGCAGCGCGTCGCAACTGGTGCACGTGTTGCCGAGCGACGGGGCTTTGGAGGCTCGCGCGCCTACGGGCTTGTAGCCGCAGCGCTTATGAAGGTAGTCGCGGATCTCGCCCGGTACGCAGGCAAGAGCGGGCACGATGGCGAGTGCGTTGGCGTTGGCCGTGTCGATGGCAATGTACCCGGCTTCGTTGGGCGCGTGCGCGATGGCGATGCTGTCGTCGTTATCGGTTCGATAGGGAATGCCGAAGGCCGCGACTGAGGTCTCTTTGTGACACTTCCAGCATTCGCGCTTGCCCAGTACTAGATATATATACGGCGCTGAGGGGTCGGATCGGTCAACACCGGGCAGCCACTCGGCAAAGGGCTCGGGGTTGACGCCGCTGGGTACATACCAGATCTTCTTGGTCCGGTCCCATTTGGCGCCCAGCGCCTTGGCTTCTTCTTTGTGCGAAAAGGGGACATCGAGCTCGGTGCGCATGGCGGCTCCTTGGTGCTGCAGGTGCAAGTGGCTCAAGGATACCGCAGGACGCAGACATCGCGGCGTTTTGCTGAGAAGTTGCGGCTCGGATGGGTTCGAGACGTGTTGGTCTCGGCCTCGGTGACTATTGGGGCGGTTTTGATTGACTGCGGAGTCAGCCGGGATAGGCACTTGGGTCGCTGACGCGGTTTTGTGTATGGGCAGGGTGGTTGCTTGGGCGGTTGGAGCTGCCAGCTGATTTGGCGACATAAAACAAAACAGCCCAGAGGACATAGCCTCTGAGCTGCGAACATTTGGTGGGCGTTAGAAGATTTGAACTTCTGACCTCTTCCGTGTCAGCGCCCTGCCGCTCCGCCAACAGGCGTTTCCCAGTGAGTCAATCTTCACACTTCATGCATCCAGAGCGTCCGATTGGTCCGTCTATCTCGGCTTTTCTGATTCCCTATGATTCCAGACAGGCCGTCCGTTACGGTGAGTCCAAACCTATTTTGGACAGCGTTTGGACAGCAGACATCATTCATTTGGACAGACATTCGGAAGCTGGTCTCAGTGGCAACTTACTCGAAAGGAAGCCTGCGCGAGCGAAGCAAGGGGCACTGGCAGGCACGCTTCTGCCGGACCGACAGAAACGGCTCGAGCATCGTAACCAGATCGTTCGAAGCGACCTCTCGCCGAGCCGCGACCCTCATCATGGAGGACATCAGAAGGGAGCTGATCGAGCAGGACGGCGACGGCGCCTCAAGTTGCGAGCTCATTGCGTACATGTTGGATTACGCTGACGAGCTCGAGCGCTCCCAGCAGATAGAGGCGAGCACCGCAACCAACTACCGCAGTTCCATCAAGCATCTCGCACGCTATCTCGAGGGCTACTCAATCGAAGAGATAGCGCCGGAGAACGTCATGGACGTGCAGGTGGCCCTGCTCGCGGACGGCCTCGTCGTCGACACCGTTGCAAAGGACCATCGCTTCTTCAAGCAGGTTATGGACTACGCCTGCGAGATGGGCCATATCCATCGCAGCCCCTTCAACAAGGCGACCAAGCCGCCGAAGCGTCGGAAGCCTCGTCCGAACGCGCTCGACGAGAGGAGCCGTTCGATGCTTTTATCCGTCCTGGACGCGTCCCCCACGACCAAGCAGAGCGTTGCGGCGCGCCTCGGGCTGCTCGCCGAGCTCAGAAGGGAGGAGGTCGCTGGCCTCAGGTGGGGCGACGTTGACCTCGTCGCCAACAGAATCAGAGTCGGTCGCGCCGTCGGGGTGTAGAATGGCAGGCCCTATCTCAAGGGCACGAAGACCGAGGCGGGCGAACGGGAGGCCGTCCTCGAGAAGGGGCTCGCCGATACTCTGCGCTCCCTCAGGAGCTCTCTCGGGGCAAGCGCGCGAGAGGACCGCTATGTCCTCGGAGACGGAGATTCGTTCTACACGCCCGACCGCATCACGAAAGACTTCACGTCGCTCGCCAAGGCGATGAACCTCATCGGGGTTGCCGGAAAGCGAGCCACGTTCCACGACCTCCGCGACACGTTCGCCACGCGCCTTATCTCCCAAGGGGTGAACGTGAAGACCGTCTCCTATCTTCTCGGTCACGCAAATGCGGCCATGACCCTCAACGTCTATACGTCCACCGGGACCCCGTAAAGGCGGAGGGGCATGGCTGTCGTCATTGCGTTCCTTTCTCCTCGGACGGATTTTGGGTATGCGTCACGGGCCCCGCGTAGGGCGGGGAGCGAATCGACGCAGGCTTGAGGCCGGTTGGGTTGAGGTTGAGGTTCGGGTTCCACAGGCTTGAACAGCCCCACGGACGGGGCGTCCGGGCGCGCTATGCCTAGGGAGCGGTGGGTGCCCCCGGGGCAGCAGGGGACTCGGACGCGGTGGTGCCGGAAGTGTCGACCTCGCCCAAATCTGCGAGCTGGCCGATGAACGGGATGCCCTCGGGGTCGCCCACCTCGACGCCGCCGAGGACGACGGTGTCGTCACGCATGTCGATTTGGGTCGTGAATACGGCCGGGTCGAAGCCCGAGGCGATAAAGCCAATGCCCGCGAGGACGACGCCCGCGGCAACGAGTCCGCCCGCCACGGCGAGGTAGATCTTCTTCGCGCTGGTCATGGTACTCGCTCCTTTCTACGCCGCAAGGTACGCGGCAGTGTCGTCCTTCTCGCCCTTGACCTTCCAGAAGGGCGAGGCGACCTTCCTCGCCCAGAGCGCCGAGAGGCGCGCAATCTGCTTGGAGGCCGCCCAGGCCCCCGCGCCCACGAGGAGTGCCGCCCCGATAAAGGCAAGGCCGCAGCCCAGCATCGCGAGCACATAGGGCACGTGGCCGACGGTCACGCCCGCCGCCGCGAGCGCGAGCGCCGCCGCGCCCACGGCGCCGAGCGCCACGGCGATGACCCACACGCAGAATGCCAGCACCCAGATGCAGACGTAGACGCTGAAAGCCACGGCGGCGAAGGCGACGAGCAGCGGCGCCCACACCGGCGACCCCACGATGGCGAGCACCCACAGCAGCGCGGTGCTGCGCCGGCGCGTCCTCGCGATCGCGCGCGGCACGGCGGGCAGGTCGTCGAGCGTGGCCTCGGCAACCTCGCCGGGCGTGCCCATGGCGGCCACGGCCTCCTCCTCGCTCATACCGTCCTCCATGCGGTCGGCGATGGCCTCCGCATAGAACGCCTTGGTCTCCTCCACCTGCTCGGCCGGCAGGCAGGCGAGCAGCTCGCCCAACCGGCCCAGAAACTCATCGCGCGTCATGGTGCGCCCCCTCAACGTATGCGTAAATCTCCCGTACGGACGGCCACTCGGCCAGGAACTCCTCGATGCGCGCACGCCCGGCGTCCGTGATGCGGTAGTACCGGCGCAGCCGCCCGTTGTGCTCGGCGGAGCGCGCCGTGATGTATCCGCCCTTCTCCAGGCGCTTGAGCAGCGGGTAGAGCGTCGACTCCGTGAGCCCCATGCTCGCCGGCACGTCCTTCACGATCTGGTAGCCGTAGGACTCCTCGCCGGAGACGGCCGCGAGCACGCAGGCCTCCAGGAAACCGCGCTTCATCTGGGCCTCCATCCGCACACCTTCCTTCGTCGTATACTGTGCTACACACACTATACGACGCTAGGTATCAGGCGTCAACATCTATCGAGAAGATTCTCCTGTCATAGGCGCTCGCAGCACCTTCCTCATGGCAGCCTCCGTCACCACCGTGGCAGGCTGAGAAGGTGTCCGATCGCGCCTTTGATCTCCAGTTCTTTCGTCCCGATTCTTCGCTGAGCTTCGTGCCTCATATGCAGAGAACTCAGGTCACATAGGCTACGTCAGCCGGTACTCCATAGGTACGACCCTATATTCACCTTGGCCGATTGGTGCATCCACCTCGACGAAGCCGCACTTCTCCCAGAAGCGGCGGGACTGCTCGTTCCCCTCGACGTAGGCGAGGCGCACACGAGAAACGCCCTCGCAGCGGAGGCGGTTGAGCAACTGTGAGATGAGCAGGCTCCCGACACCTGTCCCCTGCCGAGAGGCGTCGACCATGAAGAACCCGATGAAGGCACACCCCTCCGCTGGATAGCCCCGGACGAGGCCGAGTACGGCGATGAGATTCCCGCCGGCATCGAAGAAGCCAAGATAGGACTTTTGATCTGGGGAGCAGCCGGGAGGCAGCTCGACCATCTCGGCGGCGAGCGCGTCCAGCGTCGGCTCCTCGTCGAGGAATGCGTAGTATTGCGGGTTGCCGAGGCAGAGGGAGAGCAGTGCAGGAAGGTCAGAATGGGAGAGTTTCCTGACTGACGCGACTACACCGTTGAGCTCCTCGCCGTTCATCACATCACCCACCGGTTGTTCTCCTTGTCACCGTATGGCATCCAGCATCAATTCAGGTCCCACAAACAACTAGGGCCAGTCCCCGAGAGGACCGGCCCTTACAAAACCTCAAAGGTTTTTGCATCTGCGTACATCATGGCATCAGCCTCGTGCCACGTCAAGAACCCTCGCAAGAAACGCAAGGTGGGACACGAGGGGGTTCTGCGTCCCATAGCGCGCGATCGCGTCGTCCATTAGGGGACGGAGGCCAGCGACCGCGTCAAGCGCTGCCGGGGCGGCGCGCTTGCCCACAAGCATGTCATGCAGCGCCACGGTGGTCACGAGCTGTTGCGTGCGACGGTTGCGCAGTCTGGCTCGACGGCCCTTGCTGTTGCGGATGCCGTGGGCGTTCAGCCACTCGAGCGCGACTCCCGAGGTTGCGTGCCTCGTCTCGCGCTCGGGCACGAAGCCGTTGCATAGGCAGCCCGCATGGCTCGCGCAGTTGCGGACGGCCTTCACGTCCTTGAGAGCGTAGTGAATCTCCCGCCTACCCACCTCCTCCCAGCGCTCAACGCAGAAGAGGTAAAAGGCGAGCAGCGTCCCGAACGGTGCCACTTCCAACAGCACCCATACGGGCATGGCATCCCGGCAGTGGTCGATCAGCGACCCAGCGTACTCGTCCGCCTGGGACCGCGATACGAGGTCGCGTCTCAGCCCCTCGCGAAAGCCGCGCGGCAGGGAGGACACGAAGTCGGCGACGACGCCATAGCCGTCCTCCCCGCGCCCGGCGGCCTCGGACACGAGCCATGCCCTGACCGCGCGCTCGACGTCTTTCGCCATGAGGCGAAACGTCTCGCGTAGGACGTCGTCAAGAGAACTCACGTCCAAGAGGTCCCCGAAGTCGAGGCTCACGAACTTCCCAGCGTCGAAGCCGTCCTCATGGCGCTGGAAAAGCACCCGGTAGGCGGAGAGGTGTAGGTAGGTCTCAGCACTCGAAAGGATATCGAGCGCGCGCTCCTCCGCACAGCGCTCAAACGTGACGCCCTTGCCCTTGAGCAGATCGATCTGCTGCTCAGGAGTCGTTATGGGCTTAAGGGATAGCGCATCATGCACGCCGTCATCCATACCCCAAGCTGTGAGTTTCTTAGCATCATCCATCATGCAAACAATTCTACCCTACGACCAGAAACTGAAGAGTCCGGCTCCCGAATCACATGAACCGAATAATGGTTAGATGATTATGGAATATTGGTGGCATTATATCGGCACCTCAAGGTGCCGATACTCAAGTCCATGCATAACTTGACATTCCATATCGTCCGGTGAATCCCGCCGAATTTGGACAGCTGTTTGGACATCAGTTGGACAGATACAAAAACAGCCCAGAGGACATAGCCTCTGAGCTGCGAACATTTGGTGGGCGTTAGAAGATTTGAACTTCTGACCTCTTCCGTGTCAGGGAAGCGCTCTCCCCCTGAGCTAAACGCCCGATCAAGGGTGCGCAAGCGCGCAAGGGATAATATAACGGAGCCTGAACTCGGTGGCAAGAACATTTTTAAAAATCGCTTACATTGTGGAATTCGGGGGCTTTGTCGCATCCATTTCAAAAGAGCCTGCTGCCGCGATTTGGCTGTCGCATAATGCAAGGCCATTGCGGTATCGAGCTATGGAAAGACGCCTGCGGAATTGTCCTACCGATAAGCGGACAAGCCTCCAGCTGGTGACTTCGCCGTGGTAAGGTAAACCGAATTGTTTCCAGGCTGTTTCGGGGGAGTGGAATGAGCAAAGAGTGTGTCGAGCAGGTCGAAGGCGCAGGGGCTTCGGTGCCGATGACCGATATATCGAACATTGATGTGCCCGAGGGCACCGACGAGCTCAGCCGCAACACCCGTCGCGCATGGCGCGACCGCCTGAACAGCGCTTCGACGCGCAAGATGATCACGGGCGTCTTGGCTACGCTGGTGGGCGGTTCGTTTTGGGGCTTCTCGGGCACCAGCGCGAGTTTTTTGTTCGATACCTACCATGTCGATACGCTGTGGCTTATGAGCGTGCGTCAGATTCTCGCCGGCCTGCTCTTTATGGCTGTGGTTGTCACGCGCGACCGCGCACGCCTGGTCAAGCTTTGGACCACACCCGCCGATCGCAAGCAGCTGCTGCTCTTTACCGCCTTTGGCCTGCTGTTCAACCAGTTTTGCTATCTTTCGGCCGTGCGCCTGACGAACGCCGGAACCGCGACGGTGCTCCAGTGCCTGCAGCTCGTTATCATCATGGGCTACACCTGCGTGATCGATCGCCGCATGCCGCGTACTCGCGAAGTCATCGGCATTGGCCTGGCTCTGGGTGGAACCTTTTTAATCGCCACCGGCGGCGACCCCACCAGCCTGAATATCTCGCCGCTTGGCCTGGCAGCAGGTCTTATGTGTGCGGTCAGCGCCGCGTGTATGGCGGTGATTCCCGCCAAGATCCTGCCCGAATACGGCAGCCCCATCGTCACGGGCTCGGCAATGCTCACGGCGGGCGTGATCTCATGTGTCTTCGTGCAGCCCTGGGCGCATGTGCCGGCACTCGACGCTGCCGGCGTCGAGGCGCTCGCGGTGTTCGTGGTTATCGGCTCGTTTTTTGCTTACATGCTCTATATGCAGGGCGTTAAGGACATCGGCTCGGTGCGTGCGAGTCTCATCGGAACCGTGGAGCCCGTCTCGGCGACCATCACCAGCGCCGTTATGCTGGGCACGGTGTTTTTGCCGACCGACCTTATCGGCTTTGCCATGATCATCGTGATGATGTTCCTCACGGTGTAGCTGACGCCGCTGCCAAGACGGAAAAGGTGTTGTGCCGCATTTTCGCCAATTGATGTCCGTGTCTGGAGTTTAGCTGTCGATGCTCAAAATGCCATAAACTAGTAACGTTATGGACTTTTTCATTGCGACTCAATTGCGAGGATTTCTTTATGGCTGGTAATCACTTTAAGGGCAGCGATAGCGGCCGTCCTGCAGTTCCGCCGCGTCCGAACGGGGCTGGTAAGGCCGGCACGCCGGGCGGCGCTGGACAGGGCGGTTCCGGTAAGCGCGTGTCCCCGGGCGAGACAGCGATGTTTACCGCTCTGTACGAGCAGTCTCAAAAGGCAAAAAAGACCGGCCGTGCAAGAGGGAATGTCTTTGCGGGTGGTGCAACCTCCACGTCGCAGCCGAGCGGGGCTCCTTCGGTACCCGCGAACAACGCAGGTGCTGCCAACGCCGCGAATGCCGCCGGCAACGTTAATGCCGACAAGGCCGCCAACAATACTCCCTCTGCCGGTGGCGCGGGGCTTACGGGTAACCTTGGCACGATTTACACCGGCGCCTCCGAGACTGGCACGTTCGCCCGCCTGGATGATAGCGGTGCCGAGTTTGCGGGCTCGGGTTCCAAGGAAGATTATTACGATTTTGGCTTGAACTACGGTGGCGACGCTTCGCCGAGTTCGACCTCTGACGGTCTGGTCCGTCATCGCCATCGCAAGGGCGAGCGCAAAAAGCGTCACACCGGCGCCATTATTGCCGTTGTAGTCGCGGTGCTTCTCGTTGCGCTTGGCGCAAGCGGCTTTATGCTGCTTAACTCGGCAAAGACCGTAAAGAGCGAAGCGAAGGAGGCTGTCGAGATCGTCGGTGGCCTTAAGGACAAGGTCACGTCGGGCGATTTTTCGACGCTGCCTGACGACGCGAAGAAGATCGACGAGCTCTGCGATAGCATGAAGGCGGAGACCTCGAGCCCGCTGTGGACGGCGGCTTCGTTTATTCCGGTGTACGGCAGCGACATCAATGCGGCCCGTACCATGATCGACGCCCTGTCCGATGTCTCGAGCAACGCGCTGGTCCCCATGGCCGACAATCTTTCGCAGGCAACACCCGGCAAGCTGTTCCAGGACGGGATGATCAACGTTTCTGCGCTGCAGGCCGTTGCCGATTCGCTTTCCAGCAGCTCGAAGGTGTTCAAGAGTGCCAACGAGAAGATCCAGGGCATTGGCGACACGCATATTTCCCAGGTGACCGAGCTGGTCGATAAGGCAAAGGATGGCTTTGCCACCCTAAGCGGCGCGGTCGATGCAGCGGAGAAGGTCGCCCCTGTCCTTCCCCAGATGCTCGGCGCCAACGGCCAGACGCGCAACTATCTCATGTACGCCATGAACAACGTTGAGATTCGTGCTTGCGGCGGCTTTGGCGGCTCGCAGGGTCTGATTTCGGTTACCGACGGCCAGATGTCGATCGGCGACTTTGTTCCCCGTATTGGACTGAGCGAGGATGAAGCGGTCGAGAGCGTCGACGAAGAGGACGAGGCGCTGTTCGGCAATCACAGCAACCTGTACAACTCGGGTAACACCTATTCGCCCGACTGGCCGCGCAACTCGCAGCGTGTCGCCGCTCTGTGGAAGTCCGAGTATGGCCAAGACGTTGATGGCGTCATCGGTATCGACCCGGTGTTCCTGCAGTATCTGCTGGGCCTTGTCGGCAATGTCTCGCTGCCCGACGGCACGGTTGTCGACGGCACCAATGCGGCCAAAGTCCTCATGCACGACATGTACTGGAACTATCCGGTCGAGGAGTCGGACGGCATCTTTGCAGCCGTTGCCAGCGCCGCCTTCGACAAGATTCTCGGCGGCATCGGTGATGTCGATGTTACGAAGCTCGTCAGCGCCGTTGAGCGTGGTGCCGAAGAGGGCCGCCTGATCGCGTGGATGAAAAACGACGACGAGCAGAACGCTATCAAGGAAATGAACATCGACGCCTCGCTGCCCGATCCGGACGACCCGAGCGAGGATCCCGTTGCCGGTGTCTACTTTAACAACCTGAGCTTCTCCAAGCTCGATTGGTACCTCAACGCCGATACGCAGATTGGCCAGGGCGTCAAGAATGGCGACGGCACGTGCTCCTATCGCATCACCGTCACCCTGACGAACATCATGACGCAGGAAGAGGCCGGCAAGCTGCCCGACTACGTTGCGGCGAGCGCACCCGATGCCGCGCGTGATGACGAGCGCCTGAATGTCTCGCTGTTCGCCCCGACGGGTGGCAACATTTCGGACCTTACCGTCGAGGGCACCCAGTTTGGGCTTGGCGCTGCCACGTGGCATGGCATTCCCTTCTATTCGGGAACCGTTGACCTGCATGCGGGCGAGACGACGACGATCACCTATACGCTGACCACGTCGGCCGAGGCGGGGGATAAGCCGCTTACGCTGCGCCAGACCCCCACGTGCCAGGCGGCTCGCGACAGCGCGTCGGCGTAGGGTTTTTCTGGTAGTCCAGATAATCGAGTACCATTTTGGGGCGGACAGATAATCTGTTCGCCCCATTTTTATAAGGAGAGCGCATGAAGTACTTTGGCACCGACGGCTTTCGCGGCGAGGCCAACGTTGGGCTGACGGTGGAGCACGCTTATGAGATCGGCCGTTTTGTGGGTTGGTATTACGGCGCCAATCGCAGTGCTAAGGCACGCGTGATCGTGGGCAAGGACACGCGTCGTTCGAGCTATATGTTCGAGGCGGCGCTGGTGAGCGGCTTGGTCGCGAGCGGCGCGGACGCCTACATGCTGCACGTAATCCCGACGCCGGGCGTGGCGCATCAGACGGTCGAGGGCTGCTTCGACTGCGGCATCATGATCAGCGCGAGCCACAACCCGTTTTGCGATAACGGCATCAAGCTCGTCAACAGCGACGGCTTTAAGATGGACGAGGACGTGCTGGAGCTCATCGAGGACTACATCGATGGTAAGAGCGAGGTGCCGCTGGCCACGGGCAACCACATCGGCGCCACGGTGGACTACATGCAGGGCCGCAACCGCTACATCGCCTCGCTCATTGCAAGCGCCAACTTTTCGTTGCAGGGTGTCAAGATCGGCCTGGACTGCGCCAACGGCTCGGCGTCCTCGGTCGCCAAGCCGGTGTTCGACGCGCTCGGCGCCGATGTGCGTGTAATTAACGCCGCGCCCGATGGTTTCAACATCAACGTCGACTGTGGATCGACGCACATGGAGCGTCTGCAGCGCCACGTGGTGGAGCAGGGCCTAGACGTGGGCTTTGCCTACGACGGCGATGCCGACCGATGCCTGGCCGTGGACGAGCGCGGCCGCGTGGTTGACGGCGACCAGATCCTGTACGTGTGCGGCGTGTACCTGAACAAGCACGGCCGCCTTTCGGGCGGTACCGTGGTGCCGACCATCGCCAGCAACTTTGGTCTGATCAAGTCGCTTGAGCTTGCCGGCCTGAGTGCCGTGACCAGCGGCGTGGGCGATCGCCACGTGTACGCCAAGATGCGCGAGGGCGGCTACAGCCTGGGCGGCGAGCAGACGGGCCATACGATCTTTGGCGATATCGAGCGCACGGGCGACGGCATTATGACCTCGCTGCGCGTGATGGAAGTGATTCGTGCCGAGCGCGAGACGCTTTCGCAGCTCACGGCGCCGTGCAAGCTGCTGCCGCAGGCGCAGGTGGCCGTGCGCGTGGCCGATAAGGATGCCGCGCTGGATAGCATGGGCGTGCAGAACGCCATCGCCGAGGCCGAGGCATCGCTGGCGGGCGAGGGCCGCGTGCTCGTGCGCAAGAGCGGAACCGAGTCGGTGATCCGCGTGCTGGCAGAGGCACCCGACCAAGCAGCCGCTGACGCCGCCATGAAGCGCATCGCAGGCGCCCTGGAAGCTTTGTAGTTACGCGGTTTTACCAAACCGCGTAACGGCTCGACGGTGCCAAAACATTGACGTTAACGGACTAGGTGGAGAAAGGGGGCGCCGCGGATTGGTTCTGCGGCGCCCCCCTTTGCGTTGGCGTGTCGGTTATGTCCTACAGCTCGTAGAGCGTGGTGAACTTGTCCTGCAGGTAGCTGCAGTAGTAGCGGGCGTCGAACGTCATGCCGCAGGCGCCCTTGATGAGCTCCGGAGCGTCCTTGGCGCGGCCCCACTGCCAAATGTGCTCGCCCAGCCACGCGCGGACGGGTGCCAGGTCGCCGCTCGCGCAGGCGCCGGTAAGGTCGACGCCGTCGCGGCACATGGCTGGCACAAACATGGCGTCGTAGGCACTGCCCAGCGCATAGGTGGGGAAGTAACCAAACGAGCCGCCGCTCCAGTGCGTATCCTGCAGGCAGCCGCGCGTGTCGTCGGGAACCGGAATGCCCAGGTACTCGTCCATAAAGCGGTTCCAAAGCGCGGGGATATCCTTGGCCGTGGCCTCGCCGGCAAACAGCATGCGCTCGATCTCGTAGCGCACCATAACGTGCAGCGGATAGGTGAGCTCGTCGGCTTCGGTGCGGATCAGCGACGGCTGCGCAATGTTCACGGCGCGGTAGAGCGCGTCCTCGTCCACGTTGCCGTAGACCTCGGGCGCGTGACGGCGCAAGACCTCGAGCAGCGGGCCCATAAAGGCGCGGCTGCGAGCAACGGTGTTTTCGAAGAAGCGGCTCTGGCTCTCGTGGATGCCCATGGAGGTTCCGCCCTCAAGACAGGTGCGCGCGTAAGCGGGGTTCACGCCCAGCTCGTACATGGCGTGGCCGGCCTCGTGGATGATGCTGTAGACGTTGGAGATGCAATCGTCCTCGTGGATATGCGTGGCGATGCGCGCGTCGCCCACCGAGAAGCCCTCGCTAAACGGATGCTCGGTAAAGGCGAGCGTGGTGTTGTCCAGGTCCAGGCCCACAAGCTTCATCAGGTCAAAGCTCATGGCGCGCTGGGCAGCCTCGGGCACATGGGCGTGCAAAAAGTCGGCAGCGGGTTGCTGGCCGCGCTCACCGATGGCATGCACGAGCGGCACGACGGTGGCCTTGACCTCATCGCAAAACGCGTCGAAGCTCTCGGTGGAAAGGCCACGCTCGTACTGGTCGAGCCATACATCGTACGGGTCACGCTTGGGGTCCCTGAGCTCAGCTTGATGCTTAAGCTGACCGACGATCTTGTCGACATAGGGCTCAAAGCTCGCCCAGTCGTTGGCCGCCTTGGCCTTGTGCCACACGGCATCGGCCTCGCAGGTGAGTCTGGTCCAGGCCTCGGCTTCCTCGGTGGGGATGGCGCTGGCTTCGCGCTGGTCGCGGCTGAGCACGCGAATCTCGTCGAGCAGCTGCGGGTCGTCGATCTTTTCGCCCGCGACCGTCTCACGCGCAAGAGAGCGCACGAGCTCAACGAATTTTTTGCTGGTCAGGAGCTTGTGATGTTCGCCGGCAAGGGTGCCCATAGCATCGGCGCGGGCCGCGGCGCCGTTGGCGGGGGCAATCGTCGCGCCATCGAACTCGGCAATCTTGAGCAGGTACTCGCGGGTCCACAGCTTACCCTCGAGCTTGCGGAGCTTCTTGACGGCCTTGCCCGTCTTGGCGCTCTTAGGGGCCTTGGCCACGGCGGCATTGGCCTTCTTATCGAGTTTCTTTCCCATATACCTATATCCTTGATCTCGCAGACCGGACGCCACGGGTGGGCGTGCGGCCAGTTTGCACAGCTACCTGCCTTGTACCGGTTGATTTCCGATCTCAGCCGAACACATTGAGCGGATAGGACGTTCCCGCAGC